>NZ_CP118631.1:6487020-6824424 GCF_028993635.1 Mucilaginibacter sp. SJ
TCTTTTTGGTTGGTTTGAGCGTTAGCCTGCAATTTATCGGCGTTAGCCAAAGCCTGGTTAAAAGTTGCATCCGGATTGTTGTTGGCAATTTTCCTAACCAGCTCATCAAGCTGGATCTGCATGGTAACGTTCATGCCGCCCTTAAGGTCAAGGCCTAATGCAATTTCCCTTTGCAATACATAAGCGTAATCATGTTTTAATAGCGGATAAACCGGTTGATTGGAAATAGAATCCAAATAAGCTTTTTCTTTCTCAGGATCTCCCTTTGAGTATACTTTGGCATCCTCCCTAACCTTATGGGCCACCCACGTAAATGATAGCTGGTATAAGCACACCACTGCCAGTAGTATGGCGAAAAATTTAATAACCCCTTTGCCTTGCATCGAATTTGTAATATGTAATAAATTAGTTTATAAGCTTTTTTTCAATAAGGCAGCAAATCTAATAAAATTTCGTAAGCACAAAATTTTAAATTAAAACAAAATCATGACAAAAAATGTTAGCGCCGCACAAGTGTAATAAAAGCATATTTATACTTGTTTTTTTCGTCGGGCTCAAAATCTTCACGATCTGTTTCCTGCCATTCATCAGGATTTAACTCCGGGAAGAAGGTATCGCCCTCAAAATCCTGGTCAATAATGGTGAGATATATGCGGTTTGTAAGGGGAATTGCCTGCCGGTAGATCTCGGCCCCGCCAACGATAAAAACTTCATCCTCGGCCTTGCAAAGCGCAATAGCAGCTTCAATAGACGGTGCCACCTCGCAACCTTCAATACTGATGGCCTGCCGGGTAACAACGATGTTGCGGCGCCTGGGCAAAGGCTTGCCAACCGAATCAAAAGTTTTACGGCCCATGATCACGGTATGCCCCGTAGTAACATCTTTAAAATGTTTTAGATCGTTAGGCAAATACCAGAGTAATTTATTGTCTTTACCGATAGCGCGGTTTTTGGCTATGGCTACGATGATGGATAAAATCATTGGTTCATTAGTTCATTGGTTCATTGGTGCTAAGCAGGTGAACCTTGTTTTTCAAAGCGTTATTGTTTCTCAAAACGCCCATGTTTTCAAAGCCTCATTGCGAGGTACGAAGCAATCCCCGATGTACAGAGCTACTTTGCATGGCTCCTCTGTATAGTTTGGGATTGCTTCGTGCCTCGCAATGACGGATAGTTTATTTTGTAAGGATAGTGAAAATCTATTAATTCTTAAATCTGCCCACAGTAAATACCAATGAACTAATGAACCAGTGAACAAATGAACTATACCGCCACTTCCGCTTTAATATGCGGCCACGGATCGTAGTTCTCTAAAGTGAAATCTTCAAACTTGAATGAGAAGATATCTTTAACCTCAGGATTGATTTTCATGGTTGGCAGCGGACGCGGATCGCGGCTTAACTGCAGGCGGGCCTGCTCCATGTGGTTGTTGTACAAATGGGCATCGCCAAAGGTGTGTACAAAGTCGCCAAGGTCAAGGTCGCATACCTGTGCCATCATCATGGTGAGCAGGGCATACGACGCTATGTTGAAAGGAACGCCAAGGAAAATATCTGCACTGCGTTGATACAACTGGCACGAAAGTTTTCCCTTTTGTTCCCCCTTTAGGGGGTTAGGGGGCTCTACGTAAAACTGGAACAAGCTGTGGCATGGAGGCAGCGCCATCTGGTTAACCTCGGCAACGTTCCAGGCCGATACAATGATGCGGCGTGAGTCGGGATTATTTTTAAGCTGGTTCACCACCTGTTTGATCTGGTCGATATGACCGCCATCCGATGTAGGCCATGAGCGCCACTGTTTACCGTATACGGGGCCAAGGTCGCCATTTTCGTCGGCCCATTCGTCCCATATTTTAACGCCATTTTCTTTCAGGTAGCGGATATTGCTGTCGCCGCTCAAAAACCAGATGAGCTCATGGATAATAGATTTGAGGTGGAGTTTTTTGGTGGTTACCATCGGGAAACCATCCTTAAGGTTGAAACGCATCTGGTAGCCAAACACACTTACCGTACCGGTGCCGGTTCTGTCATGCTTTTGCGCGCCGGTTTCCATCACATGCCTCATCAGATCGAGATACTGTTTCATTTTTTGTTAGTTTATTAGTTCACTTGTTCATTAGTTCATTAGTGCTTGCCCGTGCATTGATGGCGTATAAGCTTAATAGTGGGCTTATATAAGCGATACCAATGAACCATTGAACTAATGAACCAATGACTAAATTCAGAGGGCAAAGAAAAATAATCTACCTTTGGTTTCCTACGGATGTTGGCAAATACATCACGTGTTAATTACTTTGTATGATTTTATTTCCGAATGCAAAAATAAACATCGGCCTCAATATTACCGAACGCCGGCCTGATGGTTATCATAATCTTGAAACCATTTTTTATCCTATTGATGTTAAAGACGCTCTTGAGGTGGTAAAAAGCGATAAGCTCAGCTTCATCTCAACCGGCCTGGAGATTCCCGGCCTGACAGAGGATAACCTTTGTATTAAAGGTTACCATATGCTTAAGCAGGATCACGACCTGCCACCTGTGAGCATTCACCTGCATAAGCACATCCCGATAGGTGCGGGGCTGGGTGGCGGATCATCCGATGCTGCATTTTTTATCAGACTGATGAATGACGAATTTAAACTCGGTTTATCGGTTGATGTGATGACCGATTATGCCCGCCGCCTTGGTGCCGACTGTGCCTTTTTTATTGAGAACAAACCCGTATTTGCTTTTGAGCGAGGCGATGAGTTTGAGCATATCAAACTCGATTTGTCGGCTTACAAAATTGTTTTGGTGATGCCGCCTGTTCATGTGTCTACAGGGGAGGCGTTCCGCGGCATAAAACCGACTCCGGTAAAAGATTCATTGTTCGACTTGATCAACGAACCAATAACCGACTGGAAAAAGTTTATCAAAAATGATTTTGAGCAAACCGTGTTTCAAAACCATGCGGAAATTCGCGGCATTAAAGCAGCCCTTTATGAAGCCGGCGCCATATACTCAAGCATGAGCGGAACCGGAGCATCCGTGTTCGGTATTTTTGCCGAAACTCCTGATTTGAAATTTTTGGAGGCGGAGAACGAAGTGTTCTATTTATGACGTCATTGTTGATGTCAGATTTCGGATGTTCGATTTCGGATTTGGTAGGATTCGGGAAGCTGTCCCGAAGCAAAATAAAAGAGTCATTGCGAGGTACGAAGCAATCCCCGATTGGCAGGTCGTCTCTGTATAGTTTGGGGTTGCTTCGTACCTCGCAATGACGTTGTGATATAAAGCAATTCTGCTACGAAACTTACTTATCCTGCTGCATGTAAAATGCCGGATGATTTATCAATCATTTTATCAGTCGATAGACCATCCGGCATTTTATTTAAAAGAAATATCCGATTCCAAAATCCTACTTACAAATTCCGAAATCGAACATCCGAATCCGACATCACAAGCCCGCATCTTCACTTACACCCCGGCTTATCCCTTCTACCCAGCCACGCTCGCCCCAGCCTTTGGCTACTGCTGTTAATAAGCGGCCGTGTACGGCGTTTGCAATGGGCATAGGCATCTCACTTGTTTGTGATAATTTAAATGCGAGACGCGCGTCCTTATAACCCAATTTTGATTTAAAGCCCACGGATTCGTATTGTTTACCTGCGATAAGCTTTCCATAATTTTGGAAGATAGGAGCGTTGAAAAGTGTCGAGCCAAAAAAATCGGAAACCTGTGTTCTGCTCAGCCCGTTTTTCTCGGCGAGGGTGAACGCCTCGGCCATCATTTCCATGGATGCCATGATCATAAAATTGCCTGCTATTTTAACCACATTTGCACCTCCCGCCGAAGGCCCAAAATCAATCACTTGCTGGCCAAGTAAATCAAGTATTGGACGGGCGTCAGTTTTAGTTTGTTCATCACCCGAAACGCAGATCCAGAGCTTACGTGCAGCGGCTGCTTCGGGCCTTCCGAATACAGGGGAAGCGAGGTAACGACTACCGGCCTGCTCATGTAATTTGGCCAGTTCTTCAGAAGTATCAGGCGAAATAGTGCTCATGGAGATGTGCACAGCATTTGGCTGTAGCGTTTTTAAAATTCCGCCGTCGCCTACAGCCGATTCTCGCAACACTTCGTCATCTGACACCATGGTGATCAAAAATGGCACATTTGCCGCGGCTTCGGCAGGGCTCTGGCATTTGGTTATACTGTCGGTGCCAAGCTCGTCTATCTTTGAAAGTGTGCGGTTGTAAACCTGCAAATGGTACCCCGAGGCGATAAGGTTTTTGGCCATGCTGGTACCCATGTCGCCAAGGCCTATAAATCCAATCTTTGTTTTCATATTTTAGCTGATGTATTCCCTGTCTTCGTCACTTAGTGTATCGGTGTCATCTTTTTTGCGCATGGCGTCATGGTAGCCTTCGATATCGAATTTTTGTTTTTTAGGCCAGGCCACGATCAAACCCAATATAAAACCGGTTACCGCAACTATCAGCATCATCATTAGTTTGGATACCCTGAAAGTAGCGAACAAAAATTTGAAGTAAACCTCGTCGGTATTTTGCATCAGTACGATGGTAAGCAAAACAGCGAGGACTACAATGACTATTGTTTTAATGCTCATGATGGATGTGGTTTTAGAGTTAATACAATATCCGCTTTTTAAATGTTTAATAAAAATTGATCTTGCCTAAATCTGCTTCCTGAAAATTGATGGTGTTTGGGCGCGGAGATATGACTGGATTTACCTCCATATTTTACAGGCTGTGACTGCTTAGGTCGCGGCTGTCTTTTTTAATTCGTTCAGGTTTGAGTTGGCTAATAATTGTAGAATCAAAAAAACGACGACCAAAATCATGGTGAAATTCTCGGCGCATTTTTCAAAGTCAAATCAGTGCTGTTAACATCAGTGAGATTTGATGACACAGCGATTGTTCATGCCGAAAATTTCCTTGAGGGAATTCCTGCGAGAGTGTAAAAAAATCGGCCCGGAAACAAATTCTGTATACAAGCAGGAGAGATGCTGCGATTTTTTTTGATTCCTGAATTATAACTTCACTACACTTTGCATAAACATCTCCTTCTTCATGCTATTTGAAATTTTTACATTATATAAATAATAGTAATTATTTGATTTTTAATATTATATGATGTTTTTTATATCTTAAAATTGATAGTGCTAATTTTTTTAGCTTTCTGTGATTTCGCTTACATCGCTTCTGTTTAATTATTTATTGATGTAATTTATATAAATATTTGATTTTTAGGTTTATATGTTTATTAAATTAATAGATTGTTTCAATTTTTATAGTAGATGAAAGGGGTTAAATTCTGAATTGTTGAAATTGCTGATACGATTTTAAAACTTGAATTTAGTACACTAAGTAAAAGTTGGATTTCACCGCTGCTTTGTGCTGAACGGTTGGTTGAGGCTGGAGTATCTCTAAAAATTAGAATCGCTCAGCGGGGCTAAAAATGGCCATGGCGGGCATGGGGATTTCGGCCCCTATTGTGGTTTGGGTAAGAGAAAGATGAAGGCGTATTGAGCCTTCGCTCGGACTATTTGGTAGTCGATAGAAATACGCTTAGGTAACTATTAGATATGAAGCGATATGCCGGAAAGTCGAAACTCAGGCCCTGCCTTTGCGCTGGGTGATTTGCTTTCGGGCGACGGGATATAAGAAGATCGTAGACAAAATAAGAAGCGCACCACCCCAAAACCCCAGCGTCATTTTATTCATGTCGCCAAAAAAAATAAACGACATAATGATGCCGTACACAGGTTCGAGATTGGTGATGAGCGCCACCCTGAATGCCGAAAGCTCGCGCATTACAGATACGCCGGCGACGTAGGCCAGCGATGTGCACACCGTGCCAAGCAATACCAGGTAGCCAATATCCGCTGGCTTTAACAACATAGCCCGGGTATAGCCGGAGGTTATAAAAAGGTATATCGAGATCCATACAAAAGCGCCGGATAGTTCATAAAATGCAATAACCGGCGCCTGTACTTTTTGCACCTGACGCGAATTAATGATAGAGAAAAGGCTTGCACAAACAGCGCTGGCAAGCCCTGTTATGATACCCTTAGTGTATCTGCTTTCGAATTTGAAAATCAAAACAATGCCGGTGATAATTAAAATGCCGGCTAAAATTTCAAGTTTCGAAATACTTTTTTTGTTGATCAACGGTTCAAAAATTGCCGTGAAAAGTGTGATGGATGAGAGGCAAACCAGGGTGACGGCGACTGTGGAAAGTTTGATGGCAGCAAAAAAAAGGATCCAGTGACCGCCCACAATTGCCCCCGTAAACACCAGTTTGATCAGCGTTTTTCTGTCGACTTTAAAATCGGTTTTATTGAATTTAAAATACAAAAACAGCGAAATAAAGGCAATAAATACTCTGTACCACACCAATTGTACGGCCGAAATGGTGATCAGGGCGCCTAAAATTCCGGTAAATCCCCACACAAAAACCGTAAAATGGAGTATTATAAGGTTCTTATTTAGGGTTGATGGGGTATTTTGCGCCATTATTTGGGTGCTTTTAAAAGTAGGTAATAGCCCAAAATGCCAAAAACGATGTTAGGAATGAATACAGCTGCCAGAGGCGACATACCCCCTTTTACCGAAAATACAAGCGCAAACCGTTCTAATATAATATAAGCGAAGCATAATAAAATACCTATCCCCAGGGGTAATCCAACACCTCCGCGTACCTTTCTTGACGATATGGAAACACCGATTAAAGTAAGTACAAAGGCTGATAAAGGGTATACAAAACGGTGATATTTTTCAAAATAAATGGCCTTTAAATACTCCGGGCGACGCAGTTTTTCCTTGTCAATATTCTTGTTCAGGTCGCTTAAAGACATGGCCTGGTATACGTTGTCATATACAATAAAATCGCTCGGGTGCATATCCAAAACAGTGTCTTTTGGCGTGTTGCTTGTAATGAATTGTTCTTTCATTCCGTTTACATATTTAACACTGTATTGCTTAAGTGACCAGATCCGTTTTAAAGAATCGTATTGAATTTGGTCGGCAATTAGTTTTTCACGCAACGTATCACCATTAAATTTCTCCATTATAAAATTGTAACCGAAGTGAGTTGTGGGATCGTAATTGGCAAGATAAACAAACGTATGTTTGTCAATTTGCATGTGTACCTCCACCTTAGTCGGGTCATTATCCATCATGCCATTCGCATTTTCGAAGTCGATTTTTAAGCGGTTTGTGAACGGAATGAGGTATACATTAGCAAAAAAAGACACCACAAATATGATTGATGAAGCGATTACATAAGGTCTTAAAAATCGGTTAAAACTTGCCCGGCCGCTCAATATCGGGACGATTTCTGTTTGGTTTGCCATCTTGGCTGTAAAGAAAATTACCGCCAAAAAGTTGATCAGTGGTGATAACATATTCAAATAAAACGGAATAAAACCCGCGTAATATCTGAATACGATATCGTGCAAACTGGCGTGTTTATTCAGGAAGTTATCCAGCTTTTCTGATACGTCAAACACTACAGATATCACCATGAAAATACCCATAGTAAATATAAAAGTGCCCAGGTATTTGCCAATAATAAACCTGTCGATGATCTTTAAATATCTATGAAAAAAAGCTTTCATCTGTCGGTTGTTTGATTGTTAATTTCCATGTTTTTCCTGGAGATTTCTTGTGATTTTAGGAGTTTTTATAAACGCTGCCCAAGGCGCTTTACCATCATGTTTTTCCAATCGTAAAACTCACCTGCAATAATTTTTTTTCGCGCCTCTTTAACCAGCCATAGATAAAAATGGAGGTTGTGCAAGGTGGCGATCTGAGCGCCTAACATTTCGCCCGAGTGGATCAAATGACGTAAATAGGCTTTGCTGTAATCCTTGTCGGCAAACAGATCGCTGTCATCTTCAATGGCCGAAAAGTCGTTTTTCCACTTCTCGTTTTTGATGTTGATGATGCCGTTTTTAGTAAAGAGCATGCCGTTACGGGCGTTACGCGTTGGCATAACGCAATCAAACATATCAATACCCAGAGCTATGTTTTCCAAAATGTTTACAGGCGTACCTACTCCCATTAAGTAACGCGGTTTTTGCTGCGGTAATATATTGCATACAATCTCGGTCATAGCATACATTTCCTCGGCCGGTTCGCCTACTGAAAGACCGCCTATCGCATTGCCTTCGCGGTCATAAGAGGCAATAACTTCGGCGGAGCGCATACGCAGATCTTTATATACCGAACCCTGTACAATGGGGAAAAGTGTTTGACTGTAACCATATTTTGGCCCGGTGCTGTCAAACCTGTCGCAGCAGCGTTTCAGCCAGCGGTGGGTCATTTCTATCGATCGTTTTGCGTAGTTATAATCGCAGGGATAGGGGGTACACTCATCAAACGCCATGATAATATCGGCGCCGATTATGCGCTGAATGTCCATTACATTTTCGGGAGCAAACAAGTGTTTTGATCCGTCAATATGCGAGCGGAAAGTAACCCCTTCCTCTTTTATTTTACGTACCTCGGTTAATGAATATACCTGGTAGCCGCCGCTATCGGTCAAGATGGGACCGTTCCATCCATTAAATTTATGTAGCCCTCCGGCGCTTTCAAGGGTATTTAAACCGGGGCGCAGGTATAGGTGATAGGTGTTGCCCAGTATAATTTGCGCCGAAATATCCTGTTTAAGCTCGTGCTGGTGCACCGCTTTTACAGTGCCGGCAGTACCTACCGGCATGAAAATAGGGGTTTGTATAGTACCGTGGTCGGTAGTGATCTCGCCGGCGCGGGCCTTTGAAAGCGGGTCTTGTGCTGTTAAGTTAAATTTCATTTTAGGGTTGCAAAATTAGCAAAAAAAAAACCTCATGCCCCTCCATTCCAAAACGGCGGCAGGATAAAAGCTATTTATAAACGTGCTGAATATTAAAACCATGTTAATTTAAGTGCTTTTATTTTAAAGAGGATTAAATAAGAGTACATAAACTTCAAATTAACGCTGATATTGAGCCTTAATTTCATTGATTTTTAACAAATTTGCCTCATTATTTTTTTTGTTTGGAAACGTACTTACACGACGCGCTTTTTATTCTTTTTCAGCTTTGTTTTATAGTTCAGCTATATTACCTGGTAAGCAGGCATACCCGCCTTGCAGGCCATAAACCCGCCGAAGGGCCACCACCCCGGGTCTTAATTCCCATTTCTGTTATAATCAGCGCCCGCAACGAAGCCCATAATTTGGAAGAAAACCTGCCTTCCATACTGGAGCAAAACTATCCCGATTTTGAGGTAGTTGTTATTAATGATTGCTCTTTTGATACTTCCGACGAGGTGCTGGAAGCTATGCAAAAAAAATATGCCCACCTGAAAGTTGTTACCATTACCGAGCATGACCGCTTTAAAACCGGTAAAAAGTTTGCCCTTACCTTAGGCATCAAGGCTTCAAAAAATGAGCACCTTTTATTTACCGATGCTGATTGTAAACCAGCTTCCGAAAACTGGATAAGCCGTATGGCGGCCAATTTTGCAAGCGGTGTGCAGATAGTTTTGGGTTACTCTCCTTATTATAAAACCGGTGGTTTTATTAACGCTTTTACCCGCTTTGAAACCATAAAAACAGCAACAAATTACTTGTCGGGTGCGTTAACCGGCGACCCTTATATGGGTATTGGCCGTAACCTTGCCTATACAAAAGAATTGTTTTTTAGCGCAAAAGGTTTTGCATCACATATGCATGTGATATCAGGAGATGATGACCTGTTTGTTAATCAGCATGCTACCGAGGAAAATACCGTTATTGAATTAAACCCCGAGTCGTTTATGTTTACAGAGGCTAAAACCACTTTTAAATCATGGTTCAAACAAAAAAAGCGACACATGGGAGTGGGTAAACTGTATAAAAACCAGCACAGGCGTATGCTTAGTTTTGATGCAGTTAGCGGGTTTATATTCTATATTTTATTGATATTATTCCTTATTTTGAGATATGAGCCGTTACTGGCATTAGGTTTGTACGTTTTTAGGTTGATATTACAAATGACCATTTATAATCGTATATTTAAAAAACTTAATGGCAAAGACCTTTGGTGGTATCTCCCCTTTTTTGACCTACTATATTATACATATTTAAATGTTTTTGGATTGATCGGTACCTTTTTAAAAACTACTCAATGGAAATAAACGCCAACTTTACCGAGAACGCAAAGAATGATTTTCACCTGGTAGTGAAGGCCAGGCAGGGAGATCAAAAAGCCTATGCCGATTTGATGCACCGTTATAAAGATTCGATTTATTTCATGGTGCTTAAGATGGTAAACAACAAAGAAGATGCAATGGACCTAACGATTGAAACGTTTGCCAAGGCATTTGAAAAACTTGAAAAATACCAGCCCGATTTTGCTTTCAGCACCTGGCTTTTTAGGGTAGCAACTAACAATTGCATCGATTTTATCCGCAAAAAGAAACTAAGTACCATGTCAATTCATGGCATGATGGACGATGAAGGCGATGAAAAACCGCTGCAAATTAAGGCCGACAGCCTTAACCCCGAAGAAACATCTATCAAAAAGCAACAAACTCAGGAGCTAAGATCATTAATTGAAAGCCTCCCCACGCGTTATAGGAACCTGATTACCTTACGCTATTTTGATGAGCTTTCGTACGAAGAAATAGCCCAGCAACTCGATCTCCCGTTAGGGACGGTAAAGGCGCAATTATTTAGGGCAAGGTACCTGCTTGGCAATATTATTAACCGTTTTAACAGGGATGACATCTGAAATAATTCTACAATATTTTCCTGATTTAAGTGCCGAACAGCGTGAGCAATTTGAAAAATTGCCAGCTTTATATGAACACTGGAACAGCCAGATCAATGTAATTTCGCGCAAAGATATTGATCTTTTGTTTGAACGTCACGTGCTCCACTCGCTTGGGATTGCTAAAGTAATGGCTTTTTTACCGGGTGAAAATGTGCTTGATGTGGGTACCGGTGGGGGCTTTCCTGGTATTCCCCTGGCCATTTTATTCCCCGAAACACAATTTCATTTAGTTGATTCTATAGGCAAAAAAATCAAGGTTGTTACTGAGGTAGCTGCAGCCTTAGGCCTCAGAAATGTGAAAGCATCACACCTTCGGGCAGAGCAAATTGCGGATAAATTTGACTTTGTAGTATCACGCGCTGTTACCCAGTTAAAGGATTTTTATCCATGGGTAAAAGGCAAATTCAACAAGCGATCGAATAACAAATTACCCAACGGTATCCTGTATTTAAAGGGCGGCGATTTGGAGCAGGAGATCAAAGAATCGGGCTTAAAAGTTATCCAATATCATCTGAAAGATTACTTTAAAGAGGAGTTTTTCGAAACAAAACAGGTGATATACGTGAAGGGATAATCTATTTGTAATCCACCTTTCTGATTATAAATATGCACATAAAGACGCTACTGCGTTAAAGTAAATCACTTTACGCCTTCGCGTCTTTGCTTGTGCCATGAAGCTGAAACGAGCCGTGTTTCAGCATGTTTTAATGAAGATGATACAGCAGTGAAAAAAAAAAAGAAGTAGCTGTGGCGTATCGGCAAGGGTTTTCAGGAACAGTTGCCAAACCGCTCTTATCTGCAAGAGGTGTAAACCGATTGTGGTGAACGAAAAGAGAAAAGGCTGTTAAACGGTCAGGTGAGTTAATGGGAGATGACTGCAAAGGAATCGCTGAAGAAGCATCGAAACGCAGTGAAGCGGACAAAATCGGATCGTGCTAAGGGTTCAGAGAAGAGTATAGCGGTTACCTGATTACTGGCTATGCGTCCGCCGGTGTACAGGCGACATGACCCATTAACAGGCTTCATTAGAGAACTTGGGATCCCCGCTTTAAAATGGAACGGCAGTTATAACTGTTAAGAAAGCGGGAGTCGGACTGTGCCATAGTAGTGAATTAAAGCCTTATGAAAATAAGGCATAGCGAAGGGCGCAGGTTACAGGATTTATGAACAGATGAACAACTGAAAAAAAAACAGGAGGATTCAGGATGGATGTAAATGTAAAGAGAACAGTACCGATTGAGTTTAAATGGGTGGTAGATGCCTACGGCAAAGTAAGACAAGGCGGTAAAGCCTCAGGAATAGACGGAGAAAGCTGGGAAGCCTTCGAAGCGAACGTACAGGATAACTTGTATGTGATCTGGAACCGCCTGTCCTCAGGTAGCTACCATCCGCAGGCCGTACGCAAGGTAGAAATCCCCAAGAAGGATGGAAGCCTGCGAAAGTTAGGCATTCCTACGTTGCGGGACCGAATCGCGCAGCAGGTAGTAAAGACGTACATGGAGAATCGGATAGATGTGATCTTTCACAAGGATTCGTATGGGTATCGCCCTATGAAAAGCGCCCATCAGGCAGTGAAGACAATTATGTCGAACTGTTATAAATACGATTGGGTGATTGACCTGGACATCAGTAACTTCTTCGATGAGATCGATCATGAACTGATGCTGCGTGCAGTAGGTCATGTCCTGGAAGAGAGATGGGTAAGTCTGTACGTAAAGCGTTGGCTGGAAATGCCGGTTCAAGCCAAAGCAGGGGAGGTTCATGCCAAAGGAGGAAAAGGAACGCCGCAGGGCGGGGTGATCAGTCCTTTATTGTCCAACCTTTACCTGCACTTCACGTTGGACAAATGGTTGGAGAAGGCTTATCCTGAAGTGCGGTTTGTACGCTACGCAGATGATGTGGTGATCCATTGCAGGAGCAAGGAAGAAGCATCGGAAGTGTTAAGGGCAATAAAAGAGCGATTAGGAGTTGTGCGCTTATCGATAAAAGAAAGCAAAACGAAGATAACGTATTGCCGGGATTACCGCCGGAAACAGGCGGAAACGGCAGTAAGCTTCGACTTTCTTGGTTTCAGCTTCAGGCCAGAGCGAATGCAAAGCAAACATGGCGGCTATTTTACGGGTTTCGGTATGGACATGAGTTCATCAAGCCAAAAGCAAGTCAACGAATCGATCAGGACCGAGCGCTCTCTAAGCAATAGTACACTTGAGGCCGGAGCGATAGCAGATCGTTTAAACGCAAAGCTACGTGGCTGGATCAATTACTATGGGATAGCAGGTAACCGTGGAGGTCTTTACCGGGTAATGATGGGGCTAAACAACCGTCTTATCAAATGGGTAAAGAAGAAGTACAAACTTAGCCTACGCAAAGCTATTCTTAAACTTGGTATGATAAGACAGGGAAATCCTACCCTGTTCTATCATTGGCAAAAAGGTTTCTAATCTCTTTAATTAACTGTAACACGAGCCGTATGAAGCGAGAGTTTCACGTACGGTTCTGTGAGAGGCTTGCGGGTGAAACTCCCGCTTGCCTACTCGGCGAGAAATCATTTATAAAATGCGGTTTAACTTCTATATCAAATGATCATGATGCTGGTTGTCGGTACGTGATGCTGCCCAAAAAACAAACCCCAGGAAAAACAACGCACCACCGGCAAAAACAGGCAGTTTAAATGTCCATCCGCCATTTAAGCCGGTAGTAATAATTGAACTGCCTGAGCTATCTACCGCATTGATGGTATGCTTATAGAAAAAATTACCTGCAATAAGCATCACAATGCCTACTATTGCTAAAATGATCCCAAACTTTTTCATATTATGAGGTTTAAAAATGAACAAAATCAGGTTAACGGTAAGGTCCAGGAAGTATAATTGGTACTTATTAAACAAAGCGTATTTTAATGTGTTTGCTTTGTTTTAGATATATTTTAAAAGAAATTGTCCCGATTGGATATATCTAAGTTACAAATTTTTGGATACTAAAAGAAATTATTTAGCTATTTGTAAAACAGGGCGGTTAAAGAGAACGGAGGGATTTACGCAGAAAATTGCCGGGACGGTTTTGGGCCGGTCGGCAATTATAAAAGCTTGTTTAAAGCTTTATCTTTATTTGTTTTCTTTTGCGGGGTAGCCTACCACAATAACTTCGCGAAGGGTAGTTGAAGCTTTTGTAGAAGCTATTGCCTGATCATATTGCTTTGAAGGTACAGGGGGGTAATAGTTATCATTGTCAGCAACTAAAGCCATAGATATGGGTAAATTATAATGGCCTGATTTTATGCCGAGATTACCGTCGAAATTATTTACAACCCTTAATATTTCATTATCTATATCCTGATCAATGCCTTCGGCAAGGGCCACTTCACTTATTTTACCATTAATAATATTAAAATTTAACATCACTTTTCCCGAAATGTGGTTTTCACGTGCTTTTGACGGATAGCGTGTGTGTTTAGCAACGTACATATATAGGGTTTGAAATGGATCTGCAGGCGGAGGTGGTGGCGGGACGCGTTCTGCAATGGCTGGTGCGGGAACCTTCGGGGTAACAGGTGCCACTTCTATCACTTTAGGTGCTTTCTTTATCTTTTCCGGATTTGAAGGCGGTGGCGGAGGTGGCAGCTTTACATCAATAACCTTAGGCTTTTTGCTGTTTGCGGGCGGAGCAGGCGGCGGTGGCGGAAGTTTTGGGTAAATTAACATTTTAGGAAATGTATAGCCGTATTTAGTTTTCAGTGTAGCCAGTTCTTCCAGAGTAGCTTTGCTTTTAAAATATTCTTTTTGCTCCCCGTTCTTTTCGGTAATGATTACCCTGAAATCGGTTTTTTTATTAACAAGGTAACCGGTTTCTTCGTATTTAAAACCTTTGGCAGTAACATCTGCTTTTTTTATACGGATTGGATCTGCTTTGATTGTATCTGCAGGGCTTGTTTGCGCATTTGTCGGCTTTTGATTAGCAATTCGATGGCCGGGCATCAGGTCGATGATCCCATAGCTTTTACTGAATACTAAGGTTGATGCGCAAAGCAGGCCGGCAGATATGGGTACGGCCACGAGGTATTTTAGCCTGGCTAATTTCCCCGAACGTTTTTGGTTTAACATAATTATCCTCTTTTTTAATAAGTTATAATTGAAAAATGAATGCGCCAGGGGCGAGCCGTTTAACCCATAAGCATTGCTTACCAAAAACGACGAATAGCTAAAGGCATCACTTTCCTGCGCGGCGGTTTGCTCGTCGGCTATATATTCATGTATGGTTTTCAGGCTGATTTGTAATAAATAAACCAGCGGATTAAACCAATTGATAATCTTGATCAACTCCAGAAAAACAATATCAACCGAGTGTTTTTGACGAATGTGAACCAGCTCGTGCCTGATAATGATATTATTAGCCTGGGTTTTTGTGCCAATAAAAAGGTAGTTAAAGAAGGAAAAGGCGGTGGTTGATCCCTCTATATTGATGAGTTTATACTTACCATCAACCAGAGTTTTGGTGGCCTTTGTTAGTTTGACCAATTGATAAAGCCTGATAAAGAGTACTGTGGTAAGTACTATTGTACCAAGTATATAGGCGTAAACCAAAATATCGTTAAAGGTTAACGTTGGCTGCACGGTAAGCTTTTGCACAGTGGTTTGGTAAGCCGTTTGCGGAATGATAACGATTGTTTTTGTTGCAGTTTCAACCGGTTTTAGCCAGCCAATTTGTACAACGGGTAATACAAATGAAACCACACAGCTCAATAACAGGTATATACGGTTTAAAGTGTAGTGTGTTTCCTTATGTAAAAACAGGCAGTACCCTGCATAAAATACGCATAGGTACAAGTTTGCTTCAAGCAAATAATATAGCCAGTTCATTGTTGTTTGCTTTTAAGTTTATCAATTAATGATGTTAGCTCGTCCAGTTCTTTTACGCTGATGTTCTTTTCATCCACAATAAAGGATACCAAACTTTGATATGAATTGCTGAAATAGTTTTTCATCATCTTATCAAATGTGAATTTTTTGTACTCCGCATCGCTGATGAGCGGAAAGTAAACATGCGAGTTACCATAGGCCTTATGGTCGATAAAGCCTTTGCCCTCCAATACCCTTACCACAGTCGACACCGTGTTATAAGCGGGTTTAGGCTCAGGCATTTCTTCAATAATATCTTTAACAATGGCTTTTTTCAGTTGCCAAAGGATCTGCATTACCTGCTCTTCGGCTTTGGTTAGTTCTTTGATATGCATAGCAAACTATTTTTATAGTTATATAAAGGTAGAACTATTTTTATAGTTTGCAAACTATTTTTGTAGTTTTTAAAAAATGTGCAGATTACGGATGTGCAGATACGCAAATTAAATAACGAAAGGCATATGTTTTAAAGCTGAATATGATATCCAAACTTTATTTATTGCATTGCAAATAATAGGTTCTACTTGAAAATCGCCCGAATATTTATAATTTGCGAGGCTATAATCTGCATGTCTAAACCCAATGTCATTACTCCATAAAGTAGCTTTATCTTTTGTTAAAAACCTCGGGCCGGTAGCGGCTAAGTCACTGATCGCATATCTTGGCAGCGTGGAAGATGTGTTTAACGCATCGTCCGAAAAAATGACCAGGATTCCGGGAATAGGTGAGAAGCGCGCTGTAAAATGGGATTTTGACGATGCTTTGAAGCAGGCCGAAAAGGAATTGAAGTTTGTAGAAGATCATAATATCGACGTTATTTTTTACACCGATGCCCGTTATCCTAAACGCTTGAAAAACTGCCACGATTCGCCGGTGTTGCTTTACGCGAAAGGGAAGATGGATCTTAACCCGCCACACATCATTAGTATAGTGGGCACCCGTAACGCTACTGATTATGGCAGGCAATTATGCCGACAGTTGGTTGAGGAGTTACAGCAATATAATGTATTAATAGTAAGTGGTTTGGCACATGGTATTGATGTAGCTGCACATAAAGAATGTGTAAAGCTAAATCTGCCAACCATCGGTGTACTTGGTCATGGGCTCGACAGGCTCTATCCTGCTCAAAACCGGGCCACTGCCGATAAAATGCTCGACAATGGCGGTTTACTATCCGAATATCCTTCAGGCACTAATCCCGACAGGGAAAACTTTCCGCAGCGAAACCGTATAGTTGCCGGTATTGCCGATGCAACCGTAGTAATTGAAGCCAGTATCAAAGGAGGGGCACTTATCACGGCCGAAATTGCCAACTCCTATAACCGGGATGTTTTTGCTTTTCCGGGCAGATTGGGTGATGAATTTTCTGAAGGATGTAACTTTCTGATCCGCAATAATAAAGCAAGTTTGCTCACCTGTACCGCCGATCTGGCTTTTAGTCTTGGCTGGGAAAAGAACGACGCCAATAAACCTGTAGAGCAATTTATGTTGCCTTTTGATCTGTCGGCAGATGAACGGCTGATTATGGAGATATTGCAGCAGAATAAAACGCCGCTTGCCATAGACAATCTTACTTTAAGGGCGAACATGCCTATGAGCCAACTGGCCATGAACCTGCTTAATATGGAAATGCAAGGGTATATCAGCTCGCTGCCGGGGAAAATGTACCGGATTAATTAGTCGGAAGTTCTAAGTCTGTAGTCGTAAGTCGATAGTTCAAAGCCTTGAAAAATTATGACTTTGGACTTACGACTTAGAACTTAAGACTATCCTTTCGGTGAATCAAAATGTACCAGTTTCCCATCCTCTTCGCTGATGGATTGCCATGTATCGTTTTCAAAAGTAATGATAGCTACAGCACATGTAGGCATCTCTTTTAACTGGCTGGTGAGGTAATATAGTATTTGGCTAATGCCAGGGTTATGCCCAACTACGCCTATATAATCATATTCATCGGGCAGGCCATTAATCACTTTAACCCAGGTGTTTTCGCTGGCTTCGTAAATTCTTTTGTCTTCTCCCGGAGCCGGTAATTTAAACTGGTTGGCAAAAATTTCGGCAGTAGTTTTGGTACGCAGTGCCGGACTGGTTATTATAATTTGAGGTATTTGTAATTGTCCTTTTAAGAGGGTAGCCATTAAAACCGCATCCTGCATGCCTGATTGTTTTAAAGGCCGGTCAAAATCAACATAACCGCTTTCATGGGTAGCTTTTGCGTGGCGTATTAATAATAACTTTTTCATGATTTTAAACGGCTGACCGATCGGTTTATAATGTTACGGTTTTGTGATTATAACGTGAGACATTTGTAATAAGTTTCCAATAATACTAAATAAATAAGGAGAAGCTGTTGCTTCTCCTTATAATAAAAGACAGACAAAGTCTGCTTCAATTTTTTCACCGGGCTAATTAAAACGCATAACCAACTGAAATGCCGAAAACACGGTTTGTAAGTTTAATACCATCAACGTTGGTGATGTTGGTTAGGCCCCAATCATAATTAGCATTGATCAGGAAACCGGTTTTGAATTTAAAACCAACAATAGCATTTAAACCCGCGTCGGTTCTTTTGATTTCGTCCTGGCCGCTGCCAAATTTAATATCTTCAGAATTGCCGCTGTTATCTTTTGCTTTGCCGGAAACACCCATACCAAGGTAAGGGCCGGCACCAAAGTAAAAGTCACCGACTACCGCAGGCACGTGGTACACAACATTTACCGGAACTTGCAGGTAATAGAGTTTTACTTTGCCGCCAGAGCTTGCTTCGTCATCAAAAGAAACACTTGATGATCCGCCTTTACCGGTAAAGTTTAAGGCTGGTTGTAATGATACATTGCCAAATTTAAAATCGACAAAGGCGCCTACATTGAATGTGGTTAAGCTGCCCGAATTACCCGAGCCGCTAACACCATCAACTGTAGCATGTAACGTTGCGAAGTTTACGCCTCCTTTAAAACCAACGGTTGGTAATTGAGCAAATGCAGCGAAAGATGCCATTAAAAGGCACAAGCTTAGTAAGGTTTTTTTCATCGTGTAAGGATTTTAAGTTAATGCACAAAATTATACAAATACACTAACATTAAAAGCTGCATAATGTTTTTTGTGAAATATTAACAGTAGTTAAGCTGTAAGTATAATACGGGCAATGTTTTACAATTACCTATTGATGATTGGAGAAATTTACAATATCGGCCTCTGGCATATCGTTCATACATTTAAAGTGTCCGAGCGGGCATTTTTCAAGTCCGAATTTGGAGCAGGGACGGCAGGATAGTTCAATACCGGCAATCAGTGTTTCTTTTACTTTATAAGGCCAAACCCCCAGCAGATCGGGTGTGGTGCCACCCCAAACCGAGGCTATAGGCACATTAAACGCTTCGGCAATATGTGTGAGACCTGTATCAAAACCAATTACATTTTTTGCGCGCGATACCAGGAAAACCGATTCATCAAGTGATGTTATTCCGCAGACATTATAAACTGAAGTACCAACTGCCGTAGCTATTTCATCGCCATTTGCTTTTACATCATTGCCGCCCAATAGCAAAACAGGTAAATTAAGCTGCCTGCAAATGCTAATGATCTTGTAATTAGGCATCCGCTTCGTAAAATGTGTTGCACCTATTACAAAAGCAACATAGCCATGCTGATGACTAACCGGTAGTAATTTAGTTATATCGTGTTGGGCTTTGATATAATAATCGATAGGCTTATCGTCATTAACCACACCTAAAAACTTAACAGCTTTTAAATACCTGTCAACCAAATGTTCCTTACCTACCAGGTTGCGTTTCAACTTTAAACTTAGCCACTTTAAAATTGGCCGTTTTTTATAAGTTGATGCTTTGATACCGGTACGCAGCTTGATGATGCTCGTGCGAAGATTATTATGCAGATCAATGATCTGATCATACTTTTCGGCCTTAATGTCGTTAATGGTATCTGTTAACGAGGGTTTTAATAGCAGCAACTTATCAACATACTGGTTATTATCGTAAATGTATTTGAAAGCTGGTTTGGTTAAAAAATGAACTTCGGCATCAGGGACCTGCTTTTTGAGGCAGCGCACAACGGGCGTGGTATAAATTATATCACCCATTGAACTAAAGCGGATCACCAATATCTTCATGTTGTTATCACGTTCAGGAAATCTGGTTCCTGATTTTTTCGATTATTGAGGTGGATGAATATCCTTCAACAAAATTAATGGTTTTAACCTCGCCTCCGTTTGCTATTACTTCTTTAGCGCCCACAATATTTTCAACTGCATAATCGGCTCCCTTTACCAGGATATCGGGCAGAAGTGAGCTGATCAGATTTAGCGGAGTATCTTCTTCAAAAACAACAATAGCGTCTACAAAAAACAATGCCGCCAACAGTGCTGCACGGCTGTTTTGATCATTCACCGGGCGGGTTGGGCCTTTGATGCGCCTTACTGAGCTATCGGCATTAAGGCCAATCACCAGCTTGTCGCCAAGCTCAGCCGCTTTGGCCAGGTAGGTGAGATGGCCTATGTGCAGCAGGTCAAAAACGCCATTGGTAAACACTACTTTTTTACCTTCGGCCTGCCAGTTTTTTATCTGAGTTTGCAGTGATTGCAGGTCGGTTATTTTATCAAGAAGGGTTTTTTCGAAGCCGGTCCTCATTTGTTTTTCCTGTAAACACACATCACTTGTGTCTTTGTATATTATTAGAAAGACGCGTATGATGCGTCTCTACGGTACTGTTTAATCAAAAAGGTCATCAACGGCGGTACACAGGATATGCCCGATAAGGATATGCATTTCCTGGATGCGCGCGGTAATGTTTGATGGCACAATGATGTTCAGTTCACAAAGTCCGGTCATTTTACCGCCATCCCTGCCAGAAAGGCCTAAGGTTTTAATCCCCAGTTTTTTAGCCGACTCAAATGCCGCCAGGATCCCGGGACTGTTTCCACTGGTCGAAATGCCGATGAACAAGTCGCCCGGCCTGGCAAATGCCTCCAACTGGCGCGAAAACACATGTTCATAACCATAATCGTTAGCGATAGAAGTAAGCGCCGAAGTATCAACTGTTAAGGCAATACCCGGTAAAGGCTGACGGTCTTTCACATAACGGCCGGTAAGCTCCGCTGCAATGTGCTGAGCATCAGCAGCACTGCCGCCGTTACCAGCCAGTAACACTTTGTTACCGTTTTTTATGGTCGAGGTGATCATCTCACAGGCTACCTCGATATTGCCACTAAGCGTGTCGATTACCCTTTGCAGCGTATCCTGGTGATCCTTAAGTTCGTTTAATATCTTTTGGTTCATTAGTTCACTTGTTCATTAGTTCATTGGTCGGTTAGGGCAAGCATATTTCAAACCTTTCGCCCTTGACCTTTCACCTCTGCCTTATCTTTCGCCTTTTATTATATCTTCAATAATCTCATCTACAGTAGTTGTTGCACTGCCCACACGGCGGATCACTATGGCAGCAGCATGGTTAGCCAGTTCGCATGAGTCTTCAATATTTAAGCCTCCTGCCATAAAATAGGCCATTGTGGCCAGTACAGTATCGCCGGCACCAGTTACATCAAACACTTCGGTTGCCTTGACGGGTAAACTTTGATAGCCCTCTTCGCTCAATATTACCATGCCTTCTTCGGATAAGGTAACTACTATATATTGGGTCCCGGTTTGTTCAAAAATTACTTTAGCGGCCTGCTGCAGGCTTTCTATCGAATTGATCTTCTCGGTTTTAGCAGCTTCAGACAATTCTTTGCGATTGGGCTTAATGATAAAAGCGCCTTTGTATTTTTCGTAATTAAGCCCTTTGGGGTCGATGATTACTTTTTTGCCTTTAGCATTCGCCGCCCTGATAATGCCTTGCGTTAAAAACGGTGAAAACAGCCCTTTGTTATAATCAGATAAAAGTACCATATCTGCGTTGTCAATATAACCGCTTAGCTTACTAATAAGCTCATTGGCAATAGGCTCCGATACTTCGTCAGTAACTTCGCGGTCAACACGTACCAGTTGGTGGCTGCCAACAACCACGCGGGTTTTTACTGTGGTAGGGCGGTTGCTATCTTTAATAATAGAGTCCGTTTCAACGCCTTCGTCAGTCAGGATTTTGATCAGTTCACCCGCAGCCTGGTCGTTTCCGATTACTCCGGCAACAATAACTTTTGCACCTAATGATACCAGGTTTTGAACCACGTTACCGGCACCACCTAATGTAGTGGTTTCGTTTTTTACATTTACAATAGGTACAGGAGCCTCGGGCGAAAGGCGGGTGGCATTTCCCCATATATAATGGTCAACCATCAGGTCGCCAATTACCAGTATTGCCGGTTTGCGAGCTGCTGCCTGTATGGATTGTACTTTATCTTTTAGGTTCATCTAATTTTGTCATTGTTTCATTGCGTCATTAGGCCATTTTTTATCGCGTAAAAAACACTAACCTCTGATCTCTAATCACTAACCTCTCTTTGCAGCAAACGCCTTCGTAATTTCAGCCAGGGACATAGCATTCATACACATTTCTTTATACAAACCGCCTTTACGTGCGGCAAGAATACCGTAATGCATATCTGTAAACCCTTCAATACGGTGGGCATCGGGGTTTATGGACAGCATAACACCTTTATCTAAAGCATATTGGTGCCAGCGCCAGTCGAGGTCGAGCCGCAATGGGTTGGCATTGATTTCAATAACTACGTTATTGGCTGCGCAGGCATCTATCACTTTTTTATAGTTGATAGGATATCCGCTACGGCTTAGTAAAAGTCTGCCTGTTGGGTGTCCCAATATAGTTGTATAAGGATTTTCGATTGCGGTGATCAGTCTTGACGTAGCCTTTTCCTCGTCCATTTTGAGGATTGAATGAACTGAGGCTACAATGAAATCAAACTTTTGCAGGATCTCGTCAGGATAATCAAGCGAACCATCATACAAAATATCCGATTCAATACCTTTAAAAATATGGAAACCGTCGAGTTTTTTATTCAGGGCATCTATTTCTTCATGTTGCTGCAATACCCGTTCAATGCTTAAGCCCTTGGCATAAAAGGCGCTTTTGCTATGATCACACATGCCCAGGTATTCTAATTTCAGGGTATCCCGGCAATACAAGGCCATTTCTTCAATGCTGTTAACACCATCGCTCCAGGTACTGTGGTTATGAAGTGTACCTTTCAGGTCGTGCCAGTTAATGAGCGTTGGCAGTATGTTCTTTTCGGCCTTTTCAATAAACAGGGTACCTTCACGCAGTTCGGGCTGCATCCAGCTTAAGCCGGCCTTGGTGTAGATCATTTCTTCCGTTTCTGGCTGTTCAACAGGAACATTAATCCTGTCGAAAACGGCTTGTACATGATCATCAGTACCTGTATTGATAAATAGTTCTTTGTAATAATCAGCCTTATCTACACAAACAATATCAACGAGCAAGCCATTTTGCAGCTCGCCCTGAATATGGTTTTGATTTTTACTTATATTGCAAAGTATGGTTGAATTTACCAGCGCTTCGTAGGCAACATCATGGTTAAGACTGCCAACTACAATCACAATTTCGGTAATGACCTCATTCAAACGCCTGAATTCGCCCGCGAAGTGTTTTAGCGCATCAGGGAAAATGGCTTTTACCTCATCCATCAGTTCGTTGGCTTCCTTTTCAACCTGGGCAAAAAGGAACTTACCATTGCTCGCCATCCTGAACTCAATAGCTTTACGGATCTCTTCCTGCGTTTTAAGACCGAAGCCCTTTGCCTCTATCAGGCGGTTTTCATTGCAGGCATAAAAAAGCTCACCGGTATTTTCAATGCCCAGCTCTTTCCAGATGACAGCTACCTTTTTGGGGCCGATGCCTTTAATACCCATCATTTCAACCACACCGGCAGGGGTTTTATCCAACATATCCTGCAGCTCGGTCATGGTGCCGGTTTCAAGCAACTCAGTAACTTTGCCGGCTATGCTTTTACCTATGCCATCAATCTTCTCCAGTTCATCCAGTTTTTTACCGGCTATGGGGAAAGGGAGCTTATCTACTTTAAAGGCTGCATTAGCTACCGATTTGATCTTGAACGGATTAACCTCATGGAGTTCCATGAGTTGTGAGAGTAAACGAAGTGTACGGGCTATGGGTTTATTTTCCATAATTACAATGAGGCCGTAAAAATACAAAAAGCCATTGTAATGACAGCTTATGTGGTGGGTTTGTTTTTGAGCAGGGCTATTTTCTCGCGAAAGGCCAAGTCATAACACAGTTTGAGAATGCCTGGCTGGCGTCTTTTAAATTATTGAATGAGTAATCATTTGATTCTTTAACTTTAATAAAAAGATCATGCCTAATTACAACGACATCCTTTACGCCGCCGAAACTCATGCCGTTGATGAGATCAAAGCCTATTTTAATAAAGGCGGCAGCCCGAACGAAGTTCATGATGGCATGCCTGTTTTTACCATGATGGTTGAAATGTATGCCCGCGGCCCCCGGTTTAAAGACTGTGTGCAAGCTTTTATTGATGCCGGACTTAAGTACGAAGACAAGGCGCTGCTGGCGGTTTTGGCCCATGATGAAGAAATGTTAAAACAAGCCTTGACGATAGATCCATCTGCTGTTAACAAAACCTATTCTTTATATAATAATACCTATACTCCTTTAACGGGTGGAACACTCATGCATTTTTGCGCCGAATATAATAGCCTTGCCTGCGCCAAAATACTTTTACAACATGGGGCTGATGTAAATGCCAAAGCAGCTTATGATGATCATGGTTTCGGCGGACATACACCTATTTTTCATACGGTTAATCAAAACGGGAATAGTTCTGTTGATATGCTTCACTTTCTGTTGCAAAACGGTACCGATCTGTTCTATACAGTTAAGGGATTGATCTGGGGCAGGGGATATGAATGGGAAACTTTTGTTCCCGCTGTTAATCCGATAAGTTACGCTATGATGGGCTCATTACCACAATTTCACCGTAAGGAGCAAACTATTATGGAAGTGGTAAGTTTGCTGATAAAGCATTCTTATGGGATTGATTATGTGCCGAAGAATGTTCCGAATGCTTATTTGAAGAGGGGATAAGATGTATTATATTTAACAGACTTATGCAGTTTTCAAAATTTCGTAAGTCTTACCGGACAACAAAAAAAGCCACCCAAACAAGGCAGCTTTTCACAATCAAAATTAATGTATTAATGAAATTTTATTTGATCACAAGGTCGTAAGGCAAACGGGCCTGAGGGGTGCGCATCATTTGCGTGATGCCTTTTATCTGCTGGTAAACCCGGTAGTTTTCACCAAGCTCGTTTTTTACCATGCGGGTTTGTACTTCGGCGCTTAAACCGTCGCCCACTTTGTTAAAAAAGCTTTTTTGCTCGGGGTAACTTACTATATTATAGGTTTTTATCTTTGCTTTTTTAGCGGCTGACGCGATAGCGTCGTTGATATTCCCCAAACGGTCAACCAGGCCAATTTTTAGGGCCTGCTCACCAGTCCAAACACGGCCCTGGCCAATGCTGTTAATGTAAACCTGTGTTTTGCCGCGGCCTTCGGCCACTGCTTTGGTAAATTCATCATAACCACGGTTCACACTGTTTTGTAATATCAGGCGTTCGTCGGGATTAAGCGGACGGCTAATATCGCCCAAATCTGCATACTTCCCGGTTTTTACACCATCAAAGGTTACCCCCAGTTTATCATTAAACAGTTTTTGCATGTTTGGCAATACGGCGAAAATGCCGATAGAGCCGGTAATAGTATTAGGCTGGGCAATGATCGAATCGGCCGCGCACGAAATGTAATAACCACCCGATGCAGCATAATCGCCCATAGAAACAATGATCGGTTTCTTTTCGTGGATGAGTTTCACCTCGCGCCAGATCACGTCTGATGCCAGTGAGCTGCCACCAGGCGAATTTACACGCAATACCACAGCTTTAACTTTATCATCCAAACGGGCTTTGCGTAATGCTTTCGAGATAGTTTCTGAACCGATATTGTTGTCATCACCCTCGCCGCCGGTAATATCGCCCGATGCATAGACAATGGCAATACGGTTTTTAGATGATGAATCATCTTCCTTATCGTCCGAATCATCGCTTTTGCTTTTGGCGTAATCCCTAAGGTCTACACTTTTTAAGTCGTCTTTTAAATCGGTACCGGTCCGCCTTTTCAAATCATTAAGGATCTCGTCTTTATATTTTAAGCCGTCAACCAGCTTTAATTTATAGGCATCTTCAGGAAATTGAATGCGCATATTATCGGCATAGCTGAATAATGAATCCCTGTTAAGGCCGCGGCTTTTGCTGATGCCGGTTAAAAAATGATTGTACAGTGAACCGAGATACGAAGTTACCTGTAATTTATTGGCATCGCTCATCTTGGTAAGGAACAACGGTTCAACTGCGCTTTTAAAGGTGCCAACTTTAATGATTTGTGCCTCAATACCTAATTTGTCCAGCGCTCCCTTCAGAAAAGTGGTTTGAGAGCTGAAGCCATGAAACTCAAAAATACCTTTGGGGTTAATATAAACTTTATCGGCTACCGATGCCAGGTAGTAAAAACCCTGGGTATATACTTCGGCGTAGGCTACAACAAATTTGCCTGATTTTTTAAAGTCGATAAGCGCGTTGCGGATCTCTTCGGTAGTAGCCTGGCCGGCGGTCATATAACTTTCATCAAGGTATATGCCTTTAATATTATCGTCGGTTTTGGCTTTTTTGATATCGGCCAGAATATCATTTAAGCCTATTGATTTATCTTCATTCAAACCTAAAAAATCCAGACCGGCAAGGGGATTGTTAGGTGTACGCTCAGTGATCTGATTTTTAAGCGACATGTATAAAATAGAGTTTGGGCTAACATCTACAGTTTTATCACTGCCGGCCGATGCAATAAGGCCGATAATAAGAACCGCTCCAACAACACCTATTATTATACCCGAAATAATTACCCCTACAATAGTGGCCAGAACGAATTTGAAGAATTGTTTCATTAATGTTATAAATCTTTTTAACTATGCAAACTTAGTAATAAGGAGCCGTATAATGCTAAGAGCGGTTTCCATTATATTTGTTACAACATGATTGATGTTTTTTTATTGCTTGGGAGCAACCTTGGTACCCGCGAATTGTTTCTGCAGCGGGCAATTGAATCTGTTTCGGCTCAAATTGCTCCGGTTAAATTGATCTCGTCGGTTTATGAAACCCAGTCGTGGGGTAAAACCGATGAACCCGACTATTTAAACCAGGTGCTGATGCTCCAAACTGATTTTTCGGCGCAGGATGTGTTGGAAAAAATATTGGGTATCGAATTGCAAATGGGCCGTAAGCGGGAGGTTAAATGGGGGTCGCGCATTATTGATATTGATATTTTGTTTTATGGCGATGAAGTGATCCATGATTTTAACCTGGTAGTGCCCCATCCCGAATTATATAAACGCAGTTTTACGCTGATCCCCCTGGTCGAGATAGCGCCTGACCTTATTCATCCTGTGTTCAAAAAAAATATTTTGCAGCTAAAGGATGAACTAAAGGATAACTTAATCGTAAAAAAGCATATTTTTGAATAAACACAAAGCTTTTATAATGGCAGATATTTCACCAGAACAAGATCTTGATCTTTCTTTTTTATACGAGATTGCCGACGGTAGCGACGATTTTATTGTTGACTCGATAGGTATGTTCCTTGAGCAATCGCCCGATTTACTTAACACGATTGGCAACGCGTTAAATAACCAGGATTGGGCGTTAGCAGCCCAGGCAGCTCATAAATTAAAGCCTAACCTTGGTTTTTTTGGTATGCCCATAAGCCAGGCTACCATACAGGAAGTTGAGCTGGCCTGTAAAGCCGGAGGTCAAAACCCAGCCGAAATATTTGAAAAGTTTAACCAGGTAAACAGCATGGTATCAGCAAACCTGATCACTTTAAAGCAAATTAAGGCGGAGAAGGAAGCTAATTTGTAAGCTAAAAGCCTAAGGCTGGAAGCAGAAAGCTTTTTTACAAGTTAGATATAAACAAGAAAGGCAACCCAAAAAGTTGCCTTCTTTTTATTTTAAGTTTTTTGATTTATAAGCTTTTGGCTTTAAGCCTTGAGCTTTCAGCTCTAAGCTACTTCTGATACTTTAAAGGTATAGCTTTCCATAATCAGGTTGGCCAGTAGGTTTTTGCAGGCCTGGTCAACTTTGGCGCTGGCAGCTTCGGCATTTTCAGCTTCTACTTCAAGCGTAATGTGTTTGCCAATGCGCACGTTATGAATTTCGGCTAAGCCAAGGTTTTTCATGCTACCGGTTACTGCTTTTCCTTGTGGGTCAAGTATTTCTTTTTTGGGCATTACGTCGATTTCAGCCTGGAACTTTGTCATTTGTGAGTTTTGTTTGAATTAGAGATAAGGTGATATAAATAAATATAACCACCGGAACGGCCACAAATTTAAAAAATAGTATGAGTATTGCCGAAAACAAGAGCAGTAAATAACGGAAAATGTTTTTGTTAAAGTCGCGGTTCTTGAATTTAAGCGACATGAGCGGTATTTCGGATACCAGTAGCGTACACATTATTAAAACAAGAACTGTTAGAAAGTAAGGATTTAAAATGTAATGCGCCAAAGCATCGTACTGTTGTACTATTAAAGGCAGCGATGCTATAAGGATGGCGTTTGCTGGTGTTGGTAACCCGATAAAGCTATCTGATTGCCGCGTGTCGTTATTGAATTTTGCAAGCCTCAATGCCGAAAATACCGGTAAAAGGAATGCAACGAAGTTTAACAGGTGACTTATGCCGTCTAATTGCGGAGCCTGTAAAAATAGTTCGTACATGATCACTGACGGCAATACGCCAAAGCTTACCATATCGGCCAGCGAATCGAGGTCTTTGCCTATAAATGAATAAGAGTTTAAAACCCTTGATGCAAGGCCATCAAAAAAATCAAATATTGAGGAAAGAAAAATGGCATAAGCAGCCACTATAAGGTTGCCCTGGAAAGCGAAAACTATACCTATACAACCGCTAAAAAGGTTGGCGCAGGTAATAGCATTTGGAAGGTGTTTTTTGACGCGTCTCTTCATTTCGCCATCGAAGTTATCAGGAATTTATTAAGTAATAATGAAGTTACAAATAATATTCTACTTACTTATAACTTCATTATCGCTAAAATATTACGAATTCATCGAAATCAGAAATTCTTCGTTAGTTTTTGTGCCCCTAATTTGAGCTTGTAAAAACTCCATTGATTCCTGCGAATTCATATCAGCAAGGTGGTTGCGGAGAATCCAAATGCGCTGAAGCGTGTCACGGTCAAGCAGTAAGTCGTCGCGGCGGGTACTTGAAGCAGTAATGTCGATAGCCGGGAAAATACGTTTATTCGATAATTTACGATCCAGTTGTAACTCCATGTTACCGGTACCTTTAAATTCTTCAAAAATAACCTCGTCCATTTTTGAGCCGGTTTCGGTAAGCGCTGTAGCGATGATAGTTAATGAACCGCCATCCTCAATGTTGCGGGCGGCACCAAAAAATCGTTTAGGTTTGTGCAAAGCGTTAGCATCAACACCGCCTGATAATATCTTACCTGATGCGGGGGCAACAGTATTATAAGCGCGTGCCAAACGGGTGATAGAGTCAAGAAGGATCACTACATCATGACCACACTCTACCATACGTTTTGATTTTTCAAGCACAATGTTAGCAATTTTTACGTGGCGCTCAGCAGGCTCATCAAAAGTGGATGAAACAACTTCGGCGCGTACGCTGCGGGCCATGTCGGTAACCTCTTCCGGGCGTTCGTCTATCAGCAATATAATAAGGTATACTTCGGGATGGTTTTTGGCAATAGCATTGGCCACATCCTTTAATAACATGGTTTTACCTGTTTTTGGCTGTGCCACGATTAAACCACGCTGACCTTTACCAATAGGCGAAAACAGGTCCATGATGCGGGTTGAATAGTTGTTCGGATCGGTGAAGAGGCTCAGTTTTTCGGAAGGGAACAAAGGTGTTAAGTGATCAAAAGGAACACGGTCACGTACCTCGGCAGGGATGCGGCCGTTGATGGCCTCAACACGTACCAGCGGGAAGTATTTTTCACCTTCTTTCGGCGGGCGGATGCTGCCCCTAACCGTGTCACCTGTTTTAAGGCCGAATAGTTTTATCTGTGATTGTGATACGTAAATATCATCGGGAGAAGTAAGGTAGTTGTAATCAGATGAACGAAGGAAGCCATAACCATCAGGCATAATTTCCAAAACACCTTCATTTACAATTACATTATCAAAGTCGAGATTGATTGGCGGTTCTTGTGCTTTTTGCTGATTTTGGTTGTTGCTGTTAACCCTGCGCTCAAACTTTTGCGGGCGGGCTTCCGGAACAACTTCTTCCGTACGGGCAACTGTTTCACCGGCTTGCGGCGCTTCTGTTTCTGCAGTTACAGCAGGAATTTCCGTTTCCGGATCATCTTGTGATGGCTCATCATCCTGCGCATCAAAAAGATTGGTATCATCTAAAGGAACCTCTATACGTGGTTTTGATGAATCTTTGGTTTTTATAACACGGGTCCTTTTTCGGGGCTTTTCAGTTATTTCAGCAGGCGCTTCGCCTGGCGCGGGTGTAGGGGTATAATTTGATTCAATCAGATTTTGTTGAGCCCTGGCGGCTTCAATAAGCTGTTGTTGTTCAATAATACGGGCAACAAGCTGAGCTTTACGCAGTTCGTCGGCCTCAGCAATACCTAAATTTCTGGCAATTTCGCGCAACTCAGAAACGAGTTTGTCGTTCAATTCAATTTTATCAGACATGATATGAATTATAGTTCAATGGGATTTTTTAATTGTAATTTGTTTTCAAACGGCAAAAATTTCTATGCAAGTGTTAAAGCTTGACCATATGTGTAAAAACATATGAGGCTATAATTGAAAGAAATTGATCTTGAAACCTTGTTTTTAGTAAACATCCAAACCCATGCAAGTATTATATAAAGTGATAATAAAAAGCGTGGTGATTTAAATTGTTTCTTTAGTGCAAGAAAAATTCAATGGAAAACGATGCAAGTGTAAACAATTATTCTTTAATTTCAAATTAATTAAATAAATATCACTTATATCAGAACACATAAGCCAAATTTTTAGTTTTTTTGACAATTAAAATATTATTAAGCCGCTGATGATGTCCCGCCAGGAGTTAATTGAACAGATCAAAAAAAAGAAATCGTTTTTATGTGTTGGGCTTGATCCCGATATCAATAAGATCCCCGAATTTTTAAGATCACATCCCGATCCTATACTTGAATTTAACAAACGCATCATCGATGCTACACAAGATCTCTGCATAGCTTATAAACCCAATGCCGCTTTTTATGAGGCTTATGGCATAAAGGGATTGCAAAGCTTAATTGATACTTATAAATACCTGCCCAAAGATTGTTTAAGTATCATTGACGCTAAACGAGGCGATATCGGCAATACGTCTGACAAATATGCCAAAGCATTTTTTGACGGGCAATCGGGCGGGATGAGCTTTGATGCTATTACTATTACGCCTTATATGGGTAATGACAGTGTTACGCCATATCTCGCTTATGACGGTAAATGGGTTATTATTTTAGCTCTAACATCATCTGTTGGCAGTAAAGATTTTCAATACCTGCAAACGGGAGATGGCTATTTATATGAAAATGTGATAAAAAAGGCCAACACCTGGGCCGGCGCCGATAGGATCATGTATGTAGTAGGCGCAACCAAAAGCACCGAGTTTACTAACATCCGCGCATATGCGCCCGATAATTTTTTATTAGTACCCGGAGTAGGGGCACAGGGCGGAAGCCTGGAAGAAGTTTGCAAATATGGTATCACTAAAGATTGTGGACTTATCGTAAACTCGTCGCGTTCTATATTATATGCAAGCAATGGCGAAGATTTTGCCGATGCCGCCCGTGCGGAAGCGTTGAGTTTACAACAGCAGATGCAGGTGGAGCTGGAGAAGGCAGGAGTGATATAAAACAAGTTCAAGCGTGAACTTCTGCGATTGAAATAGCATTTAATAAAAAGGTATTTATGTATCTTTAGATGATGAACCTGAAGCTCGAAATAGAATTTAGTAAAGCCCCCATACTGCTGGAAATAGACAGCCTGAAAAAGCAAATAGACGACATGCGCCCTCTGCCGCCTGATGTTGAAGGGCGGGTGATGCAGAAACTACGATTGGATTGGAATTATAACTCCAATGCTATTGAGGGGAATAAACTAAGCTATGGCGAAACTACGGCTTTGTTGATGCATGGTATTACCGCTAAAGGTAAACCGTTAAAAGACCATTTGGATATTCAGGGGCATAATCAAGCAGTTGAATATCTTGAAAGATTGGTAAAAGATGGAAGGGATTTTACTGAAAGTGATATTCGTGCACTTCACGAGGTGTTATTAGTGAAGCCGGATTTTACCGATGCACAAACCGCTGAAGGATTACCGACTCGTAAAAGAATAGAAATAGGAAAATATAAATCGTTACCTAATCATGTTAAAACGAGGACTGGCGAAATTCATTATTATGCGACGCCGGAAGAGACACCAGCCTTAATGAATGATTTGATGGCCTGGTATGTAGCGGTGAGTGAAAACACTGAAATACACCCGGTAATTATTGCTGCTCTTTTTCATCATACATTTGTTGCTATTCACCCTTTCGATGATGGAAATGGTCGAATGGCTCGAATTTTAATGAATCTAATCTTGATGAAAAGCGGATATCCCGTTGTTGTAATTAAAGATGATACAAAAGATAATTATTATTCATTATTAAGCCAGGCAGATGTAGGCGATAGTTGGCCATTCGTTGAATTTGCGATTGAACGATTGCAAAATTCTATGCAATTATATTTAAAGGCTATTAAGGGAGGTGACATTGACGAAGACGAAGATATAGATAAAGAAATTGCGCTTTTAAAATTGCAATTGAATGGAAGAGTTGTTGCTAAGGAAAAAAAATCAACAGCTGCTATAGAAAGGGTATTTAATGAATGCATTTATCCTTTGGCGAGAAAAATATCAGATAAGTTTAATGCGTTTAATGAATATTTTTTTTCGCATGGCGGTTGGTTTACATTTGAATATATTGAAAATAATAGACGTACAAAATATGATCATTCTATTTACGCTAAGATCGAAACTTTAAGTCCCTTTTTTCTAAAGAAAGACATGTTTATTAAGATAAACGTAGTTTTTCAGGAATATAGAGATCCTGATAATACTTTTAACATGCATGTTATTCTCAATGTGCTGTTTGAAGAGTTTTATTACAAAATAAGTGTAGCGCAGAATGAACTGGTGTCTAAACTTTACCATGAGAAAATCATCGTAGGTGAAGAATCCAAGATAATTAGAATGTTAATAGATGAATTTAAAAAAGAATTGCAAGAGAAATTAAAAAGCCCGAAGTCATAACAACTCCGGGCTTTGCATATACCTTTTAGCTTTCGCCTTTATCCTTTCACCTCAAAAAGACTATTCAAAATATTCCTTCATCCGTTCAAAGAAACTTTTTTCGTTTTTGCCCGGATTGGGTTTAAAGTTAGGAGAGCCCTGCAGTTTTTCCAGGATCTCACGTTCCTCGCGGCTTAACGCTTTTGGTGTCCAAATGTTGATATGCACCAGTTGATCGCCACGGTGATATGAATTTACTTCCGGTAAACCCTTACCTTTCAGGCGTAGTATTTTGCCCCCTTGTGTTCCGGGATCAATTTTTATTTTAGCTTTACCGTCAATGGTTGGCACTTCAATAGAGGTGCCTAAAGTTGCATCAACAAAATTTACATGCAGATCATAAATCACGTTATTGCCATCACGTTTTAATGTTTCGTGAGGTACCTCTTCAATCAGGATGATCAGGTCGCCGGGAACACCGCCGCGTGGGGCTGCATTACCTTTACCGCTCATGCTCAACTGCATGCCTTCGCTAACGCCTGCAGGCACCTGGATGGTGATCAGTTCTTCACCGCGAACCACGCCGTCACCATGACAAACATTACATTTTGATAGTATGGTTGACCCTTCACCGTTACAGGTAGGGCAGGTGCTGGTAGTTTGCATCTGGCCCAAAATAGTATTGGTTACCCTGCGCACAGCACCAGAGCCACCGCAGGTTTTACAGGTTTGGAACGATGATTTATCTTTAGCGCCACTGCCATCGCAGGTTTTACAGATGATCTGTTTATTTACTTTGATCTTCTTTTCGGCGCCGTTGGCAATCTCTTCGAGGGTTAAACGTACTTTGATGCGCAGGTTGCTGCCGCGGGCTACGCGCCTTCCACCGCCGCCACTTTGACGGCCGCCGCCAAAGAAGCCCTCAAACGGACTGCCTCCGCCAAAAATATCACCAAACTGGCTAAATATGTCGTCCATATTCATGCCGCCACCATAACCACCGCCATTTGGCGATGAAGCGTTAGCTGCGTGACCAAACTGATCGTAACGCTGACGTTTTTCGGGAGTGCTTAATACTTCGTAAGCTTCTGCAGCTTCCTTAAACTTTTCTTCCGCTTCCTTATCGCCCTGATTTTTATCAGGGTGATATTTAATAGCCATTTTACGATATGCTTTTTTTATGTCATCAGCACTTGCGCCTTTCGCAATCCCGAGCACATCGTAATAATCTCTTTTAGCCATAATTTTAAAAATTTCGGATTCCGAAATTTAGATTTCGGATTTATTATTATTTAATATTGTGTAAGATCAGGATAGACTATCACATCCGGATAAATCCGAAATTGAAAGTCTCAAATCCGAAATCAGTTACGCTCCTACAACCACTTTAGCAAAGCGGATCACTTTGTCGTTCAGGGTATAGCCTTTTTCCATTTCGTCCATTACCTTGCCTTTAAGGTCATCAGCAGGTGCCGGAATATTGGTGATAGCTTCATGCAGGTCGGCATCAAAGGCATTGCCTATTGATGTCATTTCTTTCAGGCCTTTTTGGCCAAGTATATTTTTCAGCTTGTTTTGGATCAAAGTAACGCCCTCTTTAACCGGGGCAACTTCGGTAGCCTTATCCATGGCACGCTGCGCGCGTTCAAAGTCGTCAAGTACAGGTAGTAAAGCCACAATAACATCTTTACCTTCAGTTTTGCGGGCTTCCTCGCGTTCTTTAATGGTACGCCTTCTAAAGTTATCAAATTCGGCATATAAACGCAAGTACTTGTCATTGGCCTGTGCCAGCTCATCTTTCAGCTTTTCTTCGGCAGTTGGGGCAGCAGTTTCCTGTTGGGTTTCCGGGGCCGTAGCTTCCGCTACCGGGGCTTGTTCCTGCCCTTCATCATGTAATTGCTCGTTATTCACTTCGTTTATATTTTCTGTATTATCCGTATTTTCTTTCTTCTTTTTCTTCAACATATCGTTAAATTTCATAGCGAGTAGTGCCAATCAAGTATCTTGCCACAACTCTAAAGCGGTCAAGCTGTCAGTGGCACGAAGTAATTTTAAGAAAGGGTGACAGGGGAAGCGCCAAATGGGCAAACCAGAACCATGATTCGCCTGATTTAAGGATGCCTTGAGTTTTATACATCGGGAACATCCTTAAATCCTAAAAATCATGGTTTAGTTTATATCTCCACATCTTCCAAAACCTTGCCGTTCTCGCATTTGATAATACGCGACGGAAAAGCGCGAATAATGTGATAATCGTGAGTGGCTACCAGTACAGCAGTACCCGATTGACTGATCTGTTTGAGCAGGAGTACAATTTCTTCAGATGTTTCAGGGTCGAGGTTGCCTGTAGGTTCATCGGCCAGGATTATTTCCGGATCATTAAGTAAGGCGCGTGCTATAACCACACGTTGCTGCTCACCGCCTGAAAGTTCGTGAGGCATTTTCTTTAATTTTGACCGCAGGCCAACTTTTTCAAGTACATCAAGAGCTTTATCTGCAATCAGCTTTTTATCGTTCCAACCGGTGGCACGCATTACAAAGTTGAGATTTTGCTCGATGGTACGATCGGTTAATAACTGGAAATCCTGGAAAACTATACCCAGTTTACGGCGCAGATAGGGAATGTCGCGGCTGGGCAGCTTGCTTAATTCATAGCCACAGGCATGACCAGTACCGGCTTTAATCCCCAAATCGCCGTAAATTACTTTCAGCAGGCTGCTTTTCCCTGATCCTGTCTGACCTATCAGCCACACAAAATCACCTTTATCAACATGTAAATTTACGTTTGAAAGTACCAGGTGCGCCTGTTGAAAAATATCAACGTTGTTTAGTTTTATTATAGAATTTCCAATCATCGTTTTTATAACTCTAATTTTAAGATCTGCCCAAACGGCAGGTCTTTGATAATATTCATGATCTCGTCGGCTTTATCGCCCAATCCAACTTTATCAAGCGATTTATCCGGCCTGTCAACCCTGAAATAAGCCAGCAGCGTAAACTTATCATCGCGCAGCTGTACATAATCGGGTATTTTAGCAACACCTTTAACTTTTATGATATACATTTTTTGAGCTTAAAGCTTAAGGCAAAAAGCCCAAAGCTGTATCTGTTTCACTGTTAAATTAAAAACAGTTGCAAAATGTTTGCTTTTAGCTTTCAGCCTTCGGCTTTCAGCTTATCCCCAAAGGTATTTATTTTATTTAAAGACTTGACAAAAATTCCATCGTATCCACGCCATCGGCATAATCCCATAGCTTGGGTTGCTGGCTCTGGCCAAAACCTACTACCTGGTTACTTACCTGTAAGGGTAGGGTACTTACAATGCATTGAATGTTTTGGGCGTTTTCGTTTATGATATTTTCAGCTTCTGTTATGTCGTTGTAATAGTTAAAAAATAATACTGACAGCGGCGATGTCAGCCTGTCATCTTCTTTAACCATTAAAAACCCATTGTCAAAATGTTTATCACCGTTAACAAGATAGATTGATTTATTATAATCGTAATTGTTGTTGTATTTATGGTGATTAATAATGGCCTTATGATCTTCTATCGATTCAAAAAAGAAGGTAAAGTCATACCCTTCCGGTACCAGGATTTTGGATACGTTACGACAGCCAAGTCCGTAATAATCTAAAATGTCATGGCCGAGATTGAAAAGTTCGGGGGCGGTTTCCTCACCGCTCAATACAGCGATGCTATTGCGGTTTTTGCGGATGATGTTAGGAACTTTACCAAAATAATAATCAAAATAGCGCGAGCTGTTGTTGCTGCCGGTGGCTATAATGGCGTCAAAACCTTCCAGCTTGTCAACAAAGCTAAAACTGCCGGCAAAATCAGCGTCAATAGCTACGAGTTTTTCCAGTACTGCTTTGATAAGGCGGGCATCCTGCGATGATGCTTTTATAAGCGCCTTGGTACCGGAAGCAATAACGCAAAGTACGTCATGAAAACCTACCAGCGGGATGTTGCCGGCCAGGATCAGTCCAATACTTTTTACAGGTTTGCGCGTTTCGCGGTCGTATTTTGAAAGCCAGGCGATTAGGTCGGCCTCGTTAAGCATGTTGCCGATGGCGGCTACTGCTTCTGAAACGCTTGCCGGTGTAAACCATGCATTATGATATTGTTCATTTTCAATAAGGGTGCTTAATGCTACATCGGGCGATAGAAGTTGCCTGCCCAGTTCCGAAAATGAGTTTATTGAGTTTTTTGGATTAATTTTTGACATATATATGTTAGGGGATTAAACCCTTAAAGCCTTTTTTTGTTATATTTGTGCGCTTGCAATTTGCAGGCAAAGTTAATTGAGATTATTAGATATTTAGAAATATGGCGATTAAAATCACCGACGAATGCATAAACTGCGGGGCCTGCGAACCGGAATGCCCTAATAATGCTATTTATGATGCAGGAGCGGCCTGGCGTTTCAGCGATGGGACTGGCCTTAGAGGGATAATTGATTTTGGCGATGGTAATACCCTGAATGCCGAAGAAACACAGGCTGCATTATCTGACGATATTTATTATATAGTACCCGATAAGTGTACCGAATGTGTAGGTTTTCATGACGAGCCTCAATGTGCTGCCGTTTGCCCGGTTGATTGCTGCGTTGACGACGAGGATATCCGCGAAAGCGAAGAAGAGCTGCTTGCCAAAAAGGACTGGCTGCACATGAACGAATAAATATACTTTTAAATGATATTGAAAAGGGATATGCAATGCATGTCCCTTTTTGTTTGGCAATAAATTAAATTTCAGGAATTTTGTTAAGGCATTCTTGTTTTGATTAAAAAAGTATAAAAATATTTGTATTATCGTATAGCTTTATCCCAAAAATTACAGATACCAATTATATAAATAATATCATATTAAGATGTAACCGCGTATTAGTTTTAAATACGCGTGAGATTTTTGTTTATTTGATATTTACAGAAACTATGGAATACGGGATATGTAACCTGGCCGTAATCCCGCTTAGGGCCGAGCCTAACGAGCGGAGCGAGCAGGTATCGCAATTATTATTTGGCGAAGCGTTTGAAATTACCGAGTGGCAAAATAACTGGGTTAAGATCATTGCCGAGACCGATGGATATGTAGGGTGGATAGGTCGCCTGCAATTTGTTATGCTGGGTCATATAGCGTATAAAAATGTTAAGAACCATCCTCCAAAGCTTACTTATCATGCCGTTACACAAGCCTGGAAAATAAGCGATAACAGCGTTGTTTATTTACCGGCAGGCAGCTCACTTGCTTTTTTGGAGGGAACCTCATGCCGCGTTGGCAATGAGCGCTTTGAAATAATTGGTAAAGTTGGCGAGCCTGAAGATATTGCAACTACTGCTAAATCATTCCTTAATTCGCCATATTTATGGGGCGGAAGAACACATTTTGGTATTGATTGCTCTGGCTTTACCCAGGTAGTTTATAAACTAAAAGGCCTCAGGATTAAACGTGATGCCAGCATGCAGGCAAAACAAGGCAGTAAAATTGATTCAATAAAGGATGCAAGGCTGGGTGACCTGGCTTTTTTTGATAATGCCGAAGGTCGGGTAACGCATGTGGGTATCATGCTTAATAATGAACAGATTATCCATGCATCGGGCAAGGTTAAAATTGATACCATTAATGAGGATGGAATATACTCGCTCGAACAAAAAAAGCATACACATAACCTATGCGCTATCAGGCGTTTTTTTAATTAGGCCCTGCGCTTATTTATCTAAAAATGGTAAAGGGTATATTGAAGAGAAAGTAGTTTATATATAGGCTAAAAGCAGAATGCGCAAAGCCTAAAGCTTAACTTTTGATTATTATTACTTAATTCCTTTATGTGAAATTAATTATTGGATTCTATATAACTTAGAACGATAAGTTTCTGAAGAAGGTTATCAGCCAAATTTAATCTCCCATGAAATGATCTTTTTATCATCACTTACCGAAAGGAGCTGGTCGGACGTTCCCCAGGCTAATTTGTTGATAGATAGCACATGGCCTGGATAGCCTTTTTCCCTGCTGATATTTTTGTAGAGTTTAAAATCGTCCGATCCCCAAATCTTGATACTTTTATCCATACTGGCGGTAGCAAAATAGGGTAGGGTGGGATGGAATGCGATATGGTTCACCGCAAATAAATGGGCAGGAACATTTTTTATTTCATGATAACTGCTGCTATCCCAAATCTTTACCTGGGCATCTCTTGAGCCGGAAGCGATGTAACTTCCGTCGGGACTGTAGGCAAGCGCAAAAACAGCCATAGTATGGCCATGAAGCGCTTTAATAATAGTATAATCTTCCAGATCGTAAATGGCGATGTGATTATCCCGGCAACCGAATGCCACCTGTTTTTGATCCGGCGAAACGGCAATACAACGAACGGTGTCCTTCGATATTGTTATGCTGTGCACCATTTCAAGCGTTTTAAGGCTCCATACAGACACGGTGCCATCTTCCGATGCTATTAATAACTCATCTTTTTTAACTGATGATTTGATATCAAAGATAGCCTTGCGGTGATGTCTTAAAGGTTTGAGCAATTTTTGCTGAATAAAATCAAACACCAGAACTTCGCCGCTGCGTAAACCCGCAAACATCAGGGGATAACCTGATGGGCAGTGGATGGCATAAATAGATGCGTTTACAGGGAACATCACCTTAATGAACGAGAAATCTTTCAGGTTCCATTCAACCAATCCCTTATCATTTCCGCCCGTAAACAATATCCCCGGCTTTTGCGACAACTCAAGCGTGAATATCGGGTTGGCATGGCCTGTGAGTTCGGCTGTTTTTTGGATGGTGATCATTCTTAGTTCATAGTTAATGGTTCATAGATCATAGCAAAATTAACAGGTTAAAGGCAAATTAGCCATGAACCATGATCTATGAACCATGAACAAATATTACTTATGCCTTGATTCTAAATTTTTAGCAATAGTTTCCAGTGTTAAACCCTTTTCGCGAAGCAGTACCAACAAGTGAAAAACAAGATCTGATGACTCATTGATCAGGTCGGTTTCTGTTTCGGCAAGGGCGGCTATAACGGTTTCAACACCTTCTTCTCCAACTTTCTGGGCTATTTTGTTAAGGCCTTTGTTGCGAAGCTTATTTACATATGATCCTTCAACCGGGTTAGTATACCTGTCGGCAATGATATTTTCCAGCTCCAGGATAAAATTTTGATTAAATTCGGTATTGAAGCAACTGCGTGAGCCTGTATGACAGGTAGGGCCGTCGGCTTTCACTTTGATCAGCAATGTATCATTATCGCAATCAATGCTGATGCTTTTTACATGCAGGAAGTTGCTGCTGGTCTCACCCTTAGTCCATAAACGGTTTTTTGTACGAGAATAAAAAGTAACGATATTTTCCTGAACGGTTTTATCATAAGCTTCCTGGTTCATGTAACCCAGCATTAGTACCTCTAAAGTTTGCTCGTCCTGTATGATTACGGGGACAAGTCCGCCGGTTTTTTCAAAATCTATGTTCATAATAACTGCTTTTAAATTCCCCTCTTGAGAGGGGAGCGTAGCTGTGTGAGCTGGCAGGGGTGTGTTCTAAGCTTGATGAGAAACACACCCCCACACCCCTCTCAAGTGGGGAATCGCGCAGAGCCGCCGCTTTTTATGGGATCATCAAATCCTAACTTCTATTTTATTACCCTGTAATGTCCGCTTTAAATCGGGTATCAATATCTCACCATAATGAAACACTGAAGCCGCCAATGCTGCATCTACATTGGTTTTTTTAAATACATCAACAAAGTGTTCCACCTTGCCGGCACCGCCTGAAGCAATTACCGGAATGTGCACGGCATCATTAACAGTTTTCAGTAAACCATTATCAAAGCCACCTTTGGTGCCGTCATGATCCATAGAAGTGAGCAGGATTTCGCCTGCACCACGGCTTTCAGCCTCCAGGATCCACTCCAGTGTTTGGCGTTCTGTCGGTAGTCTTCCGCCATTTAAGTGCACAATATTTTTATCATCTATTCTGCGGGTATCAACAGCTATTACTACAAACTGAACACCAAAAGTGGCGGCCAGTTCATCTATCAGCTTAGGGTTACGTACCGCGGCCGAATTGATGGAGATTTTATCTGCTCCGGCATTGAGTAGTGCATCAGCATCGGCAATTTCATTAATGCCGCCGCCAATGGTGAATGGGATATTGATCTGCCTGGCAACAGCTTTTACCAGCTCCACCATAGTTTTACGGCGTTCAACGGTTGCTGTAATATCCAGAAACACCAACTCGTCGGCCCCCTGGTTGGAGTAATTCCAGGCCAGTTCAACGGGATCGCCGGCATCGCGGAGGTCAACAAAGTTTACGCCTTTGACAGTACGGCCGTCTTTAACATCGAGGCAGGGGATGATTCGCTTGGCTAACCCCCCCCGCCCCCTAAAGGGGGTGCCTTTGATTTGCATATTTATTTGCTCCAAAACCTTATTTAAGTTATTGAAAACTTCATTGTTCGAAAATCTTAATACCCTCAAACCTTGACCTTCAAGAAAAGTCTGCTTGTCGATATCGTTTTTAATTACGTCAGGAAGGCTATGAATCCTTCCGTCTAATTCAATCACAAGTTTATGTTTGTGACAATAAAAATCAGCAACGTAACTCCCCAGCGGATGTTGTTTCCTGAATTTTATATCTGAAAAGGTAACATTCAACTGACTCCATAAAAATGTTTCGGCCGGTGTCATGTTATACCTGAGTGCCTTGGCGTTAGCAAATATTTCGGGGTTAGCGCCCAGAAATAATTTCTTTTTCATACCCGGCTTTTCAAAAACATTTAAATTATACTTGATAAATAATCCACCTGCTAAGCAGCACCCCCTTCAGGGGGCGGGGGGGGTTATATCGATATCAGCGCGTCCAAATTCCAGTGTTTCACGTTTTCAATGGTGATATGGCCCTCATATATGGCTTTGCCAACTACTACCGACTCAACTTTTAAGCGGTTAAGTTTTTCGATATCGCTCATGGAGCTAACGCCACCTGAGGCGATCAGCTTAATGAACGGAGAATGGTCAAGCAGTTTTTCGTACAGTTCAATGCCGGCACCGCCCAATTTACCGTCTTTATTAATGTCAGTACAAAGGAAACGAAAGAAACCTAAAGCCAGGCATTTATCAACGTAATCCATCAGTTTGATGGGGGAGCTTTCCATCCAGCCCGAGTATTTGATTACCTCGTCAAGTACGTCGATGGCTACTACCACCTGGTCGGAGCACTTATCTTTGCCGCAGATCTCTTTGCTCAGATCTGGTAAAAAATCAGGGTTGGTAAGTGCCTGCGTACCAACAATAACGCGGTGAACGCCTGCATCTATCAGCTCTTTTACTTTTTCGATGCTACGGATGCCACCGCCATACTGTACCTTCATATCAGTTTTACGGATCACGTCAAACAGGTACTGCTGATTGCTGAAATCATTTTTTGCGCCGTTAAGGTCGATAATGTGGATGAAGTTGGTGCCGTTGCTCTGGTAGCGTTCAATCATTTCTTCAAGGGTAACATCGTATTCGGTTACCTGTTTGTAGTCGCCTTCACGAAGACGAACAACCTTCTTGTTCAAAATGTCAATGGCAGGAATAATGTACATATCCTTTATATTTTTGAGAAATTAGTTAACAATGTTTCGCCAAACACGCCCGACTTTTCGGGGTGAAATTGTACGCCGTAAAAATTATCAAGCCAAATTGATGCCGAAAATTGATTTCCGTAATCGGAGGCTAATAAAGTGTATGCTTTATCATACTCAATAAAGTATGAATGTACAAAGTAAAAATGTGAACCTGACGGTATATTTTCAAATAGCGGGTTGTCCTTTTCAGGGTAAACCCTGTTCCAGCCCGTGTGCGGCACTTTATGATCGGCGCTATCTTTAAACCTTAAAGTTTTAACCGGGATGATATCCAACAGGTTAGAATCACCTTCTTCCGAGTAAGAGGTAAGTAATTGCATACCTACACAGATACCCAGCGTAGGTTTTTTTAACGCCTTAATGGAAGGTACAAGCCCGGTAGCTTTCAGCTTACTCATGGCAGCACCCGCATGCCCGACGCCAGGGATGATATAACGGTCGTACTTATCAAAATCCTCTTCGTTGTTTATAAAGCCATAAGGGATACCTAAGCGCTCTAAAGCGGCAGTAAGGGAAAATATGTTTCCGGCTCCGTATAGGATGATGCCGATACCCCCCCCGCCCCCTGAAGGGGGTGCCTCTGCGAGGCTTTCTTTGTCTACTTTTTGTATATCTTGATCTGGTGTATCCATTTTGTGCTTTTTACTCCCCCTTTAGGGGGCCGGGGGGCGTTTACAAAAGCCCTTTAGTGCTTGGTAAAACCATCTTATCTACATCACGTTTTACGGCCACTTTTATTGCTTTGGCAAAGGCTTTAAATATAGCTTCAATTTTGTGATGTTCGTTCTGGCCTTCGGCTTTTATGTTCAGATTGCTTTTTGAGGCGTCACTGAACGATTTGAAAAAGTGGTAGAACATTTCTGTTGGTACATCGCCTACTTTTTCGCGTTTAAAATCGGCATCCCAAACTATCCAGTTACGACCTCCGAAATCGATAGCAGCCTGGGCCAGGCAATCGTCCATCGGCAGGCAAAAGCCATAACGCTCAATGCCCATTTTGTTGCCTAATGCAGCTGCAAATACTTCGCCTAAGGCAATACCGGTATCTTCAATGGTGTGATGCTCATCAATATGCAAATCGCCTTTAGCTGTAATTTCCAGGTCAATACTACCATGACGGGCAATCTGATCCAGCATGTGGTCAAAAAAATGCAACCCGGTTGATACTTTGGCGTCGCCCTTACCATCAAGGTTTATTTTGATATAGATATCAGTTTCCTTAGTGGCGCGGCGGTGTTCAAATACCCGCTGACCAAGTTTCAGAAACTCATAAATCTTTTGCCAGTCGGTAGTTTCAAGGGCGATAACGTCATCAATATGATCTGCTTCGCTAAATTCGCTTCCACCCAGGTTGCTGTTGTTGTTAAGCCAGATAGCTTTTGCACCCAGGTTTTTTGCCAATAATACATCGTTTTTACGATCTCCGATGGTAAACGAATTTTTCAGGTCGTATTTATCCGCATCTAAGTATTGCGTTAACAGTGCAGTGCCCGGCTTACGGGTGGGAGCATTGTCGCGGGCGAAAGTGCGGTCGATGATCTGATTGGCAAATTTTACGCCTTCGCCTTCAAATGTTTGCAGGATGAAATTGTGGACAGGCCAAAATGTATCTTCAGGGTAAACAGAAGTTCCTAAACCGTCCTGGTTGGTAACCATTACCAGTTCAAAATCAAGCTCTTTGGCTATTTTGGGCAGATAGGTTAACGCGCCGGGATAAAACTCCAACTTGGCAAATGAATCAATTTGCTCATCAGCAGGCTCCTTGATCAGGGTACCATCGCGGTCGACAAATAATATTTTCTGTAAACTCATTCTTTATAATTAGTGAATTAGCGAATTATTGAGTTAGTGATTTTTTTATTTAAAGTTTTGAAGCGCTTCGAGTAAAATAGTGTTCTCATCTGGTGTGCCTACAGTGATGCGCAGACAGCCCTCGCAAAGCTCAACTTTTGAACGGTTGCGCACTATAATGCCCTGTTTTACCAGGTAATCGTAAATGCCGTTAGCATTAGTGGTTTTTACAAGGATGAAGTTGGCATCTGAAGGATAAATATCTACGACAAAATCAAAGTCTTTCAGCTTTAACACCAGCCTGTCGCGTTGGGCAAGTATTTCTTTAATCCATTCATTAACCTGACCAACATTGGCTAAAGCGGCTAATGCCAATTGCTGTGAGGACTCGTTAACATTATAAGGCGGTTTTACCTTGTTCATCACCTCAATGATCTCCTCGCTGGCAAAAGCCATACCTACACGTAAGCCAGCTAAGCCCCATGCTTTAGACAGTGTTTGCATTACTACAAGGTTAGCGCACTCGGTCAATTCCTGTATAAAAGATTTTTGCCTGCTGAAGTTAATATAGGCCTCATCAACCACTACAATGCCTTTAAAGTTGGCCAGCAAGGTTTGAATATCATCCCGGTTGATGGAATTACCGGTAGGGTTGTTTGGCGAGCAGATAAAGATCAATTTGGTGTTTTTATCGATAGCTTCGGCAATGCCTTCTAAATTAAGCTGGTAATCTTCGGTGAGGTTTACTTTACGGGCTTCGATATCGTTGATGTTCGCTGATACCTCGTACATGCCATAAGTAGGCGGCACCAGGATCACATTGTCAATCCCGGGGTTACAAAAACTACGAAAAAGGATATCGATAGCTTCATCACTGCCGTTGCCTACAAAAATATTGCGCGGCGGTACACCTTTAATTTCGGTGATGCGTTTTTTAAGATCGTATTGTAAAGGATCAGGGTAGCGGTTAAACTGCTGATCTAAAGGAGAGCCAAAGGCGTTTTCATTGGCATCAAGGAAAACGCTTGCCTCGCCCTGGTATTCGTCACGTGCCGATGAATAGGGTACAAGACGTTTAATATTTTCTCTGAGGAGCCCCCCTAACCCCCTAAAGGGGGAGTTACCGTCGGGGCCGCTATAATATTGTTGTTTTATTTCTTCACTCATTGTTATAATCTTTAAAATATGAACTATTCATCCCCCTTAAGCAAAATTTAGAGATGGTTACCTCACAATGCCTACCCGATCGGCTTGTTATCATTCTTTACAGTCGGACGTAACTCCCCTTTAAGGTTTGGGGGATCCTCACACTCACCGCATTCCTGTGTGCATGCAAACCTTCCAGCTCAGCCAAAACTTCAACTGTTGGGCCGATGTTTTGGATGCCTTCGCGGGTGATATGCTGAAACGTGATCTTTTTCACAAAAGAATCAACTGATACACCCGAATAAGCTCTCGCATAACTGCTGGTTGGCAGGGTGTGGTTGGTGCCCGATGCGTAATCACCTGCGCTTTCGGGCGTCAGGTTTCCTAAAAATACCGAACCCGCGTTGATGATACTGCCGGTGATTTGTTCCCAGCTGTTGGTAGCAAGTATAAGGTGTTCGGGCGCATACTGGTTGCTGAAGCCCATGGCTTCGCTCAGGCTGCCGGCGATTACCACGTATGAGTTATCGATAGCCAGTTTGGCTATCTCGGCACGCGGCAAAACGGGTAGTTGCTTTTCAACTTCGGCAATGGCTTTTTGAGCAATATCGGCAGAGGTACAAACCAATACCGCCTGGCTATCGATACCATGCTCGGCCTGGGCCAGCAGATCGGCTGCAATGTAAGCCGGAACGGCGGTTTCATCAGCAATAACCAATACTTCTGATGGCCCTGCAGGCATATCAATTGCCGTTGTGGTGGTTGACTGGATAATGGTTTTAGCCTTGGTTACAAACTGGTTACCCGGCCCAAAGATCTTATCAACTTTTGCAACGGTTTTTGTTCCATATGCCATGGCCGCCACGGCCTGCGAACCGCCTGCAAGATAGATCTTATCAATCCCCAGCATCAGCGCCACATAAGCTATAAAGGCATTCACCTTACCGTTTTTTTGCGGGGGCGAACAAACCACAATTTCATGGCAACCTGCAATACGCGCCGGAATCCCCAACATCAAAAACGTACTTGGCAATACAGCAGAGCCACCGGGGATATACAAACCAACTTTTTCAATAGGCCGTAATTCGCGCCAGCAAGTTACGCCGGGCATGGTTTCAACCTTGTCCTCGGTCTTTAGCTGCGTTTGGTGAAATTTATAGATATTACTGTAAGCCGTTTCCAATGCCGCCTTTTGGTCGGCAGATATTGCTTTGGCAATTTCTTCCAGTTCGCCTTTATCAAGATAAAGTTTGTTCAGTTCTACCTTGTCGAACTTCAATGCATAATCAAGCAGGGCGCTGTCACCATGCTGTTGCACGTTGGCAATCACATCTTCAACAATAGTCCTGATCTCGTTGGCCGGGTCAACATTACGCTGAACCAGCTTCTGGATATCGTTGGATGAAAGTTCTGAATAATTGTATGTCTTCATACCCCCAAACCCCCTAAAGGGGCGTTATGTCCTAAAGTAAACTATTCAATTTATTATATAACCACACTCGCTCCCCCTTCAGGGGGCCGGGGGGCTTACAAAATGATCTTCTCAATAGGCATTACCACAATGCCTTGTGCACCGGCTTGTTTAAGCTGGCTTATGCGGTCCCAAAAATCTCGCTCGGGGATCACGGTGTGTACTGCCACCCAGCCTTCTTCGGCCAATGGTACTACTGATGGACTTTTTACGCCCGGCAGTAAAGCAATAACAGCATCAAGATTCTGTTTTTCAACGTTAAGTACCACGTATTTAGTCTCTTTAGCGCGTAAAACAGATTGAACGCGTTGTATCAGTTCCTGTACCAGGTCGCTTTCGGCAATATCTTTGCTACCTATCAGTACCGCTTCTGACGACATTACATCGGCAAATGGTTTTAGTCCGTTGCTTTTTAGTGTGCCGCCGGTTGATACCAAATCGCAAATGGCATCGCTAAGGCCTAAGCCCGGTGAAATTTCAACCGAACCCGAAATGGTGCGGATGTCCGAAGTAATGTTTTGGCTTTTTAAAAATTTGCCTAAAATGGCAGGGTAGGTGGTAGCAATGGCCTTTCCGTGTAAGTCGGCCAGCGAATTGATATCGCTGTTGTTTGGTACTGCTATTTTGAGCGAGCATTTACCAAAGCCAAGGCGCTGCAGGTAGCTTACTTCAACTTCGGTTTCCTGGATCACGTTTTCACCAACGATACCTAAATCGGCAATGCCATCCTGAACATATTCAGGAATATCGTCATCGCGAAGGAAAAGGATTTCTAAAGGGAAATTGGATACCGGAGAGATAAGCGAACTTTTGTAATTCTCAAAGTTTAAGCCGCAATTTTTTAGTAATTCAACAGATTTTTCGTTGAGTCTACCCGATTTTTGGATAGCTATTTTAAGTGTTTTCAAAAGATTGAATTTAAGAGACTATGATAAAAAAGAATATAAACGGAGGTTGTTATTTCGCGTAGAAACATACATATTAGCTGATCACCACATGGTGGTGATGCAGATGAAGATGATGTAGTGCGATACCGTTCATTTTTTATATAGTAAAACTATAGATTAGCGGTGCAAATATAGACAGATGTTTTTTAAATCAAAATTTAATGTGAAATTGTCTGAATCAGAATTTGCAGAATTTTAGAATTTACAGAATGGATGGCTTGAGAACTTTGACTACTGTTATTCTATTCATTTTAAATTTCTATAAATTTTGATTCAGACCTTCCGTTGTAAGCGACAACACCGACCGCAGACTGCGATGACAGGGGGTTAACAGGGTTAACAGAAATTTAGATATTTTAATATATATAATTGATATTCAGTGTGTTGATTTGTGGTAGGGGTTACACACTCTCCCTCAAATATTTCCTGCCGTTGGCGACAAAATCAACAATGGCGAGGGAAGTTGTCTGAATCAGAATTTACAGGATTTTAGAATTTACAGAATTTGGATTTGAATAGTGTTTGAAATTATGGAATTGGAATATGGCTTATTTTTGCTCATTCTCTAATTCTGAAAATTCTGATTCTGACTATTCTTCATACTCATAAATCGCCCCTTCTTCGCCAAAATCCTTGATCTTTTTGAGGTCCTTAACCTTTTGGATATCCTTTAGATTGATTAATTCCGGGTTCTCCAATACATTAAACCAGATAAGATAATAATGTTTCACCTTATAAAACTTATCGATATCCTTAGTGAAGAAACGGTGCGGTACCAGGTATGATGACATGCCCGAGAAAAAGTAAACGGCTTCATGCGCGTCGGTATAGATTTTGACGCCGGGTTTAAACAAACTGTGGTCTGTACCCCTTAAGTAGGCTGCAAATTCCGAATCTATCCAGCTTTCGTCGGTATAGCCTGGGTTACCGTATTCGTCGGCTACCTGGTCGTTGTAACGGGCTTTATCTATCAAAAATTCGCTGGTTATGAAACCCAGCATCAGCACCAACGTTACTGTGCCGACAATGCGCCGGGTTGTAGTATTGTTTAATTTTTTAAGCAGCAGCAGGGCCCAACTGGTATATCCCCATAAAGCTGAAATGTACAATGGCGATAACAGGCGGTGATTGATCCGTTCATACCTTGAAAAAGTAGATGAAAGCACAATAAATGCCCCGTAAACCAATGCGAAAGTAATGGCCAGGTTTTCAAAGCTATCCAGCTTGCGGCGATAATAGTTGAATGCCAGGGCAGCAATAAAGCCCAGGAAAATGATGATGGCTAAAGGTGTGGCAGCCCAGTATTGATTTGGTGTAAGGCCCATCCAGTCGCACATTACGGTGCCGAAGTAATACAGGTTTTTGCTAAACGGAGTGATAGATGGCTCCCGCGGACCGGTTGTTGTACCTGTCACAAATGCATTGAACACGAGGTTGCTTACCAGTAGCGAGATGCAGATCAACCCGTAAACAATGATATGAACTACCTTCTTTTTAAGCGGCAACACCCTGTCCAATAATAAAAGTAAGCCGCCTGTACCCACAATGGTAACAGCCGCGTAGCGTGTAATACAGCTTATGGCAGCAATAACGGCTGCTACTATAAGCGCTTTAAGGGTATGTTTTAGGAGGTATTCGCGGAAAGCAATCAAAAAAAACAGGATCTCAAGAATAAACAAGGTTTCAGACCATAAATAGGAGTACACCTGGAGTAATGGCGGGCTCAGGATAATAGCCGCCAGCATAAGCCATTTATAAATCTTTGATGGCGGTACAAAATGCTCCATGATCCAGCCACTGGTAAAGATGAGGGTAGCGAACATGATCCCGTTCATTACCGCGCCAAACTTAACCGGATCTACCTGGGTGATAACTGAAATTATACCAAGATAGATGGGGTAAAAAACCGGAAAATCAACAATAGGTACATGGTTGAATGTTAGCAGGGTGCCGTGATCTTTAAAGCTCCTGGCCGCGCTGGTATACATGATACTATCCGGCGAAACTCCTACACCGCTATACCTGAAAAACAAGCTTAATATAAACCAGCCGATAAGGGCGGCTATTACAGCATCAAGATTTTTTAAGTAGCGGCTTTTTTGCATGGAATAATATGAATATTGGTAAAAAGCAGTAAAGAAGAAAATGTTTTAGGGAAAGTAAAATAGCCCCACCCAAACCCTCCCCGGAAGGGAGGGCTTAAAACTCAAGTCTCCCCTTCCGGGGGAGATTATTCGCAATTAATTTGTTTTTAGTGCTCATGAGGGCTACGCTGTTTAGGGGGGCTTTTTAAGCTATCAGATCCAGTACCGTACTGATCGGCTGGTCGCTGTCTATCAAAATACCTTTTACACCTGCCGCAGTTCCTGCTTCAACGTCGCGTTCACGATCGCCGATGAAATATGATTTGGATGGGTCGATATTGTATTTGGCTATGCCCTGAAGCAACAAACCCGGTTTTGGCTTGCGGCAATCACAGTCGCCGGTAAAGTTGGGGTGATGTGGGCAGTAAAAAAAGTCGGTAAGTTCAACGCCGTGTTCGTGATAAACCTGTTTCAGGTGATTGTGCATTTTTGCCAGTTCCTCTTCGGTGTACCAGCCTTTGGCCAGGCCGCCCTGGTTCGTAGCGATCAACAGCATATAGCCACGGTCTTGCAGAGTTTTAAGGGCATCGAAGTTATCGAGTACATGGAAGTCCTCAAAACGGCGAACGTAATCGCCCATTTCCTGGTTTAACACACCATCACGATCTAAAAAAACAGCTTTAACTTTATCAGACATCGATTTTAAATTTTCGGCAAAGGTACGTTTTTTTAGTTCATGGTTGATGGTTTATAGATCATGGTTGGTAGCGCGATAATCCTTGAAAGAATTGGGGTGATAAGGAAAGAAATCCGGGTAATCCATTAATCTGATAAATCCTGGTTCAGAAAAAGCGTTAGGGATAGTAGCGGATACCGGCCCAGAGCGTAATGCCTGCAGGCGTATGAGCGAATAGCCCGGCCGCAGGCAACGCCCATTATAGAGATTAGTGGTTGGAGATAAGAGGTTGGTTGTTTTTAAATTTAACAATAGTATTAAAGGTTATGCTGTTAAATGCTATAAAGAATTATGGCATTGCCTTCGGCCCGGGCTCTACGCTCATACTGCACCGGCCTTAGCCACATAGCCGGTATCCGCTGCGATCCCTAATGCAAAATACAGGTTAACCATGAACCAGACACGGCTATCGACTAATCTCAAAAAATAAAAACACTCAATTACGTAATATCGTTAAGTATACTGCATCTAAATAAAAACATGGCCGGTTAAATTGCTGGCTAACAAACTTAAACTAAAAATGGATACATCACTTATTACTACCAGCACAGCCTTAGATGGCTACAGGGTTACCAGGCATTTAGGCGTTGTACGTGGCATTACGGTGCGAAGCCGGAGCGCCTTGGGCAATATTGCCGGCGGTTTTCAATCGCTGTTTGGCGGCAGGCTTTCAATTTATGTTGAGCTGTGCGAAAACGCGCGCGAAGAGGCTTACCAGCTTTTAATTCAGCACGCGCAGGCTATTGGTGCCAATGCCATCATTAACATGCGTTATGATGCCAATGAAGTAATGCAGGGCGTTACAGAAGTGCTTGCTTACGGTACCGCTGTTGTAGTTGAAAAGGTTTAATAAAAACAGAAACCACCCTGGTATGATTTCAGGGTGGTTTCTGTTTTTATACTTAATATAAAAGCTGAAAGCAGAATGCCTAAAGCTTAAAGCTAAAAGTCTGATGATTAGTATAATTAACAGACTTTATATAAATAGGTACAGCTTTACTTTATTTAAAGTATGAAAGCGGGATGGTTTTCCACATGCCGTGGGCAAGGTGGCCTATCAACAGCTCATATATCAGGTAAACAGGCCAAAATATGTAATGGATGATAAGTAAAATAACACTGTGATTGTAATACCAGCTTATCATTAAACTATATAAACCTAAAACAAGATATAGTATACTGGTTTCGCGCTTTTCCATTTTTTGACCTTTTATTTTTAGCTAATTTATAAATTGCGTTTTAATTAACGGCAATTTTTCATGCTGTAAATTACTGTATAATCGGCTGTGCTGTTGGTTTGTTGCTTGCCGGTTTTTGCATCATACCTGTAAGGCTTTTGGGCAAGCTGATTGCCCCTTAGCTGAAATTCGACGCTCAGCGTATCCGCGCGACCTTCCTGCCCGTAAGTCCATAATGCTTTAATAACATTGCCGTTCAAATTGCCTGTCAGGCTGCCTTTGCGGGCATCTTTTTCTTTGGGCAGCCAGTCCATATCGCCCGTAACTTTATTGCCGTTAATATGCAGGTTAACTTTGGTAGTATCCTGGCTGGCGGTGCCTTCGGTAGTATAAAAGCAATACTCCATATTTACAGCCGGCGCGTCGGGTGCATTAGCCATGGCGGTGTCTTCCTTTTTAATTACCGTATCAGTATCATTTGTTGAATGATTGCCCGAGCAAGAGGCAACCGTCATTGCGATAAGGGAAACAAAGCCTAATTGAAATTTCATAACTGTGGTTGATTTTTTGTTATGACAATTAAAATAGTAAAAGGTTCAATCACTAATTGCTACAGCCACGAAATAATTACAATGTACTGATTAACGTCATTCGTACCCGGTTATACCTGTTTTTTTTCGGGCGGGGTTGATACAATTTCGCCAAATTCATTTACATAGGCCAGCATGCTTTCCAGATCGCTGCCGCCTGCGTTTTGTTTGCGTTCCTGTTTGCGTTGTTCTTTATCTTCCTTTTTTTTCTGGCGATTTTTTTTCAGTTGTTTTTTCATAAATGTTGCCTGCGATTTAGCCATAATTAAGAATCAATTAAGTTAAACAATTGCTATTCCGTGTAGCAATAAAAAGGCCGGGCCAGGTAATAATTCCCTGTTTTGGTGAGCGTAAAAATGATCTTTAAGTTAAGTCCCGGGCAGCAACGGTATCAGCGGGGAATAAAACAGATCAGCATCAAAATAGCTGGGCGCTGTGAGCTGGAATAGCTTTAATATTTTGCCGTTTATACACAAAGATAACAAAAATAGCCGAATTTTCAACCGCACTCTGCTGCCGGGCCAACGTGAATCATTAAAAAATCCCGATAAAACAGTGTTGTCCATGTTTTAAAATGGGGCGTAGGTGTTATATTTAGCCCGCAAAACCAATTACAACCTCATGAAACGCAGAAACTTTGTTCAAAGCTCAGTACTGGCCGGGGCTTCACTATTTACCACAGGTGTTTTAAAAGCGTCTACACTTACCGGCTGCGCTAAACCTGCAGGAGAAGCAGCCGCTGTGGCTGGCGATAAGCCTTTTAACCTTAACTATGGCATTCACGACGGCATGTTTAAAAACCATGCAGGGGATGATTTTATCGACCAGATAAAATTTGCTTATGATAAAGGTTTCCGTGCCATTGAAGATAACGGCATGAGCGGCCGGCCGGTTGAGCAGCAAAAAAAGATAGGTGATACGCTGGCGAAGCTGGGTATGGCGATGGGCGTTTTTGTGCAGCCCGGCTTGGGTAATGACAGCAATATGTTGGCAACCGGTAATGCCGACCAGGTTGAAAAGTTTATTGCCTCCTGTAAGGAGGCGGTTGAGGTGGCTAAACGGATTGGCAGTAAGCTGGTTACCGTAGTCCCCGGCGATTTTGCACGGAAACTCCCTATAGGTGTGCAAACAGGTAACGTTATTGATGCTATTAAAAAGGGGACTTCCATACTGGAGCCGCACGGCATTATTATGGTTTTAGAGCCGCTAAGCGATAATCCGGATCTGTTCCTGCGTACGCCCGACCAGGCGTATGCCATTTGTAAGGCTGTGGGAAGTCCCTCATGCAAGATCCTGTATGATATGTATCACGTTCAGCGCAACCAGGGCAATATTATCCCGACACTTGATTTGGTTTACGATGAAATAGGCTATTACCAGATAGGGGATAACCCCGGCCGTAAAGAACCCGGAACCGGCGAGGTTAATTATAAAAACATATTCAAACACATTTATAACAAAGGCTATAAAGGCGTAATGGGCATGGAGCATGGTACTGCCGGAACAGGAAAAGAAGGTGAGCTTGCGTTAATTAAAGCGTATCGCGAGGCGGACAGTTTTATTTAGAAAGACGCTGTTGTAGCCGGTTATCAACATTATTTATTCATGCTTAACCCTAACTTTAATCCGTTCCCTGTTTTGATAACTGAACGCCTCATATTAAGGCGTTTTACCTATAATGACGCCGCCGATTTGTTTGAAATGCGATCGAACGAAACCGTGATGCAGTACATTCACCGACCAATAAATAAAACCATTGATGACGCCGTTGCACTGATAGATGTGATAGAAGAACTGCTTGGCAAAAACGATGGGATTACCTGGTGTATCTGCCTGAAAAACAATAATAAATATATTGGGAGCATAGGTTTTTGGCGGATAGAGAAAGACAGTCACCGTGCCGAGATCGGGTATCTTTTAAACCCGGTATTTCAAGGGCGGGGACTTATGCAGGAGGCAATAACAGCCGCTATTGACTATGGTTTTAATGTGATGAAACTGCATTCTATAGGAGCTTACGTAAGTCCGGGGAATTTCGCTTCAATTAAATTATTGCTCAAAAACAATTTTGTGCAGGAGGCTTATTTTAAGGAAGATCATTTGTATAATGGTCGTTTTGAGGATACGATGGTTTATTCGTTATTAACACAAACTTAAATCTGTTAACAAATTATTTATCCCAGCTATTTTTAATTAAAAAAAAATGATGCATGTTTACGCATAGAAACCAATTATACCTGTGCTGAAAACAATTCAGTTTAAATGGGGTTAACATTAAAAAACAAAAGAAACTTATCATGGCAACAGAAAAAGGAAGTGGCATCACCGCTTATTCAGTGAAAACAAAAACTAAAAATGTACCAATGATCAATCCCGTTATCGACGTAAAATCGGGCAGATACATTGCAACAGGAACTGACAGTGAAGGTAACAAAATGGCTGCCATCATGGGCAAAGCAACTGCCGAAGAGCATATCAAGAATGGTAATGCTAAAAAAGGCTCCGGCTGGTAAATAAAACTAAACATAAAAAATGCCCTGTATTTGTTGAAAATGCAGGGCGCTTTTGTTTTTATGCTTTTGAAATTTAGCCTTAAGGAAAAATGGTTAATGGTTTGCCCAATTAACAAAATCCAATCTGTCTGTAAATTCGCGGTAAGTAATTAGTCTTAAATATCCTTCCAATTCTTCACGCGTATTTTTGATCGGTCTTATTATGGCTTCTGAGCCCGGTTTTTCAAGCGATGCTGTAATAATTATTTCCTGATTTTTAAGATGTATTCCAAAATCGACATTGCTAAACCACTTATTATTCGTCAAAGCTTTTTTATAATACATAGCGTGATGAAAAGATTTAAGTAATTGGATTGATTTCAGGAGTTCGCCCTGGGAATCGTAAAAGTTTACTGAAATCGTAGCGGAGGCACCATTTTTTTCCAGTAGTAATGAGGCTTGGTGTTTTCTATCTTTAGAAGGTTTTCTCTTGAATTCCTTTTTATAGACAAACCCGCATTCAATGACTTTGTTATAAGCGTTGTCGAAGACAGCATTATCCCATCCGTATTCTTCTGCACAGAAAATAGCTATCCTGTGTATGGTGTCCAGGATGATTTTATTCCGATTTTCGGGTGAGCTTAGCCAGTATTCCTTTTCGTTAAAAACAGTTTCAACGTTTAGTATACTTCCAAAATATCCTCTTATATAATCTTCATTTCCAATGTCAACAGAAATTCTTGTAGTGCCTGCCGGTTTGTAACCGTTAAGGAAATCAATGTATAAGTCGGAGATCAAATTGTTTCGAATAGCTAAATCTTTGTTATCACTGTTTTCAGAGTGATGGTAAAGCGTAATATCATAGAATCCGTAACCCATAATTCTCTGTACTTTTATTTATCCGAAGGATTTTTCTTTTTATTCTGCAGCATTTCCACCATTTTAGTTAAGCGGTCCCGGCGGGTTTTTTCCTGTTTGGCTGTGAGGATCCAAAGTACATACTCCTTTTTATGGCTGTAAGCCAGCGACTGGAAGTAATCAATCACACCCGGATATTGCTCCAGTGTTTCCTTTACATAATCGGGCAGGGTAATTATCCTATTATCTACATCAATATAATCGCTGTATTCATTATTTCGTACAGCCTCATTTCGTCCTTCAGAAACTTTTACAGCTTCAACCGGCCGAAAGCGTAATGCAGTCCATACCTCATTAACAGCAGCTGATGCTACCGGGCGCAGGCCATATTGGGCCGGGGCATCCCAACTGCTCATCATTTCCAGATCGGTTTGGATACCTGAACTTTTCTTAGGGTAGATGATCCAGAAAACAGTATCGGCCTTGAGGAGGGGAGTAATCACCTTAAGCTCTGATTTCAGCTCGTCGCTATTGGTTACAAATAGCTGAATGCCATTAAACTGGCCTTCGGTGCTAAAAGTAAGCATGGCATTATCCGGCAAGGGTAACAGGTTATCCTGGTAACCGGCAGGGGCATTTTGCAATAGCCAGCGTGAATTTGGTTTGATCAGCAGTTTTTTAGCAAGGGCATTCATTGTAAACAGTTTGATAATGGATAAAGCTAATGTAAGCAATAAATTAAAATTGAATGACAAGCCCAAACCCTGCTGCATGGTATTTTTAATAGCTTTGCCTTGATGGAACATGTACTTGATAACCCGGCCTGGAACGCCCTTAGCACCGGTAATAAAGCTTTTGCGGGCGGTAATGATATAGCTAAATATTTCCCGAAGGAGGTTTCGCCTTTTGTTGCTATTCCTGAAATATCTGCTGAAAATTTTAACCTGCTTTACGATATAATTCCTTTTGAGAGCCATTTTATCTTTATTGCCCCGCACGATATTGTGATCCCGGAGCAATGGAACATAGTACACTATCTGAAATGCCTGCAGATGGTTTTTGAGGGAGAGGTACCTGCTGGTTTTGCTGATGACGATCTGTCGCCGCTTGCAGAGCAACATGTACCGCAAATGCTTGAGCTTACTCAACTAACCAATCCAGGCCCTTTTATAGAGCGAACCATTGAATTTGGTCATTATCAGGGCATTTTTGATGGCGATAAACTGGTTGCTATGGCAGGCCAGCGTTTAAACCCTGCACCTTATGCAGAGATTAGCGCTGTTTGTACACACCCCGATTATTTGGGGCGTGGTTTTGCAGGAAAACTGTTATTAAATCAGGCTAAACGCATTAAAGCTGCTTCTGAAATTCCATTTCTACATGTGAAAAGTGAAAATGAAAGGGCTATCAAGGTATATGAAAAAATTGGTTTTGTAACGAGGAAGGAAATGTCGTTTTATGTGTTGAGAAAATAGTACATTAGGTCGTCATTGCTTCATGCCCACCCGTGACAAGTTAAAAACGGGTGTCATGCTGAGTATAAAAATTCGGGCCTTTGAAGGTGAAATGACGTCTCCATCATCCGTCATGCTGAACTTGTTTCAGCACCTCACTTGCTAAGTATACTTCATGCGACCTGTCCTGTGGGCTCCCGAAACAAGTTCGGGATGACACCATTTTTTAAAGTTGTCATGGGTAGGCCCTTGAAGCATGGTAGGCAAGGCATTTACGCGATACCCTTCGACAGGCTCAAAATGACAGGCCTCCGCTGATATAGAATGAATCGTTATTTTATATCGCCATCTTAGCAAAAAAATCCCAAAGCACTATCCCTGCCGATACTACGACATTGAACGAATGCTTAGTGCCAAACTGGGGGATTTCGATACAGGCATCAATAACCTGCATCACCTCATCGCTTACGCCGTTTACTTCGTTCCCGAAAATCAAGGCGTATTTGCCATCTTCGGTAGGTTTAAACTCGTGCAGCATGGTGCTGTTTTCGGCTTGCTCAATGGCTATGATCTCGTAACCATCTTTTCTCAATTGCTCAACTGCTTGTAAGGGGGTTTCGTAATAGGTCCAGTGAACAGACTGGGTTGCGCCAAGGGCAGTTTTTTCAATTTCGCGATGAGGTGGCTGGGCGGTGATGCCGCAAAGGCAGATCTGTTCAACTGCAAAACCATCGGAGGTGCGGAAAATAGAGCCGATATTGTGCATACTGCGCACGTTATCCAGCACTACAGCTACCGGTAATTTATCCTGTGCTTTAAATTCATCAACCGTAGCCCGGTTCAGCTCATCCAATTTTAATTTGCGCATACTCTTTAGTTCATGGTTCATAGACCGTAGTTCATAGCCAATATTTGTTTAATAACAGGCTATGAACCATGAACTATCAACTATGAACCAAGTGCAAAAATACAAAAAACCGGTTAGTTAGTTACTGAAGCGAGTTCGCCTACACCATCGCCAATAAGCGAGCTATAAACTGAAGGTGCATAGCCAATTTTTTGCGTGTAATATTCGGTTACTTCCTTGCTGAATTTGTCGAAAGCATCACCTTTTACCAATGCTATAGCACAACCGCCAAAACCTGCACCCGTCATACGGGCACCGGCAACATCAGGGTTGGTTTTGCTGTATTCGGCAACAGCGTCCAGTTCAACACCGCTTACTTCATATAAATCGCGCAGGGAATCATGTGAGGCGTACATCAGCCTGCCAAACTCGGTCAGGTTGTTATCTGCAAGGGCCGTTGCGGCCAGTTTTACACGGTCATTTTCTTCAATTACGTGTTTTGCGCGTTTCAGCACAATCGGATCGGTTATCAGGTGTTTGTATTGTTCAAAAGTAGTGCTATTGATCTCGCAAAGATATTTAATGTCCAGTTGCTGTTGCAAGGCCATTAGAGCTGCCTGGCACTCCTCTACGCGTTCGTTATATTTTGATTCGGCCAGTTTGCGGGGTTTATTTGTGTTGATAATGGCAAGTACATAATCGCCAAGATTGCTGTCAACCGCCTGGTAATCCAGGGTATCGCAGTTAAGCATCAGGGCTTTGTTCTTTTCGCCAAAGGCAACCGCAAACTGATCCATGATACCGCAGTTAACACCTATAAAGTTGTTTTCTACATCTTTTGACAGTTTAACCAGGTCGAGCTTGCTATAGCCGCTGTTAAACAGGTCGTTAAGTGTATAGGAGGTAACCACCTCGATAGAAGCTGATGATGACAAACCCGAGCCAATTGGGATATCGCCATAAAATAGCATATCCAGGCCTTTTAACGGGTGACCATCCTTTACAAAGCGGTCAATAACACCGATAGGAAAGTTAAACCAGTTTTCGCCGTTTTTTTCATAACTGATTTGCAGCGGGATATCTTTTTGCTCACTAAAATTTAAACTCCTGAAGCGGAAAATGCCATCCTCATTAGGGGAGGTTAGTAAATAAGTACCAAAAGTAATGGCGCATGGCATAACCAAACCACCGTTATAATCAATATGTTCGCCAATAAGGTTTACACGACCGGGCGAAAAGTACGCGTTGTCTGCTTCTTTGTTAAAGATCTTAATAAATTCCTGGTGCAAATTATTCTTCATTACTTAGGTTGGTTTTTCGGAAAACAAATATTGTAAAAATTGTCAACTTTACAGTTATAAATTTAATTTAATTTTTAATTTATTTTAATGCGATAGTTTTGCAGATATTCGAACCTGATAAAACATGCAGACGCAAAAGCTGCAGACCTGTTATTTAAATACCAATTAAAATAGATACCCATGAAACAATACCTCGTTACTGCCTATGATTATACCGATGCCGAGGCATTTGAACGTCGTTTAGGCGCCCGCCCTCACCATCTTGATGGTGCCAGGGCTTTAAAAGCCAATGGTAATTTTGTGTTAGGAGGAGCTATGCTGAACGAAGAAGGCAAGATGATTGGCTCAACCATGATAGTACAGTTTGAAACCGACGAAGAGATGGAAGCCTGGAAACAAAATGATCCGTATGTTACTCAAAAGGTATGGGAAATCGTTGATGTAAAGCCCTTTAAAGTGGCCGACGTTTAATGCGGTTTGCAGTCATTAGTGTGCAGTTTGCAGTGACAAAAAACTCCGCTGTTCGAAGCCAGGGACTTCGGACAGCGATTCACAGAATGTCAAACAGATTTTCACTGCAAACTGCTAACTCAACACTGCCCCTGCCTACTGTTCCGACCATCTGCTCATTTGCCAGTATCCCTGAGCATCTTTGGCATAAAAAGCAGTATAACCCTTGCCCTGCATCGTAAAATTAAAATCAAACTGGTTTACCGAACTGTCTTCCGGCAAAAAATTGGCGACTACATTATCAGCTACCGCGGCTATCATAGCACCGAAGTCATCCTGTGCCTGTTCTTTAGCTTGGGTACTCGCCATAAAATCATTAAAAGTTTCAAACTCGTAAGCTTTGTTACGTTGTTTCCTTGCTGCGTTAAAAGCTGCCTCGGCCCATTGTTGTTTGTAGGCTTCCATGGCGTTGAGCAGGTCTTCGGCTGATATTTCCGGCAGACCATCCTTGCCTGTAGTGTTATAGTTGTTTAGTATTTCTTCTTTACTTTTCATTTAGGAACAATGTTTCATAATAGCAGCCGGTGTTCATCCTTTTCAATTTGATTCAAAATTAAAAGGATGCCAAATTAATGACATCCTTTTAATTTTAGCTCTTCAAATGTTCTATTTATGCTTCAGACAGGCTGTTCAATACATCTATATCATCATCTGACAGCTGAATATCGGCGGTTCTCATATTTTCCTCCAAATGTTTAACACTTGATGTGCCGGGGATAAGCAGAATGTTTGGCGAATGATGCAATAACCAGCTTAACGCCACCTGGTGAATGGTAGCATCGTGTTTCGCAGCAATACGGCCCAACATGTCTTCGCCCTGTACATTACCGCCGCCAAGCGGAAACCATGGAATGAAGGCGATGTTATGATCGCGGGTGTATTCCAGTTCGGCCTCCCATTTGCGGTTGTCAACACTGTACATGTTTTGCACTGATACTACTTCAAAGTATTGCTGGGCAAGTTTGATATCCTCAACGCTCACTTCAGATAAGCCTATATGCCTGATCTTGCCCTCCTGCTGTGCTTTTTGCAAAAACTCAAATGATTTTTCGGCAGGAACTTTAGGATCGATGCGATGTAGCTGATATAGATCTATACGATCAACCTGGAGGCGTTTCAAACTGCCCTCAAGAGCCTCGTTCAAATGCTCCGGCGAGGCGTCCACAGGCCATTCGTTGGGGCCGGTACGTAACAAGCCACCTTTGGTACCGATCAGAAGGTCGGTAGGGTATGGATGCAGGGCTTTGGCAATTAATTCTTCCGATACATTTGGCCCATAACTATCAGCCGTATCAATAAAGTTAACGCCCAGCTCAACAGCGCGTTTTAATACACGGATGCTTTCTTCTTTGTCTTTTGGCGGGCCCCAGATACCGCTGCCGGTAATACGCATTGCGCCGTAACCTAAACGATTAATGGTAATGTCGCCACCTATGGTGAATGTCTTTTCAAATGAACTTGTTGTGCTTGCCATGGTAATGTATTTTGGATTGACTACTGTAAAGTGCAACTAAAAAGCACCAGTATTGTTCATGGAATATATAACACCAATGTCATTTTGAATCTACACTAATGGATGGACACGAATCACACTAATTAAAGCTCGATGGCTATTTGTGCAATTCGCATAAATTCGTTTTCTATTAATGAATAATCATCCTATCTCCAGGCACCTAATATCACGCCCATCAGGGTTAAAGATACCACGCTGTAACCCCCGTTTATGAATATCAGCCGCCAGCTTTTAAGCTCAAACAGGCTGTGGATTGCAATAGCGCAGAATGTCCAGATACCGGCAAGGAAACCTGCTGTAGCTCCCCAGGCAAGATCGGTTTTTGCATCGGCTAAAAACATAGCAAGGTTTACAGCCATAATGATAGAAAAGAACGCTGTAAAGCCGAAGGCCCTGCCTTTGTTGGAAGCCTGTAATTCGGAACTGGTTAGTTTATTATCTGCCATCCATGCATTGGCAAACAGGGCAGGAGAGTACCAGATACCGCCAACTAAAAACGCGGATAATGCTGCAACCATAACGGCCAGCCAGTTGATAAGTTGAAAATTCATGATGATAATGTTTAAATTAATTGGTTGTACTAATATAACAAACATTATATAAAGCTAAAAGCAGAATGCCTAAAGCTAAAAGCTGATAAATGATTTTTTATTGCTTATATAAAAGCTAAAAGCAGCATAGCTAAGCTAAAATTGATATGGATAGGGATAAATAAAAAGCCCTGGCTGCTTTTTGGCAACCAGGGCTTTTTTAATTCATTAGCAAAATTTGTACAAATTTTTATTTTACGTTGTAGTGGATCACACTTCGGCCTATATTACCTTCGGCGTCAATTCCCTCAATTATAGCACGGTATGAGCCGCGCTGGTCGCTGTTAAAGAAGCTGATAGTTGCAGTGCCGGTTGCTTTATCGGTAATTACGTTAGGTTTCCAGTAAATAGTATTACGTAAATCGCCGCCAAGCGTGCCTGCTTTGGTTACATCATATTTAGGCGAGTAAAACTCTTTGGCCTTGGTATAGCCCTGCACTGCAAAAGTGATCACATTTTGTTTGGGGATAAGTTCCTGCAATTGTGCAAGTGTTATCTTTTGTTTTTTAACAACCTTTTTGTTAATCACCAGTACACCCTTGGTTTGGGTATTACGGTTAATGCCGCTTACCCCATCATTTAAAAAGATCTCCACAGATTCAACCTCGCTCGATGGGATGCTCGATAAAAAGTTGGCATCAACAGGCAGGCTGCCTACATATACCTGCACCGGGGTGCGGCCACCGGCATTGTAATCGCGGGTAACGTAAAAATTGTTGTCGATATAGGTAAGGCCCATTGCCATGGTTGATAAACAGTTTAACAACAAAGGGCAGCCCTGTAATTGCTGTGCAGATACTTCATGATCGGCCTGCATAGGTAAACCTGAAAAGGTGCCGTAATCAGCATGACTGGCTTTTTTTACGATCTTGGTTGATTTTACAACAACTTCCTTTATGGTGCGTGAGCTTTGATATTGCTTATAGCTGTTTTGTAAATAAGGACGGAAAGTACTGTCAATATTCAGGATCTCATCGGGGATATTGTTGTTTTTGCTCAGTTTTTGATAAGCTTCGCCATTAACCGATATGACCATGTTGCGTCCGTTAGGATTGTTACGGGCACTCAGTGTAATTTTTGACGTATCCGGCACATTCACGTTTGAGAATTTAAAATTGCCCGACATATCGGTAATTGTTTCTGCCGAAAAGTTTTTATCAGGAATAAGCAACCTTAAACTGCCTTTGGCTACCGGGAGGCCCGCATTGGTCCTCAATGTTCCTGTTACGTCAATGCCTTGCTCCGGCATTAGGTATATAGGCGGATTTTTGTCGGCCAGTATATCCTCATAATCAAAACGACGGTAACCCTGGGTAAGCATCAAAATATCCAGGTTGGTCAGTTTTTCATCATCGGGTTTATTGAAATAATAGTTCGGTTTTTCGATGTAACCTTTCAGATCCGAGGTAAGCAGCATATTACTCAATATGGTTGATTCTGTATCTTCATTTGACGGTACTGTACCATCATCAACAACAGCTACCGAAAAGCTGCCTTCGGCCGGGGTTGTATTGTTTTTTGCCGATACAGTGATCTTAACGTTGCCCCTTGTAGTGTATGATGGTTTATCAGTTTTAAGGGCCAGGTTCATCTGGTCGTTATGCTGAATAAACACAATCCGCTCGCACAGAGCATATCCGCCAGATGAAAACAGCGTTACCTGCACAATACCTGTGGGGAATTTACTTTTAGGGATATTGGCCGAATAAACCGTGCTTTGTAGTACAGTTTGCGCCGCATAGTAAATAACACCGCCGCTTTGCGCCACCAGGTAAAAACTTTTGTTTTGTTTGCGCTGAAAAAACAAATCGTTAGCCGATATTTTTACGGTGAGGTTAGTAGGATCATTGTTGTAAACGGCAATGTTGATCCCCATAGACTGCACGCGCGGCAGGTTATAGGTAGCCTGTGATCCATCGGGGAAAGTAATGTTTGCTTTGTACGATCTTTCGATATCGGGAGTAATAGCGAAGATGCCCATCCCTAAATGGGCACTACTGATCTGGGCAACTTCGACGCCTTTATCATCAACAATAGTTCCTTTGATATCTACGCCCAGCCCGCTTGAGGCTATAGCCTTAAAAGCAACTTTTGTGCGGATTCCGTTGGTTAACTGCCCTCCTTCCGGAAAAAACTGCACATCATAGCCTTTAACGGCTGTACGCATAGAAAAGCTGCTGCTGATAGTTTTACGGTCGCCAACGTCAATGGAAGTAACCAGGATACCGCCGGTAATTACATCGGCCTGGCTTTCGGGCAGGTCAACCTGCAATACGCCTTTATCATCAGTAATACCGTGGCCTTTGCTTACAGGGTCGCCGTTTTTCATCAGCTGCCAGTTTACTTTTTTGTTGGCATACGGACTGTTATCAGGCCCTTTGTAAAGGATGGTGGCATCAACTTTAACACCTGTTCTTTTGCTTGAGCTTTTATAAGTGATGTTGGTGCGTACCTGGTTATCTATGGCATTGCCAACATTAAAAGTATGGTCATAAAAATAATCCGGGTCGAAATTACGCATCCAGTTGGTGTAGCTGCGCAGGCGGTAAGCCCCCTGTTTGTAGGTATCGCCATTAAGCACAATGTTGCCGCTTGCAAACCCGTTGGTTACTGCAATGCGCTGACTCTCAACTACGGAATCGCGGTTGTTGATCAGGTCGACATATACTATGCGGCTCAGTGCCGATGGCTGGTGCTTTTCAATGGTTACATAGGCTTTAAACCAAATGGTATCGCCAACAGCGTAATAAGGTTTATCTGTATGCAGGTAAACTTTCTCGATAGGGTAGCTGCTGTTAAACTTGCTGGTTTTTTCAATTATGGTTGTTAGGGGGATGCTATCCTGCTGGGCAAAAACAGATGCGCCAAAAGCGGTTAGCAGGCATAATAGGAGTAAAAATCGACGTATGATCATCAATATAAGTTAAAGAAGTAACAGGGGCTAATATAAACATTTAGCCGTATTGCATTTTTTGCGGCCGTTTATTTAACACTTTTTTACAAATGCTTTTTAGCCGCTTGCGAAAGTTAAACGCTAAAAGCTATACGCTTATACAAAATAGCACAATTGTTACTTGGCTGCAGTTTTGGCCTTGCCCTCAACATGCACGGAGACCATGCTTGCGTGAATGATGCCCAGGGTAGTACCAGGCTTTACATTAAGGTAAAATTTAAAGTAGCTGTCCACAACGGCTTTTGATGTATGAATATAATCGGCTTCTCTTTCCTGGTCGCCGTTAAATCCGACAAGCGGCGCACCGTAGTACAAACTGCCTTTATCATCAACATACATAGTGAAGGAAAAATAGAAATCCTTATAGGCATTTTTGATCACAATGTCGTAAGTAGGGTCGAGGTAGTCATCAGAGTTATCGAAATTATTAAGTATGTCCGGTTTGGTAGTGCGGCCAGACACGGTTACCAGCGGGCTTTTGCTGGTTATAATAGCCGGCTGTCTGGCTGCAAAAGCCTTGGTATAATCTGCAGTTGCTTTAGCGGCAAGCGAACGGATGAATACAGTATCGGCACGGCTTGGCCTTCTTAATGTAGCGGTATCGGTGTGCAAAACGTTTTTTACATAATTATCAGCAAAAAATCGCATGAACACCTTGGTGCCTTTAACATCAAGTGAATCCCCTTTCTGGATCAGGATTTCCATGGTTATGCTGTCCTTATTGATTTGCCTTATCTTTAGCCATGAACGCGCTGCATTGAAGATGGAATCATAACCCCGGGTAAGCGGGAAATTAATAAATGCATTTTTTGTTGGACTGAAAATGCTTATCGAATCGTCTGAAACAAATTTTAGCTTCCATTGCGGCTCCAGTTGATAACCGTATTCGTTAAACGAGAGGCCATTTTTTTGACGCCTGGATACTTCGGAGTAGTTGATACCATTGTAAGGTTTAAAGGAGATCAGCTCTCTTTTCTTTTTACCTGAAGGGCTGCTGCCGCAACCCGAAATAAAGGCAGATATGATGATGAGCAGCCCAAATGCTGCAGTTTTTAACGTTTTACGATTGATAAGTAGCATTGCTGCTAAAGATATAGATAATTTGATAAATGGCTAAAAAATGGACCGATATCATTATAAGCCACTTTTGCCGGTAACGTTTACCGCAATCTCGCTGGTATGTACAACGCCAAGCGTACTGCCTGGCTTTACATCAAGATAAAACCTGAGGTAAGTTTCCATTACGGCTTTTGAAAGATGGGTGTTGCTTACCCTTTGAGTTTCTTCGAAAAATACCCGCAGGGGTTTACCATAATACATCCGCCCCATGGGGTCAACAAAAATTGAAAACGAATAGTAAAAGTTTGCATAGGCTTTATCAATGGTGATGTCAAACTCGGGTCGCATATAGTCGGATGGGTTAAAATTGTTGAGCATGGTTGGCTCGGTATGGAGTTTTTTTATTTTTATCCGGTTGCTGCTGCTGCTAAGTTCAACCGGTTGGCGGGCTGCAAAGGCTTTTTTAATGTTTTTATTGGCCGCTTCGGCTAACTGCTTTATATATATCGAGTCTTTGCGGTTGGGGCTTTTACATTTGCTCAAATCGCCGTGAAGTGTGTTTTTAATATAATTATCGGCATAAAAAACCATATAAACCTTTGCGCCGCGGGTGTCAACCGAATCGCCATGGGCTTTAAGCATTTCGATGATCATGCTATCCTTAGTCATGGTTTTAACTTTTAACCAGGCGCGGGCGGTATTAAAAACAGAATCATATCCGCGGGTAAGCGGAAAATTGATGAATTGTTTTTTAGCCGGGCTGTAGATACTGGCTGAATCATCGGAAACGAATTGCATTTTCCATTGCGGTTCTAATTGATAACCGGAGTTATTAAATGACAGCCCATTATCTGATCTGCGCGCTATTTCTGTATAGCTGATACCTAATACAGTTTTAAACGAAATCAGGTCTTTTTCGCCATTGTGTTTAACAATATTACGTTGTTTGCAGCCCATGCAAAGCAAAGTCAAAACAAAGCAGGTTAATTTTGCTATAGGTTTGTTAGGTATCATATAGGTATTTGTTAAACATATGACTTATTATGAACGCTAAAATGAGGAGTTTACATACCCCCGTGACTTAAATCTACACGCCCCGGTTTCCCGTAACATGAACGGCTATCTCGCTGGTATGCACTATACCAAGTGTTTTACCGGGAATAAAGTTTAGGTAGTATTTAAGGTAACTGTTCATTACCGCTGTAGAGAGGTGAATATAATTTTCCTCGTAGCTTTTTTCCGAAAATGCCGTAAGGGGTTTTCCATAATGTATTTGCCCGGCCGGATCAATAAACATGGAGAATGAATAGTAAAAATTGCTGTAGGCTTTATCGATGGTAATATCAAACTCGGGGTTCATATAATCATAAGAAGTATCGAAGTTGTTAAGCATGGTTGGCTCTGTATGGCGTTTACTAAAAGTAACATGCGGGCTTTTGCTTTTAAGTTCGACGGGCTGCCGGGCGGCAAAGGCCTTGTTAACATTTTTGTTTGCGGCATCGGTTAACCATTGTATGTAAACAGAGTCTTTTTTGCTCGGGCTTTTGCATTTGCTTAAATCGCCGTGAAGTACATTGTTTATATACTTATCCGCATAAAAAACCATGTAAACTTTAGCGCCGCGCGTATCAACGGAATCAGCATAGGCCTTAAGCAATTCAATGATTATGCTGTCTTTTGTCATGGTTTTAACTTTGAGCCAGGTGCGGGCTGTATTAAAAATAGAGTCATAACCACGGGTAAGGGGGAAATTGATGAACTGCTTTTTGGTTGGGCTATAGATACAGGTAGAATCATTTGAAACAAATCGCATTTTCCATTCCGGTTCTAACTGGTAACCAAAATGGTTAAATGATAGCCCGTTTTCTGAACGCCGCGCAATTTCGGTATAGCTGATGCCAAAGACAGGTTTAAATGAGATCAGATCTTTTTCGCCGTCATGTTTAACAATGTTGCGGTGTTTACAACCAAGGCAAAACAAAGTCAATACAATGCAGGTTAAATTTGTAAAAGGTTTAGCAATTAGCATATAGGTTCGATATATTATAAATATATGATATTTACCAACGCCCAAATGTTAAATAATGCTAAAATTGCAAGTTGAGAATAAATCTGATGGCAATTGAAATAGAACGTAAATTTTTGGTAGATCAGGAGAAATGGCAGCTGGTAACAAAGCCTGAGGCAATGCATTTCAGGCAGGGGTATATTTTTAGTGATGAAAAGAAAACAATAAGGGTACGGGTTACTGATACAGAAGCATATATCACTATAAAAGGAAGTACAGCAGGTTTTAGCCGGAGCGAGTTTGAATACACCATTCCCGCAGCCGATGGCATTCAATTGCTTGATAACTTTGCAGTCTCTGAACTGGAAAAATACCGCTACCGCATTACTTATACCGGTAAACTTTGGGAAGTTGACGAGTTTTTAGGCGATAACCAGGGTTTACTGATGGCCGAAATTGAGCTTGGCAGCGAGGATGAAAAGTTTGAACTGCCGCCATGGGTAACAACTGAGGTAACCGGCGATGATCGGTATTATAATGCCAGATTAAGCGTTCATCCTTTTAAAAACTGGTAGCAACCTTTCAGGCACATTCCGGTAAGCCGAGCAGATAGTCGGGTTTGGATTCGTCGTAAACCGTTTTAACATACTTGTTTCCCTCGGGACAAATAGCAGGGATCAAACTGGTTTTATTGCCTTTGTCATCAATAATGTAAGCCTCACCATCCTCATGTTTTATCCAGTCATAAAGTTTCGACCTTTCGGTAAGGCCTTTTACATTGATCCGCTCGTTGATCCATTCAAGTGAGTCGATGGCCACATAAGGGTTATCGTGCGGTGTGGTGTCGGTTTTTATAGATACTATACGTACTGCCATTGTATTAAATTGCATTAAACATTCAGGTGTGATAAAAATATGGCAAAAAACAATACCCCGAAATAGGTATAATCACCCAATTTTCACTACGTAAAATTACCTATGGTATAAGTGCTGCCGCTTACTGCCTATATCCTTATTTGGCGAATAATGAAATGATTTGAGGATAGGGGTGTATTGCATATGCTTGTAAATAAGTATGTTGAAAGTAAAGTAGCACCCTGTAGGTGCGTGTTGCGTCTTTTTAAGAAAATTAAAATAGATGTTGCGTAACCAAATGGTTTCATTTATATTTGTAACCGAACGGTTTTATGTTTCCGTTCTGTTACTATGCGAAGAGATGTTTTCCAGGCCATTGCCGACCCAACCCGCCGTGAGATCATTAACCTGCTGGCCAGCCGGCAAATGAACCTTAATGCCGTGGCCGATAATTTTGATATCAGCAGGCCGGCTGTATCCAAGCACATAAAAATATTAACCGAATGCGGGTTGCTCGTTATTAAGCAACAGGGGAGGGAACGCTATTGCCATGCCGATTTGAAACAGTTAAAGCAAGTTACAGACTGGGCAGAGCAATACCGCCGGTTTTGGACGCAGAAGCTGGATGCCCTCGACGCTTTTTTAACCAACGAACAAAATACAGATAACCAAAAAAACAACAAACTATGAGCACACAACCATTTGTAATTGAACGCGTTTATTCAGCGCCCATTCAAAAGGTATGGGAAGCCATTACCGTTAAAGAAAAAATGAAAGAATGGTATTTCGACCTTGCCGAATTTAAACCCGAGGTAGGATTTGAATTTGAATTTACGGCGGGAGATAACGATAATTTTCAATACCGTCACCTGTGCCGGGTAACTAAAGTTGTTGAGGGTAAAACCATTGCTTATACCTGGCGATATGATGGCTACGAAGGCGATTCGGAAGTTACGTGGGAACTGTTCCCTGAAGGGAATGGTACCAAATTAATCCTCACCCATAGCGGTCTGGAAACTTTCCCGCCGTTGGATTCCTTCAAAAAAGAAAATTTTGTTGCCGGTTGGACACATATTACGGGTATTTCGCTTAAAGAGTACCTGGAAAAGTAAAAAACAACAAAGCCGGGCAAACGCCCGGCTTCATAATTAAAACAATATGATAAGGAGATTTCTACTTTGTGAGTTAAAAATAACTAACCTCTAATCTCAAACCTCCAATCTCTAACATTAAAACACCTGGTCGAACTGGTTAACGGCATCTTTGCTTTCCAGTAAGGAGTGTCCCATTAAAAACTCGTCAACCTTACGGGCAGCTTCACGGCCTTCTGATATAGCCCAAACCACTAATGATTGTCCGCGGCGCATATCGCCTGCTGTAAATACTTTGCTTACATTGGTACGGTAAACACCTTCTTTAGCTTTAACGTTTTTACGGTCGTCAAGTTCTACACCAAGCTGGTTGATGAAAGTATCATGTTGTGGATGTAAAAAACCCATAGCCAGGAATACTCGCTGACAAGGTATCTCACGCTCCGAACCTTCAACCACATGGAATTTTACCGGGCGACCCATAAAGTCCTGCTCCCATTCAACATCAACTACTTTTAACGCGCGAAGGTTACCTTCTTCATCACCTAAAAACTCTAAGGTGTTAACACCCCAGAAACGGTCGGCACCTTCCTCGTGTGAGCTGGTAGTTTTCAGTACCATTGGGTAAGTAGGCCATGGCATATGCTGTGTACGCTGAGCCGGCGGCTGGAACATCACCTCAAATTGTTTGATTGATGCAGCACCCTGACGGTTTGAAGTACCCACACAGTCCGACCCGGTATCACCGCCGCCAATTACCACTACGTCTTTACCGGTAGCTATAATATCTTCGGCAGTAACTTCAATATTGCTAACACGTTTGTTTTGCTGTTTCAGGAAATCCATTGCAAAATGGATGCCTTTTAACTCACGGCCCGGAATGTTAAGGTTACGCGGAATAGTTGAACCGCCTGCTAAAATCACGGCATCGTTGTTACGTACCAGTTCATCAGCAGCTACGTTTACACCAACCTCGCTGTTGTATTTAAATACAACGCCATCTTTTTCCATTACTTCAACGCGGCGCTCAACAACCCATTTTTCCAGTTTAAAATCAGGGATGCCATAGCGTAATAAACCACCTGCACGGTCATCACGTTCGTAAACGGTAACGGTGTGGCCAACTTTCACCAATTGTGCAGCAGCGGCAAGACCCGCAGGGCCCGAACCTACAACGGCTACCTTTTTGCCCGTTTTAACAAGCGGTGCAGTTGGTTTTACAAGGTTTTTCTCATAAGCGATCTCGATGATGTGGCGCTCAATTTCCTCAATAGCAACAGGCGGCTTGTTGATGCCTAACACACATGCAGATTCGCATGGGGCAGGGCAGATGCGGCCCGTAAACTCAGGGAAGTTATTAGTTGATGATAATATATGGTAAGCTTCTTCCCAGTTTTTACGATACACAGCGTCGTTAAACTCAGGAATGATATTACCAAGGGGGCATCCCGAATGGCAGAAAGGGATACCGCAATTCATACACCTGGCCGATTGCTGGTTAAGCTTCTCTTCAGTATATAAATTCACAAATTCGTTATAGTTCTTAACGCGTTCAGCAGCCGGAACTTTTGATGGAAGTTCGCGATTAAACTCCTGAAATCCTGTAGGTTTTCCCATTTCTTAGCCTATGGTTTGATATTGTAATTTCTCTAATACTTTTTTATACTCTCTCGGGAATACTTTCACAAACTGGGTTGATGCTTCATTCCAGTTGTTTAGTATCTTTTGCGCCAGCTTGCTGCCGGTTAAAGTGATGTGTTTACGCAGCAGGGTGAGGATCTGCTCTTCGTCTTGTACGCTTAGCGGGTCAAGGTCAACCATTTCGGTATTGCAGTTTTCTGCAAACGTACCTTCAGGATTGTAAACCCATGCTATACCTCCGCTCATACCGGCTGCAAAGTTGCGGCCTGTATTACCAAGAATAAGCGCACGACCACCGGTCATGTACTCGCAACCATGGTCGCCGATACCTTCAACAACAGTGGTAGCGCCAGAGTTACGTACCGCGAAACGTTCGCCGGCCATACCACCTACAAACAATTCACCTGATGTAGCGCCATAAAGGGCTACGTTACCGATGATGATGTTATCTTCAGGTACAAAGGTTGCATTGGCAGCAGGATAAACAGCTATCTGGGCACCCGAGAGACCTTTACCTACATAGTCGTTAGCTTCGCCTTCCAATTCGAAAGAAACACCTTTAGTGGTGAATGCTGCAAAGCTTTGACCGGCCGAACCTTTAAATTTGAAGTTAACAGTATTGTCAGGTAAACCAGCCGAACCATAAACTTTAGAGATCTCGTTAGATAACAAGGTACCGATGGTTCGGTCAACGTTAATCACATCAAACGAAGCAAATACCGGGGTTTTATCTTCAATAGCAGGCTTCGCAGCTTCCCATAGTTTCCAGTCAAGGATATTGGCCATGCCATGATCCTGTGATTCACTGTTGTACAGGGTCATGCCTTTGGTGTTGGTAACCGGGTGCAGGATGCCGCTAAGATCAATCTTTTTGGCTTTCCAGCTTTGCAGGTTATCTTTTACTTTCAGGAATTGTACGCGGCCAACCATTTCATGAATGGTGCGGAAACCAAGCTCGGCCATGATCTCACGTAATTCCTCAGCCATAAAGCGGAACAGGTTTACGATATGCTCAGGTTTGCCCGAGAATAATTTGCGCAATTCAGGGTCCTGGGTAGCAACACCTACAGGACAGGTATTTAAGTGGCATTTACGCATCATGATACAGCCGCCTGCAACAAGGGCAGCAGTAGCTACACCCCATTCTTCGGCACCCATCAGGGCAGCGATAGCCAAATCCCTGCCGGTTTTCAGCTGACCATCTGTTTGTAATACCACACGGCTACGCAGTTTGTTGCGTACCAGTGTTTGGTGAGCTTCGGTTAAACCAAGTTCCCATGGTAAACCGGCGTGTTTGATAGAGCTTATTGGCGATGCGCCTGTACCACCGTCATAACCGGCAATCAGGATCACATCGGCGTGAGCTTTAGCAACACCTGCTGCAATAGTACCCACACCTGCTTTTGATACCAGCTTAACGTTGATACGTGCTGCACGGTTAGCATTTTTAAGGTCGAAGATTAGTTGTGCCAAATCTTCGATAGAGTAAATATCGTGGTGCGGCGGAGGTGAGATCAAACCTACACCCGGGGTAGAATGGCGGGTTTTAGCGATCCAGTCGTCAACCTTATGGCCCGGCAGCTGACCGCCTTCACCTGGTTTTGCGCCCTGCGCCATTTTTATCTGTAACTCATCGGCATTTGTAAGGTAGTTTGAAGTTACCCCAAAACGGCCTGATGCTACCTGCTTAATTGCTGAACGTAATGAATCGCCGTTTGGCAATTTGTCGTAACGCATTTCATCCTCGCCACCTTCACCGGTATTGCTTTTGCCGCCAATGCGGTTCATGGCAATAGCCATGGTGCTGTGCGCCTCGTGCGAGATAGAGCCGAATGACATGGCACCTGTAGCAAAACGCTTCATGATGCTTTCTGCAGGTTCAACCTCATCAATGCTGATTGATTCGCGGTGGTGGGCAAAATCAAGTAAACCACGGATGGTGAAGTGCTTTTCAGTTTGCTCGTTAACTACCTTAGCGTAGTTCTTATATACCTCGTAGCTATTAGTACGTGTGGCGTGCTGTAACAGGTGAACGGTAGTAGGATTAAACAAGTGGGCTTCGCCGCGGCGTTTCCACTGGTAGATACCACCTTCAGGTAACAGGTTGTCAGCTCCTTTAGCTTCAAAGCCCATTTTGTGTTTGCAAAGGGCTTCGCGGGCAATTTCGTCAAGGCCTAAACCGCCTATACGGGTAACTGCACCGTGGAAGTATTTGTCAACAACTGACTTGTTCAAACCAAGGATCTCGAATACCTGTGCGCCATGGTATGACTGTAAGGTTGAGATCCCCATTTTCGAGAAGATCTTCAGCAAGCCATCGTTAATAGATTTAACGTAGTTGTTACGCAGCTTTTTGATATCGTAACTGGTTTCAAGGCTGCCGTTATCTTTAAGCGTTTCAATAGTTGAAAGCGCCAGGTATGGGTTGATAGCTGTAGCACCAAAGGCCAGTAAGCAGGCAAAGTGATGCACTTCCCAGGCATCGCCGGTTTCAACAACCAGACCAACAGCGCCACGGCGACCTTTGCGGATCAGGTGGTGGTGTACTGCCGATACAGCAAGCAGGGTAGGGATAGGAGCATGCTCAGAGTCAACCGCACGATCCGAAAGGATCAATACTTCGAAGCCGTCATCAACGGCATCTTCGGCATAGCGGCAAAGGCGGGCAATGCCTTTTTCCAATGAACCCGGCAGGCCATCAGCCTTAAAGTATGTTTGCAGGGTTTTAGCGTGGAACAGGCCGGTATCGATACTGCGCAGTTTTTCTAACTGGTGGTTTTTCAATATCGGGTGTTTCAATACCACGCAATGGCAGTGCATTTTATCTTCGTCTAACAGGTTGCCATTGTTACCGATAAAGGTAGCAAGGCTCATCACCAAACGCTCACGGATCGGGTCGATTGGCGGGTTGGTTACCTGGGCAAAGAATTGTTTGAAATAGCTTGACAGGTGCTGAGGTTTATCCGAAAGGATAGCCAAAGGCACATCGGTACCCATTGAGCCTACAGGCTCTTTGCCGTCTAATGCCATCGGTTTAATGATGGTGTCGATATCCTCACGGCTGTAGCCAAATACCTGCTGGTAACGGTATACAGAGGCTTCAGACAAGCTGGCGAAAGCCAAACGTGGTTCTGAAAGCTCGCTCAGGTTAATTTTATAATTCTCTAACCAGCGGCCGTATGGCTGCTGTGATGCAATTTGTTGCTTGATCTCTTCATCAGTGATGATGCGGCCTTTTTCAGTATCGATCAATAACATTTTACCAGGCTGTAAGCGGCCTTTGCGTAAAACAGTGCTTTCGTCGATAGCTAAAGTGCCGGCTTCTGATGCTGCTATTACACGACCATCATTGGTGATTACGAAACGTAGCGGGCGCAAGCCGTTACGGTCAAGCAGGGCACCTACCAGTTTACCATCGGTAAAGGTAATAGCGGCAGGTCCATCCCATGGCTCCATCAAAGTAGCGTGAAATTCGTAGAACGCTTTTTTAAGCGGATCCATGGCTTCGTTGCCATCCCATGCTTCAGGCACCAGCATCATCATTACATGCGGCAATGAACGGCCGGAGTGCAACAATATTTCAATGATATTATCCAGGCAGGCAGAATCCGACTGGTTGTTATCAATCACCGGCAACAACATGTCCATTTCTTCGGCAGTAAAGTAAGACGAAGCGTATGATTTCAGGCCGGCATAAAACCAGTTTAAGTTACCTGTAAGAGTATTGATCTCGCCGTTATGCGCAATTAAGCGGAATGGCTGGGCCAGTTTCCATGAAGGGAAAGTATTGGTAGAGAAACGCGAGTGGATCATGGCAAAGCCCGATGCGATACGCGGATCAGAAAGATCAGTATAGTATTTACGCAGCTGGTAGGTAGTAAGCTGCCCTTTGTAAATAATGGTTTTACAGCTTAATGATGTAAAATAAAAATTATCAGAAGCGCCGGCTACCGTTTCAGTAATGGTTTTGTTGATATACCTTCTGAGCACGAATAATTTGCGTTCAAAATCATCGGCGTTGGTAATATGATGCGGTCTTGCAATATAAATTTGCTCAATATCAGGCTCGGCCTGGCGGGCTGTTTCACCAATAACTGATGAATCAACGGTAAGCTTACGCTCGCCCAGCTTATGTAAACCTAATTTTTCAATAGCATTGTTAATAATGGTACGGCAGGCCTTTTTCTGGGCCGAATCTTTAGGTAAAAATATCATACCTACACCATACTCGCCGGGTTCCGGCAGGCTGATCTCAAGGTTTGAGCATTCTTCCATTAAAAACTCATGGGGCAATTGTATTAAAATTCCCGCACCGTCCCCGCTCTCGGGGTCGCATCCGCACGCACCACGATGTTCCATGTTTTCAAGCATGGTTAACGCGTTATCAATAATTTGGTTGGTTTTATGACCGTTGATATTGGTTATAAATCCCGTTCCGCACGAATCGTGTTCAAATTCCGGTCTGTAAAGACCCTGGTGGCTATCAGTTTGATCCATTGTTTAAATTAAACCGTTTACAATTTTATAAGGGGTGTAACCACGAAGTTACCAAAACTCAAATAAATTATAAAATTTACGGTAATTTTTAAAGATTTCTAAAAAATCAATTATTTAAATCATAATTATTTAACATTATCTCAACAAAAAGAGATAAATATTATGATGTACAAAATGAAAGTACGAAAAAAATTATTTAGAATCAATATAAAGTTATACCAAACTTGTGCAATACATTTATTAAAGCTGACTTTTTAGCTATAACCAAATTAAATTTTGTGGTGTTTCTCTATGTGATTAGTAGGATTTGGAGTGTATGTTCATAGTTGATGGCTCATGGATCATCGTTGAGAATTGGATTAATTGAGGAAGCGAAGCCATTGGAGCATAACGGCAGGAGGTGCCAGAGGTGCAAGAGTTTGGTGGCGATAAGATAGGAGAATTTTCAGCGTACCGCACGTGCACAATACAATGCCTTTTGCAAAGTACCAAAAGAATAGTTTAATTGTCTGAACCGGAATTTATAGAATTAAGGAATTAACAGAATGCTGAGTACTGAAAGACTTACGAAGTTTTCGAAACTTCGTAAGTCTGAATATCAATTGACTAAGTCTTTAAATTGTATTTGGGAGAGTGATTACCTTTAGTTAACCATGAGCTATCAACCATGAACCATGATCTATAGGCCATGAACTGCCAACTACTTATAAGTACACAAATAAGAACTCTGTATTTCTGTTTTTACTTTAAATGAAGTATTGGCTTCAATTTCAAAAGTTTGGCCGTTGGTAAATGTTTGCCATTTGTCGTGGCCGGGCAGGAGGGCTTCAAGACTGCCTTCAATTACGGTCATGGTTTCGTGGCTTGATGTGCCAAATTCATATTCGCCGGGCTCAATAACGCCAATGGTTGAGCGGCCCTGCGGGGTAGTGTATGCCAGTGATTTTACGGCACCTTCAAAATATTCGTTTACGTTGATCATGTTTAAAAATTTCGGCCTAATATGGTTAAATAAAATGAATTGTATTATAATTGGGGCTTAACTATTAAAAGCCGCCATGCCGGCGAATGTTAAAATATGTGAAAAAAGTAATTTCGGTTGTGATTATTACTTCTTAAACATCGTTATTTGCATAAAATTTATATATGAGGAAAATCCAACTATTAATGCTGTTCGTTTTATCAGCTATAATATTCCAGGGCTGTAAAAAGGACGTTGTTACTTCTGCTTCCACTACTTCCGACCAAATACTTGCCGCAACTATAAATGGTACATCATGGATCCCTGATGATGTTACCGCTACTATAAATTATGATGCCACTGCTAAAACAAAATCATTTAGTGTAGTTGGTACTGCTGACCTGAAAAGAGTAAAATGGACGATTACTTTAAGTGATGCTAATGCTACCAATGTCAATACTTTTCCGGTGGCTACTTATAAGGTTGACGCTACCAACAGGGTAAATATGGCTTATTTCACATCAACTGGCGGTACATCTTATAATCAGGTAGGTGTGGTTGAGCCAGGTTCGGGTTCTATCATAATTACCTCTATAGATCCATCAAAAAATGTGATAACCGGTACCTATAGTATGACCACCAAAAAGGTAAACTATAATGATGATGGTACCATAGCATCTATTGAAACGTCGCAGATATTAGGTGGTACATTCACTAATCTGCCTTATACGTTTACCCAGGTGAGTAACTAAATACAATTAGAAATATATAACATGAACGCCCCGGGTTGCAATATCCCCCGGGGCGTTCATATTTTAAAACCGACCTATGATTATTGACCAGGACTTGCTGGCCTGGTCGGGCTCGACGGATTAGGTGTCGGGCTTGGTGTTGTCGGGCTTGGCGTATTTGGTATAGGGCTTGGGTTAGGCGTATTTGGCTGCGGCTCCGGATTAGGGGTATTAGGTGTTGGTGAAGGGTTTGGTGTTGGCGTTGGCGTTGGCGCAGGAGTTGGTACCCGATTTGGATCAGTAGGCGTTGGTGCTGGTGTCGGCGTTGGACTTGGCACCGGATCTGTTGGTTTTGGTGTGGGTACCGGCGTTTTTGGTTTCTTTTTATTTTTATCTGGCACAGTATCAGTGGTCAATGTGTACTTTTTTACTGATACACCGGTATTTTGAGCCTGGTGTCCGTTAGCTAATGCCAAAGAGCCGGCTAATGACAGTGCGATAGCTGCGGCTGTTATTCTTAAATTTTTCATATTTTTTTCTTTTTATTTATGAAAAGTTAACTATTAGTATAACTTGACGAGAGGTGAATAGTTTTTGGAATTTGAAATGAATCGAAAGTCAGGCTCATCAACCACACTATTGAAGCAAATGACCTGGTAATGCAATGAATTATAACAGAGTTTGCATTGTTGATGAGTGGCCGGTTAAATATTGAACACTTATATTTGCCTGTAACCTGCATATGCAAACATTACCCTATGACTGAACTTGAAAAAATGACATCCGGCGAACTGTACAATGCAGGGGATGCCGAACTTGTTGCCGCCCGTTCAAAAGCCCGGCAATTGTTTACACAATATAATGCAACAAGCTATGATGACAAGGAAACCAAAACAGCCCTGTTAAAACAACTGCTGGGAAGCTTTAAAGGCAATATTGATATTCAATCGCCTTTTTACTGTGATTATGGCTTTAATATAATAGCCGGGGATAACCTGTTTCTGAATTTTAACTGCATTATATTGGATTGTGCCCGTGTTACCTTCGGTGATAACGTGTTCCTGGCGCCCAATGTGCAGCTTTATACAGCCTATCACCCGGTCATAGCTGCCGAACGGATCAAAGGCCCCGAATATGCGGCACCTATTACTATTGGCAATAACGTGTGGCTGGGTGGTGGTGTAATTGTTTGTCCCGGAGTCATCATAGGTGATAATACGACAATAGGTGCAGGAAGTGTGGTGACCAAAAGTATTCCGGCAAATGTAGTTGCTGCAGGAAATCCATGCCGGGTGATCAGAGAATTATGATTTCATTATAATTTCGGATTTCGGAATTTCGATTTCGGATTTGGGGACTTTGGCAGCAAGCTATTTCAGACATACGTGAAGGAACCGAAGAAACTTCTTTTATGCTTAGCCCCTTTACTTGAATTACTGAGCTTGACATTGTGAAAGTATTCAAGCTGATAACACCGGTAACGGTTTTGTGCTATCTTTTAGTAATTTTAATTCGGCAACAATGATAAAGCTTACAATTACCAGGAAGGCCCAGGAGCTTATTTTCTGATAATTTACTACTGTCCAGGCATGGTGCTGGTAGGCATAGCGCCAGGCTCCAAGCCGGGTAGCTATATTTTCGGCAAGCCAGATGAAAAAGCCAATAAGCATAAATGACAATATAGTTGGCATGCGATACGCCCGTCTCCGTAAATGAAAAACTACAACCGACTGCCTGAAAAAATAAAGGATCAGCACGCCTATGCCATAGCGGATATCGGGCATAAAATGATTGCTGAAAAAATTAAAGTATATCAAAATACCTATAGTGCGGGCAATGTAGCGGTTAGGCCAGTTTTGTATTTGCAGGTTTAGCCTTCGCCAGGCTTGGCACATATAGCTGGCAACGCTGGCATACATAAAGCCGCTATATAGCGGAACTCCGCCTATTTTCAGATAAGCAAATTCAGGATAGGCCCATGAGCCGTAGTGAACTTTAAAAAGCTCCATCACCAGGCCCAGCAGATGAAATATGCAAATTACCAGTACTTCATCCTTAGTTTCGATCCCGGTGTAATATAAAGCAGCCTGGATAAGCAGGCAGGCTATCAGCATAAAGTCATACCGGGGCAAAATGCCTGTAAACAAATGCGAAAGTGCCAGCATGGCAAATACCAAAACCGGGAACAGGCAGGAGAGCGCCTGCTGCTGTACAAAGATCCCGAAATGTTTAATAGCTGTTTTCATGGATTAATTTAAAGCGTATGCCTGGTCCATTCCCTGGATCTGGATTTTGTATTGTACCGGCAGGAGGGCATCCCTTAAAAACTTTCCGGGTTTAAGATTCTTTATTGCCTTGTATACCTTTAATACAGGCCAAAGCCAGGCTATTTTACCCAGCAGCAGTTCCTGGCTAACCTGCGTGGGCACGGTTAGCAACTGTGCCTGCTTCAGAATCTGGTACCGGGCAAAACCAAGATGTTTTTTATACTGACGGTATAAGTCGGCAGTAAAATCGCTGTTAATTAAGTTGTTTTGAAGATGTTCTTGTCGCATTTGCTGGTAGTGTTGATAATCTATTGGCAGACCTGTTAGCTGCATTCGTTTGCCAACCCGGTTAAATACATTAAACACTTCGGCTTTTTCGGCTGCGCTAAGAGGCTTTTCCAGTAATTCATATGAACGGATGGACAGATCGATCAACAGGAACAGCACATCACGATAAGCCCAGTCGGGTATTTGGGAACCACGGGCCGTTTCAACTCCTTTATGTATGGCGTTTATTTTATCGATGGCCTTTAACGCCTCTTCACGCCCCGAAAAAATGATCTGCCGGGAATAAGCTACAGTGCTAAACAATCGCGCTAAAGGATCGGCAGGGAGTTTTCCGGTGAAATAAAGCCAGTCGACAGCCTTATTTAAAGCAAACTCGGCTGCTGCACCTGCAAAAATGAACAGGATGGTATCTGCCTTGCCCCAGATCCTGCGCACTATCGAATGTTCATCTACAAAAAGGTCCATACTCTATAATTTTAGTTTTTGATATGTTGTTATATGGTCTCCCATAGAATAATTGTATATTTAAAAGTACTTTGTGTTGCAAAGTTAATAAGTAATTTTAAGATATCCAACAGGGGATATGGATATAATAATCCTGGCATTATTTCAGTTCACCTGTCTATGCCCGCAATATCAATTACCCTTATTTGCTAACTGAATGTCATTAAATCACTGTTGATTTAGCATTAAATAATTGTTATCCAATTTTCTTTACTTTCGCTTCCTATTAGCTTCCCGGGGAAAATTGGGTTTGATCAATCCCTGCCGGTCAAATCTTTGGGGAAACTAAAGCAACGCGTTTTTCATGGAAAGTAAATTGAGGTTGGCCGAATATAAAGTACTTTTATACAGGCTGTTTTTGGGGTATTTGTTTTATTTTATTGCAAGGGTATTATTCTTTGCTTTTAATACGCACCTGTTTGCAGTTGACAGCTTTTGGGCGCTGCTTAAATTGTGCTATTACGGTATGGCCTTTGATACCACGGCACTGCTTTATATTAACAGTTTATTCATCCTGTTTAGCGTTTTACCCCTCACGGTAAACACCAGGCCCCGGTTTCAGAAAGGTATGGCTATACTGTACTTTATTACCAACTTACTTGCTTACGCTACCAACTTTGTTGATATCATTTACTATCGCTTTAGCCAGGTACGTTCAACCAAGGCAACACTTGATGTGTTGGCTGACGAGAACAACAAAAAACTATTGTTTACGCATTTTTCGGAAGCTTACTGGTATGTGATCATCATATTTATATTGTGTTCACTTTGCTGGATCTGGCTCTATAACCGGGTGAAGTTAAAATCTGCCGCGGTAAGGGAAAAAAAAGTATATTTCTTATCATCGATAGTGTCGTTCCTGCTCATTCTGACGCTGGTTATCGGAGGCATCAGGGGTGATTTTGCACACAGTACACGGCCTATTAATATGGTTGATGCTTATAAACACATCGCCGTACCCAACCAGGGCGATATTGTGCTGAACACGCCGTTCGCTATTTTCAGGACACTGGGCACCAACAACTACAAACTCCAGCACTGGACGGATGAGGCTTATATTAAAACCAACATCAAACCCATAAAACAATACAACACCAAACCGGCTAATAAACCCAATGTGGTGATCATTATACTCGAAAGTATGGCCCGCGAGTATTGGGGCAGTATGAACCGTAATATTAATATACCGGGATTTAAATCCTATACACCGTTTTTGGATTCACTCTCCAACAGCAGTCTCATATTTACCAATGCCTATGCAACGGGCAGGCAATCAATCCATGCCATGTCGTCGGTATTGGCGGGGATTCCTTCGTTTCAAAATGCTTTTACTTCATCGCCATATGCCAAACAACAGATCCAGTCGGTAGTATCGGTTTGCGATAGCATGGGGTATCAAACTTCGTTCTTTCACGGGGCAGCCAACGGGTCGATGGGATTTCAGGGTTTTGGCAGCATTTTGGGATATAAAAATTATTATGGCCGTACAGAATACAACGACGATAAAGATTTTGACGGTATCTGGGGCATTTGGGATGAACATTTTTTCCAGTTCGTGGGGCGTACGCTGAGCAATCAGAAACAACCCTTTATGGCTACGCTGTTCACCCTGTCATCGCATGATCCATATCAGCTGCCCGAAAAATATAAATCGAGGTTTAAGGGTGGTCCGCTGGCTATTGATAAATGTGTTCAGTATACGGATAATTCACTGCGGATTTTTTTCAATTATGCTAAAACGCAGCCATGGTTTAATAATACCATTTTTGTGATCACGGCCGATCACACCAGTCAAACTTATTATCCTGAGTACAGCAAGCAGGTGAACCGTTTCGCGGTGCCTATCCTGTTTTACAGTGCCAACAATACCTACAATCTTAAAGGCGTGCGTACCGATCTGGCATCGCAAATGGATATTTACCCAACTGTGGTGGATCTGATTGGTTATAACAAACCTTTCAGATCATGGGGGAGGAGCTTGGTGAGTAACCAACCCGATGAGCAGCCAAGGGTGATTAACTCAACAGGGAATATCTACCAGTTTATGCAGGGAAATTATACTTACCTGTTTGATGGTAAAAACTTCACCGGCATTTTTGCCGTGAGTGATAAAGGATTGGAGAAAAATCTGATGACCGCGCAACCCAACGCCGAAATGCAAAAAGGCATGCAGGATTGTAAAGCCCTGATCCAGGATTATACGGATAGGATTGTGAACGGGAAGTTGGTGGCGAGGTAGGGCTTCGACAGAAACGGATACGATTAATCAGTGCGGCAGGTACACTTATTTGCTACATATCCACACTCCCCCAACTTTTCAACAATGCCCTAAAACACCTGCCAATGCATTAACTTTACCCGATTAACAGAAGGAGTAACCGCTTGGCTAAAGATACTACCAAAGAAACCCCCTTAATGCAGCAATATAATGCTATCAAAGTAAAGTACCCCGGTGCTTTGCTGCTGTTTAGGGTGGGCGATTTTTATGAAACATTTGGCGAAGACGCCGTAAAGGCTGCCGGTATTTTGGGCATCGTGCTTACCCGCCGGGCAAACGGCGCCGCTACACATATTGAGCTTGCCGGTTTTCCGCACCATTCGCTGGATACTTACCTGCCTAAGCTGGTACGCGCAGGGCAGCGTGTAGCCATCTGCGATCAGCTGGAAGATCCCAAAACTACCAAAACCATTGTTAAGCGTGGCGTAACCGAACTGGTTACACCCGGCGTGGCCACCAATGATAACATCCTGCAGCAAAAAAGCAATAACTACCTGGCTTCGCTGCATTTTGAAAAAAATACAATAGGCATTGCCCTGATTGATATTTCGACCGGCGAGTTCATGACCGCCCAGGGCAACAGCGATTATATTGATAAGCTGCTGCAAAGTTTTTCGCCCAGCGAGGTGATCTATCCTAAAAGCCGTACACGCGATTTTAAGGATACTTATGGCGACCGCTTTTATACCTATGCTCTTGACGAATGGCCTTACAGCGGCGATTATGCAAATGAAACGCTTCTCAAGCATTTCGGAGTTAAATCGCTCAAAGGTTTTGGTATCGATAAACTAAATTTAGGTATCATAGCTGCCGGTGTCGCTATTCATTATTTGAACGAAACAGAACACCGCAACCTGGGCCATATTTCGGCCATCAGCAGGATAGAAGAAGACAGGTACCTATGGCTCGACAGGTTCAGTATTCGCAACCTGGAGCTGGTTGGCTCGGCTAACGAAAACGCCATGACGCTGGTTGATGTGCTTGATCATACCTGTTCGCCCATGGGCGCGCGTTTGCTGCGCCGCTGGATTGTGATGCCGCTGAAGCAGATCAAGGCTATTAACGATCGTTTAGGCGTGGTTGAATACCTGATAGAAAATGAAGAGTTAAGAGAAGAACTGCTCCAATACCTGCGCCAGATAGGTGATTTGGAGAGGCTCATCTCAAAAATAGGTTTACAAAAAGCTAATCCGCGCGAGGTTTGCCAGTTAAAAAAGGCCCTCACCGCCATAGCTCAAATTAAACGTATTGCGGAATCATCACAAAGTGCTCCGCTGCGGGCTATAGGTGAGCAGCTTAACCCCTGTGCACTGATTTGCGAAAAGATAGAACGTGAATTGAACCCCGAGCCGCCGGTGATGCTGGTAAAAGGCTCTGTAATGAACGAGGGGATTAATGAAGAGCTTGACAGGCTGCGTAAGATCGCCTTTGGCGGTAAAGGTTACCTGCTCGAGATCCAGAAACGTGAAGCTGAGTTAACCGGCATCCCGTCACTTAAAGTGTCGTTCAATAACGTATTTGGTTACTACCTGGAGGTTACCCACGCCCATAGGGATAAAGTACCCTCCGAATGGATCCGTAAGCAAACGCTGGTTAATGCCGAGCGTTATATCACGCCCGAGCTTAAAGAATATGAAGAACAGATTTTAGGCGCCGAAGAAAAGATCCTGGCGCTTGAAACACAATTATATAATGACCTGCTGTATTCACTGGCCGAATATATTAAGCCAATCCAGTTGAATGCCCAACTGATAGCCCGTTTGGATGTGCTGCTCAACTTTGCAACCATCTCCATTAAAAACTACTACGTTAAGCCCGAAATTAATGAAAGTAAGGTACTTGACATTAAGGGCGGTCGCCACCCTGTTATTGAAAAGAACCTGCCAATAGGCGAGGAGTACATCACCAACAGCGTTTATCTCGATTCAGAAACCCAGCAGATCATCATTATTACCGGCCCTAATATGGCGGGTAAGTCGGCTTTATTAAGGCAAACAGGCTTGATAGTACTGATGGCCCAAATGGGCTGTTTTGTGCCGGCTAAAGCTGCGTCAATAGGCCTGGTTGATAAGATCTTTACAAGGGTAGGAGCTTCGGATAACCTTTCATCCGGAGAATCAACCTTTATGGTGGAGATGAATGAAACGGCAAGCATCCTCAATAATCTGAGCGACAGAAGCCTGATCCTGTTGGATGAGATCGGTCGCGGAACATCAACGTATGATGGTATTTCGATTGCCTGGTCCATTGCCGAATACCTGCATAACCATCCAACAGCGAGGGCTAAAACCCTGTTTGCTACACATTATCATGAGCTTAACGAGCTGAGCAACTCATTTAACCGGGTTAAAAATTTTAACGTATCGGTAAAAGAAGTAGGCCAGCAGATCATCTTTTTACGTAAGCTGGTACCGGGTGGCAGCGAACACAGCTTCGGGATCCACGTAGCTAAACTGGCCGGGATGCCCTCAAAAGTGCTAAGCCGTGCCAACGAGATCCTAAAGAAGCTGGAAAACGAACGTACCGGCGGCGAACATATTAAAGAGAGTATCCGCAAGGTGCAGAAACAAGCTGTACAAATGCAGATGTTTTCGATAGATGACCCTGTACTGGTAAAGATCCGTGATACGTTGAATAACCTTGATGTAAATACTTTGACCCCGGTTGAGGCACTTATGAAACTGGATGAGATCCAAAGGGTGGTGAAGAGTTGATTTGTAAGACGGCGAGTCCGGACATCGGACTTACCGACTCTACCCCATGTTAATATGTTAAAAACATCTGTATCTTCTCAATAAAGTTTAAAGTTAATTTTACTTTATGAGCATATATCTGCGCCGTAGTTTTTATTTGTTTTTATTTTTCCTTTCCCCTTTTATATTAAGCTCATGTCATTCGCGCAAGGCCGCTATGCGCGGCCAGCCGGGTGAAGTGGTTAACCCTTCGCCTGATATCGCCTCAAAATACTCCGAAATTATGGGGGTAGACAGGGGGGAGATCCAAAACGGCCGTCTTTATGCTTTCATTGATCAATGGATGGGAACGCCCTATAGATTTGGCGGGCTTGATAAAGATGGTATTGATTGCTCCGGCTTGGCATTTCTGCTGGAACAACAGGTTTATGGCATCACCATTCCCCGCATGACCAGCAAGCAGATCTCCGTCATCAAACGAAAATATGAAGATGAGCTAAAGGAAGGCGACCTGGTATTTTTTGATTTCGATGGCAAGCAGTTTAGCCATGTTGGTGTTTACCTGCAAAATGGATATGTTGTGCATGCCAGCTCGCGCCGTGGAGTGATCATCGTAAAACTACACGATCCCTCGCTGTACAAATACTTTTCAAGGGCCGGTTCTATTGAAAATGTACCTACGAGCATGAATTAAGTAACACAAATTTTTGAAGGATTTTTGCGAATTACACCAATATCAAGCTGAAATCGCCTTCGTGTAATTCGTTAAAATTTGAGCTAATTTGTGCATTTATTTTCAATAATTTTGCACCATCATGGCCGACAAAAAAAACGATTACTCTTTCTGGACTAAGTACAAGCGTTTTGCAGGCACCGAGATTATGCTTTATGTGATCATGGTGCTTGGCATTATCCTCGGTATCGTAATATTTAGTTACCTTTAACTAAGGTAACGTTGTCATTATCCACATCAGCAATTGACTGATAAAAGTCGACCAGTTCCTGATAGGTATCCTTGTTGTAAGTGCCATCAATAAGTTGCAGCTTGCGGCTGTATACCAGCTTATCTCCATTTACCGTTGCGCTTGATTCAAACTTTCCGAAAGGTTTTTCAATACTTACTTTTTTGGGGCGCATATCAACCTTATATCCTGCAGGTAGGGTATAGGTAATTTCATCTTCATTGGTGTAACCCCTGTTAATGTAAACATCGTTACGGCGGTTGCGCACCTCGCGCAGCACAGTGCTTATCCTATTAACCGGATTGGCCAGAAATACAATTTTTCCATCGGTTACTGATCCATAGTCACGTGCGGAGATCTTCAGGTTTTCGGTTGTATAGGGTCGGTCGTTTTTAAACTGTTTCAGGTCGGCGCTTTCAATATTCAGGTTATTAATGGGGTATATTCTTTTGAGATCTTTTATTTGCTCCGTTTTTGATTCGTAGATCACATGCTCGCGATCGTCGTAATCGGCCCCTTTGAAATTGGTTATTATTGATCCTGTAAGTTCGCCCTCCGGAGATATTGAAAGGTTAGCCTGACGTTGCTCCAAATTAGCTTGTGACGTGTATTTAGGTGTATGAATCAATTTACCTCCTTCCGGTGTACAGGCTAAAACAATACGGTCATCGGTAAAGTCGCCTAAAAAGCCGAAAGGATAGTTTTGATTGGTACATTCTAAAAAGGTAGTATCACTTTTAAAAGGCAGGCATAAAATAACATGATTGCCCTGATCCATGCTTGCAAAATCAGGAAGCATTCCTACTTTAGCACTTCCCGATTCAACTACGCAATAATATGAATCAATATCAACTGCTTTAAACAATGCCTGGGTATAGTTAACCAAAGCCTTACAATCCCCATAGTTTTGCTCGTCCACATCTGATGCGGGGAAGGGTTGAAATCCGCCAATGCCAATCGAAATATTGATGTAATGCGTTTTGCCCTGCATATATTCATAGATTTTACGGGCTTTTTGCTTAGGATCGGAAACATCACTGGTAAGCTCTTTCATACGGGCAACAGTTTGTGGCGATAACTGCTGCCTGCCTATATTAAGCTTATTATATTGCCATAATCCAAGCTCACGCCAGTTGGTAAACGAACCGTTTATACCGCCATAGCTGAAATTTTCGGGGGCAATTTTAACGTAGACTAAGTTTGCGGTGCGAAGTGGGCTGTAAGGTTCATATCTGACAGCTTTTAAATTGCTCACCTGCCATTTATATGTTTTTAATCCGTCTTTATTGGTGCCAATAACCATCTTTGATGGAACGTTTACCTCTTTATACCTGATTTTAAAATCGGGCTTACAGATAAATGTGTATGAACTTTTTTCGACGGCTACACCGGTTGACGGATTTGGCTCCCAATCTTTAAACACCAGTGTTTGTTTCGATTTTACATCATATTCGTAGCTTACAGTATAGGGATAGTCGGTTGTCATTGGACGATAGTGTTTGATTTTAACATCGCTAAAGAGGCTGAAACCATCATGTTCGCTAACATCATCAAAATCACTTTCGCTAAATTTGCTAACCGGCTTTCCGTATTGGTTGTAAATGATCCCCTTAACATCTTTTATAACACGGTTTTTGCTGTGCCAGATGCTGATCTCCCCATCATCATCTCCGTTTTTATTTAGAACTGTAACAGCCATCTTTACATGTAGCCAGGTATTGTCAAGGTCTTTTACCTCGGTGGTTATCTCTTCATTTCGCACAACGGAGCTGGCATAAGGCAAAAGGTCTTTTGAAATGAGTGATACGTCATAGTTTTCCTGTGCTTTTACACAGGTTACCGCCGAAAATATAAAAAGGATAGTAAAAAATGCTTTCATTATTTTTTCTTGAAGATCATGTCTCCTTTTTCGGTTAGGATGATCTTGTTAAAAAATTCCTTCAGGTAGGGGTATTCGGCCGAATCGTAAACTGATTTATTGAGCTGCGTTATATTTGAAAAAGTGAAGGTATTGTCTTGTGTTTCAAAGGTTGTAGCAAACATGCCGCCTTTGTTGGGCAATGAATAGGTAACTACCTGCGGAGGTGCTTCAACAATATACTGCTGGGGCAGGTGCATTACTAATATCAGCCTCTTATCTGATGCAAAAGCCCAGTCAACAGGATAATCACGTTCGGCCAGTTTAAACGGATTGGTGGTGCGCTTTTCCCAAAGGAAGGGATTGAACGCTAATTTATCATGATTAAGGTTATCAAATGCGTCAATTTCAACCTCAAATTTTTCCCTTAACGGGTTGTCGAGACTGTCGAGGTTTGTAATTTCGTAATTCAATACCTTGAGTTTGGGCTGTTTCTCATCAAAATCCTCAACATACTCATCGATAGTATTGAATTTTTTGATGGCTTTGCGTTTTTCAAAAGCATCATAACCCTTGTAATAATTCACAATGGTACCTTTAAGCTTACCATTATCAAGCAAAGTAAGGTCGAGCGTACGGGTAGTGGCAGCTTTTTGCTGTGAAGTTAGCTCAACCCAGTACGATGGCTTATTGAGATTGATTACCCTGCCGCGGTCATTAATGCACTTGAGCGGCAGAAGCCCGAACGAAAGCAATGGATCGGTAGCATCCAGAAGGTAAGTTTTTTCGCCAATAGTTAGCCGGGCAATTACATAATTAAAATCGGTTAATACCGGATAAAGCGTATTAACCATTCCATGTTCGCGGGTTGAAAGTAAAACCGCTTCGGCATTTAAGCCAGCTGCGCTCAATGCGGTAACCAGCGTTAAGTTGATATCGGCAATACTGCCGGTGTGAGTATCAAGGGCTTTCTTAATACCTTCGTTACTTTCTATGCCGATATAATCGTTCCATTTTAACTGTTTTTGTACCCAATTGTAGATGGTTTCAGCTTTATCCAGATCATCCGTTTTACCCGCAATAACAGGGGCTATGCGTTCTTTAAGCAAGCTGGTCCGTTTTAACTGGGAGCCAAATCCGTCTGATATTTTTAACTGGCGGTCAACGTCACTCCATTCCTTGCTTATAACACTTTTAACGTTGGTATAAGGGTTTGTCCATTCAACCAGTTCGAAAAATATAGCCGACAGGAAATTTTTTCGCGCTGTCATGTAATCTTCTTCAACAAAGGCCGGGATATCTTTCATGGCATAAGTAATGTGCGAGCAATCGGCTTTAGAGCCTCCGGATGAGAAGCATTCGCGTTCAACTTCCGAAGTGCTTTTAGTGAGTTTCAGTGCTCCGCGCAATGAAGCGTTAAAGTTCCAAAAGCCCGGGATATGTACTTCATATTGAGAGTATACTTTAGGAACATCATCCTGGAAATTCCATCCATGAAATAAATCCCAATACGGCGATACAACCTCGTATTTATATTCAATGACACAGCCTGGGCGTAAGGCAGGTAGTACAAATTTTACTGTACTGCCATACTTATAATCTTTTACGGTATAAACTTTTTTGGTGTCCAGTTCGGCCTGTTGAATTATGCCGTTATCATCTTTGTAATAAGTTGTTCCGCTAATGTTTTGAACTTCTTCATAACTATTATCGCCGTTATGGATGGGAATTGCAATAGTACCTTTGTTAAGGCCTTCTTTACTGAAGATCTTTATTTTGGCATGATAGGTAAATACCATTCTTATATGGTCGCTGACTTCGTCAATCCTGGTTTTGCCAAATTCGTTTAGAAAAACGGCGTTGGCCTGCGGATCTTTATCATATTTAACCATATCAATTTCCGGTCCTTCCATACCGGTTTCAAAGTCCTGGGCCGACGCAAGGTGTGATAAGCCAATGAAAATCAAAAGAATAAGAAGAAATCTGTTCATACAAATTGTGATAATTAGGGATAATCAAATTAAATAATAAATTGGTATATTAAATAAATTAAAAAATTTATTCTGCTAATTAATTTTAGGACATTTGCGACCTTTGCATCTCTGAACACTTACAAATGAAATTAAATTTAAAACGCCCCCTGGCTTTCTTTGATCTTGAAACAACAGGTACCAATATCGGTGCCGACCGTATAGTTGAAATATCTGTTATCAAGCTTAACCCTGGTGGCAGCGAGGAAGTGAAAACGTGGCGTGTTCACCCGGGCATTCCTATCCCTCTCGAGTCATCACTGGTGCATGGCATTTATGATGAGCATATACTGAACGAAAAGCAATTTAAAGAACTTGGCCAGGATATTGCCGATTTTATTGCCGATAGTGATTTGGCCGGATATAACTCAAATAAGTTCGACATCCCGATGCTCATGGAAGAGTTTTTACGCGCCGGGGTATCATTTAGTTTAGATGAGCGCCATTTTGTTGATGTGCAAAATATATTCCACCAAATGGAACAGCGTACCTTAAAGGCTGCTTACCAGTTTTACTGTAATAAAGTAATTGAAAATGCACATTCGGCCGAGGCTGATACCCGCGCCACCATGGAGGTTTTACTGGCGCAGATTGAGCGTTATGAAAACGTAGAATGGGAGGATAAAAAAGGTAATAAAATAATCCCTGTTGTTGGCGATGTTGAAGCGCTGCACGCGTTTACCAACCTAAGTAAACCGGTTGATTTTGCCGGCCGTATGGTTTACAATGAACAGGGTGAGGAGTTGATCAACTTTGGCAAACATAAAGGCAAGCGTGTTGAAGACGTGTTGAACGCCGAGCCAAGTTATTACTCATGGATGATGCAGGGTGATTTTCCGCTTTATACCAAGCGTAAGCTTGAAGAGATTTATACGCGCTGGAACGCCAAAAAAGCAGCAGAACGTCAAGCCAATAAAGCTGCCCAGTCAAAGCCGGCAGATCAACAGCTTGCTGCTCCTAAACCTGAGTATCAAAAAAAAGAATATACCAAGCCTGACCATACTAAAAACCAGCAGTATCAAAACAAACCTTTTAAAAAGAAGGATGAACCGGCCCAACCGGTTAATGATGATATGTTGGCCCAGTTAGCCCTGAAGTTTAAAAAGGGATAAATATTCTGAATCAGAATTTTCAGAATTAAAAGATTTTCAGAATTCTTATACTGAAAACCCTTGCAGTTATTTATGCGAGGGTTTTTTGTTGATAATAATTTGAAACTTAAGCTTCATGGATTCGTTCAGCTTTAACCTTTAACCTTTAACCTTTAACCTTTAACCTTTAACCTTTAACCTTTAACCTTTAAAAAGTCGATATTTCGTTTCAACCCGCTGAATTTTGTACGCTTAACGGCCGAGTTTTTGAATACTTTTTGAAAAATATCCTGGGTAATGTCCTGCCAGTCGGCAGTTTTTAGGTGCAGCAAATCTGGGTGGGGGATAAAGGCCGGTTCGGTATTCAACGCCGAGAAGCGGTTCCAGGGGCAAACATCCTGGCAAACGTCACAGCCAAACATCCAGTTATCCATTTTACCTTTAAACTCCTGCGGAATTTCATTTTTAAGCTCGATGGTTAAATAGGAGATGCAGCGGCTGCCATCAACCACATATGGGCCAACTATGGCATCGGTAGGGCAGGCGTCGATACAATTGGTGCAGGTGCCGCAATGATCGGCTGTGGGGGCTATATCGTATTCCAGTTCAAGGTCAATGATCAGTTCGGCCAGGAAAAAGAACGAGCCGGCTTTTTTGTTGAGCAGGTTGCTGTTTTTGCCAATCCAGCCCATTCCTGCTTTACGTGCCCATGCCTTATCAAGTACCGGGGCCGAATCAACAAACGCACGGCCGCCTACTTCACCAATTTTTTCATTAATGATTTGTAGTAATAGCCTCAGCTTATCTTTAATCACCGTGTGGTAGTCAATTCCATAAGCGTATTTAGAGATTTTGGGCGATAGCGGATCATCCTGTTGCTGATCGGTATAGTAATTTATACCAAGTGATATAACCGACTTTGCACCATCGACAAGGAGACGCGGGTCAAGGCGTTTATCAAAGTGGTTCTCCATGTACGCCATTTCGCCATGCATGTTTTTATTAAGCCAGGCTTCAAGGTGGGGGGCTTCGTCTTCCAAAAAATCAGCCCTGGCAATGCCGCAAAACAAAAAGCCAAGCTTTTGTGCCTCGTTTTTAATGAGTTGACTATATGTGGTTTTGTTTTGCTGCATTTGTGCAAAGATAGTGTAAAATTGAAATTGCTATGTGCCTGGTAATATTCTTCAATACTTTTTATCAAACTTGATGTACTTGCACCGGGACATTATTCGTTATTATTATTTACGCTGTTTGCTATAAATTGACTATTGGTGCAGTTTTTGTATCTGATTAAAAAAACAGGGATTTATAGCATGCTTGAGCATATAAGATACTTGCCCCCGCATGTGTTAGGAATGCATGCGGTTGGCCATGTTACTATTGGCGATTATGAAAAGGCATTACGGCCATTGCTTGAGCAGCAGGTGAAACAAACCGGGCGGATAAACTTTTTATTGATACTGGAAACTAAAATTAAAAACTTTACAGCGGGTGCCTGGTGCGGCAACATCGGACTTGGTCTTAAGTATTTTACCCGTTGGAACAAAGTTGCCGTAGTGACCGATCAGGACGGGGTACGTGAGTTTAGCCACCTGTTTAAATATATTTTGCCGGGCAAGTTTGCAGGTTACAAACTTGAGGAATTGGACGAGGCTTTAAGATGGGTAACAGGAATTAAATAAATAACCATTATGGAAACAATACATAAACCAGCAGTTGTGAATAATGATGATTCAGACCTGCACAATGATGAGTTGGGTGAAAATACCGGTGATGATACCATAATAGCCGAAATGGTTCACTTAAAGGCCGATGAAAAAGACATCGGTAGTATGCCATCATCAAACAAAGGACAAGGGCCGGCGGGGGAGGATTTGTAGACCCAGGCTCCTAAAGGGGAGCCGTTGATCAGCAAATCGTGTTTCAATATATTGATAACAAAAACGCCTGACTTTTTTGAGTCAGGCGTTTTTGTTTAAGCGTTTCCAAACCTTCAGCCTTTATGAGGCCGGGGTTAAAAGCTATTTCTGATACTGTTGCTTAAAGTTTTAGCGCTCCAGTAGCCGCTGTCAAGGATACGGCGAACAGTCATCAGTGGATCAGATTGATCGCGTTTATCGGCTAACTGGAAAGCCATTTTAAATCCGCGTTTCCTGAGCTCAGGTAGGGCGGCTTTGTTCCAGATACCAAACGGATAAGCAAAGTAATCCATCTTTTTGCCGGTGATCTCTTCCAATGTTTTGGTCGGTTTTTCAATTTGGGTAACCCAATCGTCAACCGGGCGATTGGTTATTTTACCATTTTTACCGATGATCTTAAGGGTAGAGGTATGGGAGTAGCGGTCAACACGGTGGTGGTCCCAGGTGTGGCTGGCGATAACATTACCTTCGGCAGATAGTTGTTTTACCTGCTCTTTGGTCATATAATGCGGGCGGCCCAACGACACGGTCATTACAAAATAAACCGCTTTAAAACCGTACTTTTTGAGCGTAGGGTTGGCGATGGTGAACTGGTCAAGATCGGTATCATCAAACGTAAGCATGATAGGTTTTTTAGGCAGCGGTGCACCTTTGGTGAGGTATGCATAAAGCTGATCGGGCAGTATGGTATGATAACCGCTGTCGGCCAGCATTTTAATGTGTTCTTTAAAAGCAGCAACCTGTACGATATAGTCCTTCGCATTTTTTGAATCGGTAGGCTTCCAGTCGCGGATCTGGTGATAGCAAAGGATAGGTACCTGTTTGCGGGCTAAAATGGCGGCAGCATCGCCCTGAGAAGCTACATTAGCAGCCGGGGCTTCAGCAACCGGGGCAACAGTAGTTGATTTATCCGATGGTTTTGACTGGCATGAAACAGCGCCGAAAGCACAAATAGCCAGCATGGCTAACGTTTGTTTTATCATATTATAGGTTTGTTTGTTTTAATTCATTTTTAAACGGCCACTAAATTAGTAATTATATAACACCCTATCTTTTATTGTAAATAAATTTAATTATCAATTTAAGAATGGGAGTATTAGAGCTGCTAAAATAAAAAGCCCTGCAACATATTTCCTAATGGAAAAACTATTGCAGGGTTGTAATTTATGGCGTTAATTTCAGTTTAGAGCACGATGCGTCGGCCTTCTTTTATTGAACGTTTAGCCGCATCCAGGATCTGCATCACAATCATATTGTATTTTAATGACGAACGGTCATCCGGGTGTTTGAGCGGGTTTTGCAGCGCGGCGGTAAAATAAGCTACCGGAGCGTCGGCAGGTGATACCAGGGGGGGGGCTTTATAACCTCTTACGTGGTTGTTAATTTTTACTTCGACGCTATCCTTGTCGAAGGCATGAATATAACCCTTAGCACCGAAAATCTCCATATCCTTGATGCTGAAAGGCCAGTTCCATGAGGCTTCAATTTGCCCGGTGGCATTGGCGTATTCAACTAATACGGTGGCATCATCTTCAACCTTCGGATATACGTTTGGTTTATAATGCCTTGCGATGGCGGTTACTGCTATCGGGCGCTGGCCTTTCATTAGCCAGGTCATCAAATCAGCGCCATAGCAACCAAAATCATTCAGGGCGCCTGCACCGTTTAGTACGGGATCTGTTAACCAGCTCAAAAAGTCTTCGCTGCAGCCAATTTCGCGTGGCCCCTGGTGCCCGTCATGCACCACCATTTTACGGATCAAACCTATGCTGTCCTGCTTAATGGTATTATAAGCATCCTGGAAGGATGGGTACCAGGTAGTTTCATAATTGGTTAATACTTTGACGTAGTATTTAAGGGCCAGAAACTCCATACGTTTAGCCTGTTCAAGGGTGGCGGCCAATGGTTTTTCAACCATTACAGAAATACCTAAGGGGGCGCAGGTCTCCACAATATCAACATGTTTGCCAACGGCGTTATAACCCAACACAATAGCAGGTTTACGGGTGGTGCACATTTTCCTTAGATCGTCAAAAAATAAGGAATCGGGCAGGTTATATGCTTTGCCAAATTTTTCCCAAAGCTTTTTATCAGGTTCGGCAATGCCTACAATATTTACGTTTCCTTTGCGGTACTCACTTAATATGAGGTGGATATGGTCATGGTTTAAGCCCATAATACCCACTTTTAGTGTCGGTACGGGCTTGTGCATCACCGGTATGGTGTCTTTTTTTGCCTTGTTAACTGAATCGGTAGGTGCCGTAACCGAAGGGGCAGGGGCTGGTGCTGTACCCGGTGGCGGTGGTGTTGTTTGTGCCGATGCAATAGTTATGCAGCTTAAAAAGAGCATAGTTGTAGTGAGCAGTAGTTTTAAATTGGTTTTCATGATTGGTGACGATGTATACGTTTATCTCAAAATAAGGATGGATTTCCTCCCAGCTTTATCTTTCCTAAATGTTTGTAGGCTGCTTCAGTAGCTTCACGGCCGCGGGCTGTACGCATTAAAAAGCCTTCCTGTATTAAGAACGGTTCGTAAACCTCTTCAATTGTGCCCTCGTCTTCACCAACTGCCGTTGCAACGGTTTTTAACCCTACAGGACCGCCTTTAAACTTATCAATAATGGTAAGCAGGATCTTGTTGTCCATTTCGTCCAGTCCGTGACTATCTACATTTAAAGCATTCAACGCATACTGGGCAATCTCCGTATCAATTTTGCCATTCCCTTTGATCTGTGCAAAATCACGCGTGCGGCGAAGTAATGCATTGGCAATACGCGGGGTACCACGGCTACGGCGGGCAATTTCATAAGCACCATCATCAGTAATAGGTGTTTTTAGTATCGATGCCGAACGCAATACTATGGTGGTAAGCAGTTTGGCATCGTAATATTCCAGGCGCGAGTTGATACCAAACCTGGCCCTTAAAGGTGCGGTAAGCAAGCCGGAACGGGTAGTTGCGCCTACCAGGGTGAACGGGTTAAGCGAAATTTGTACCGAACGGGCATTGGGGCCGCTCTCCAGCATAATATCTATCTTAAAATCCTCCATGGCCGAGTAAAGGTATTCTTCAACCAGCGGACTTAAGCGGTGAATTTCATCAATAAAAAGAATATCCCCGGTTTCAAGATTGGTAAGCAAACCCGCCAAATCGCCGGGTTTATCTAAAACAGGGCCGGAAGTGATCTTAATACCTACACCCATTTCATTGGCGATGATATGGGATAGGGTAGTTTTACCCAAACCTGGTGGACCGTGGAGCAGCACATGATCAAGCGCTTCACCGCGCTGACGGGCAGCTTGTACAAAGATCTTTAAATTGGCTAATATTTTATGCTGACCGGTAAAGTCTTCAAATTGCTGCGGGCGCAATACTTTTTCAATATCACGTTCGGCCGGACTGAGACGTTCGCGTTCAGGGTCAAGATGCTCATTCATTGCCAACGAAATTAGTAATTTTTGGGGATATGAGATGTTAGATTTGAGATGTGAGACAAACTTTTTACCTGATATTAAATCTCATGTCTCAAATCTCATATCTAACCCTCCGGGTATTTCCTGAAAATGCTGTTGATTTTCATCTGGATCACTCCTAAAAATGCTTCGCGGAAAATACGCGTCGACATTTTGGAGGTACCGGCAGTGCGGTCGGTAAATATAATAGGGACTTCTACCAGCTTAAAGCCATGTTTAATGGTAGTATATTTCATCTCGATCTGGAAAGCATAGCCTACAAATTTGATTTTATCCAATCTTACGGTTTCAAGCACTCTGCGTTTGTAACACATAAAACCGGCGGTTGAATCCTGGATTTTCATACCGGTTATAAAACGTACATAAACCGAAGCGAAATAACTCATCAGTACCCTGCTCATCGGCCAGTTTACCACATTTACACCAGTTACATAACGTGAGCCTATGGCTGCATCGGCACCATCAATGCAGGCTTGCCTCAATTTCAACAGATCATCCGGATTATGTGAAAAATCAGCATCCATCTCAAAAATATAGTCGTAGTGGCGGGCTATGCACCATTTAAAACCATGTATATAGGCTGTGCCCAATCCCTGTTTACCTGCACGCTCTTCTATAAAAAGGCTACCCTCATATTCAGTCTGCAAACTTTTTACTATCTGCGGCGTACCGTCGGGTGATCCGTCGTCAATGATCAGGATATGAAAATCATGAGGCAAGGAAAATACCTTGCGGATCATCCGCTCGATATTTTCTTTCTCGTTATACGTGGGTATAATTACTATGCTATCGGGCACTGAATCGTATTTTGAAAATGATGTAAATGTTTAAGGTGCGAAAATAATCAATTTACAGAGCATCAAAACAAAAAAACAGGAAAGCTTGCGCGATCCTGCAATTTCAAGTAATATTTTATAGATTATGAGTGTCGGCAATGACCTGGTTTTCCACGTAAGGGTCGGTAATGTAATTTCTTTCTTTAAGGCGTGGAGAAACAATCATGAATATGATAATGAACACACTGATGAAAGCTACAAAAAACCATTCGTAATTGGCACCCTTAAGATTTTCAGCCCACCAGCCACCGTCTTCAATAAGGCCATTTACAAGGGCGGTGATCAGGTTTCCAAATGAAACAACCAGGAACCAAATTCCCGACATGGTACTTTTCATTGATTTTGGAGAATGGGTATAAGCGTATTCCAAACCGGTAATTGATACCAACACTTCCGCAGCTGATAATATTAAAAAGGCCAGCACTTGCCACCACATTGAGGGAGAGCCACCATGATCAATACTTACATGTGTAAAACCGATAACCACAAACGATAAAGCCGTCAAAATCAAGCCCGCACCAAGCCTTCGTAATGGTGTTGTTTTTAATCCGATCTTATCTAAATTCGGATAAACAATATAGTTGAAGAATGGAATAAATAATAAAAGGAAAACGGTATTAAATGTAGACATTGAACCTGGTTCTATCTGGAATGAAGTGAAACCAAGATTGATGTTTCGGTTCATTTTTGCAGCATAAAGTGTCCATTCTGAAAGGCACTGGTCCCAAACAGCCCAAAACGCCAGGGCAAAAAAGAACACGGAAATTACCCGGTATACCGCTTTAACTCCTTCAACGCGCTCCGGATCGTAATTTTCTTTAGCAATATCAAGTAATGACTGGCCAGGTTTCTTTTTACTTAGATGGGTAAGCGCGTACCAGGTAATAAACACGAGGTTATTCCGGTTTACGCCCTGAGGAGGCACCTTTACATACTTTTTGCGCCCCATAAAAAATATCAGGGTTGCCAATGCCATCAAAATACCGGGAACACCAAAAGCCCATTTAGGACCGTAATATTTGTAAATAACAGGGATAGCTATCGTTGATAACATAGAACCTGAATTGATGCTAAAGTAAAACCAGCCGTAAACTTTTGAGAGCAAATCCTGGTTGCTGGCATCAAACTGATCGCCGACATTAGCCGAAACGCACGATTTGATACCCCCTGCACCAATCGCTACCACCAGCATGCCTATTTCAAAGCCACTAAGGCTGGTATCAAACATGGCCAGCAACAGGTGTCCAAAGCAATACACCACGGAAATATATAGGATAAGCTTGTATTTACCGGTAAACCAATCGGCCACCATGCCGCCCACAAATGGCAAAGCGTAGGCCACCATAACAAATAAGTGATTCAGTTTATTGGCATGGGCATCGGCCTGTTGAGCCAACGCGGCACTACCTGTGGGGTTAAAAAATTGTTTTACCAAAAAAAGGGTAAGTATCGAACGCATGCCATAAAAGCTAAAACGTTCGGCAGCCTCGTTCCCGATAATATAGGGGATACTTTTGGGGAATCTTGATTTTTTTGTGGTGGTTGCAGAGATTTCTTGCATTATCATCAATAGTTTTTGCTAAAGTAATATATTTCTATTAATCCGAAATTTAATACTGAAAGTGTTACACGTTATATAATAAATATTTTGGTTTTTTTGGTGGTTCCGTGGTTTTATTCTTAATGTTTAACGGGGATAAGACTGCGGTCTTTAGCGGCCTGCTTTTTGGGGTCAACGTATTCATTGTCAATGGCCGAATTAGTACCGTCGGAAATGTTGCGCATGTCAAGGTTTTCTATATAAGTCCAGCGGCCATCTTTTAATTGGTAGCCATCGTAACTCAAATCGGGGCCAAAGGTTTCAGGTTTGTCTTTGCTCCGGCCATCTGGTGCCGAAAGATGGTCAAAAACAATAATGTTTTTCTCGGGTACAAATCTTAACAGCATAGATACCTGCCGGGCATATTCAAATATCACCCGGTTGCGGGTTTTGCCATTGCCGTTAAACACGGGCATGCCAAACTGCGGCACGCCATTGTTAAAAGAAATTACATCGATCACTTTTTTAGTAGATTTTACTGTGTTCCCTTTCCAGCCTAATAATACATAATATGGTTTGGGGCCATATACAGGCAATATTTTATAATATTGAGCACCATACCATTTATGGCTGTCGGTTACCGAATCTTCTGGGTTTTTCAATAAGGGCGAATAATCTTCGAGCGGATACATTTTGAGCGGCCCGCCGGTATTTATTTGAACAGTGCCATAAAAGCGATAACTGCCATCGAGGTTTGTTACATGCCAGCTCAGGATGCGAAAACGGTTATCGGGAGAGTTGACAATGCTGATACTTTTAACCGAATCAAAAGGGAACAGGAATGAGTTATTGACCTTCAGCGCCTGTACCAGTGTTTTAATAAACTGATAATTGGCATTTTTACGCTCCATGTCGTTCTCATTATTTACTATTTTTTTTCCGAGATGGGTAAGGCTATCCTGGTATTCGTTAAGTTTTTTGAGCCTTGTACCTTCGTCATAGTATTGCGCAAAAGTTTGCATGCAAAGCAGTATGGAAAGGAGAGTTAGGGCAGCTTTTTTTGTCACGATTTTGATTAATTAAACTCATTTCTTACGTCATTGTGAGGGACGAAACAATTAGCACCTTCTGGGAAAGATGCAGAGATGGCTAATTGCTTCAATCTTATAATGACGTGATCATAAATTGTTGATTGTTAAATATATTTTTTTTGATCGATATGATAAATATGGGCGTTGCCTGCGGCCTGTGCTATCCGCTCATACTGCACAGGCATTAGCCACCAGGCCGGTATCCGCTTCTATCACTAACGCGGGGCCCGCGCATCAACGTTTAAATGTATTTTATACATCATTATGATCCTTTCCGGGATTCCCCTCGGTGGTTCCTCGCAATGATGATGTGTTTTTATTATTAACGTAAATTTTCGATAACCATTGCGCTGGCACCGCCACCACCGTTACAGATACCGGCAGCGCCATATTTGCCGTTGTTTTGCTTTAATACGTGTAAAAGGGTAACAATGATTCGTGCACCCGAAGCGCCGAGAGGGTGGCCTAATGAAACAGCACCGCCGTTAACGTTTACTTTTTCCGGGTCGAGGTTCAAAAGCTGGTTGTTGGCTATTGATACTACAGAGAAGGCTTCATTGATCTCAAAGAAGTCGATATCGGAATTTTGAAGGCCCGCCCTGTGCAGTGCCAGCGGAATGGCTTTTGACGGTGCGGTAGTAAACCATTCGGGTGCCTGCTGTGCATCGGCGTAGGAAACCACCTTAGCCAATGGGGTTATACCGAGTTCATCCGCTTTTTTGCGGCTCATAAGCACTACAGCTGCGGCACCATCATTCAGGGTCGAGGCGTTGGCGGCCGTAACGGTACCATCTTTTTTAAATACGGGTTTTAATGAGGGGATCTTGTCAAACTTAACTGTTTTGGGTTCCTCATCTTCGGCGAACATCGTGATATCGCCTTTTTTGTCTTTAAGGCCAACAGGAGTTATTTCATCTTTAAATTTTCCGTCTGCCTGTGCTTTTTGGGCACGCTGGTATGATAGGATGGCATATGCATCCTGTTCCTCCCGACTGATGTTGCAGTCGGTAGCGCAAAGTTCGGCTGCTGAGCCCATGTGATAGTCGTTATAAACATCCCAAAGACCGTCTTTTACCAAACCGTCAATGATTTGCCCGTTACCTAAACGGTAGCCGTTGCGGGCCTTATCCAGGTAATAGGGTACGTTGCTCATGCTTTCCATGCCGCCGGCAACAACAATATCGTTTTGCCCTATGGCTATGCTTTGGGCGCCTAACATAATGGCTTTCATACCCGATGCACAAACTTTATTAACGGTTGTTGCGGGCAAATAGGGGAGCCCGGCAAAAATAGCTGCCTGTGTTGCCGGCGCCTGCCCAACATTAGCCGACATTACATTGCCCATATAAATTTCCTGAACCTGTTCGGGCCGTAACCCCGCTTTTTCAACTGCCGATTTGATGACTGCCGCGCCCAACTGTGTGGTGCCGATAGCAGCCAGGCTGCCTCCAAAACTACCTATAGGTGTGCGCGTAGCCGCTACTATTACTACTTCTTTCATGTGTCCCTCATTAAAATTGGTGGGCAAATTTAGTGATTTGGATGAAAGAAAATACTATGCATGCATAATAAAATTAGTTGCAGTTTTTTAGTGGCAGTAGCAGGTTTTAAATCAGTTGACAGTTTTTAGTTTGCAGTTGGCATTTTTTGATTACGTAAAATTAAGGCTTCTGTAGCGGGACATTAATTTATACTTAGGTGCAAACCATAAACAGCAAACAGTTGCTACCTACTGCTACTATAAACTGCTACTGCGACTAATCACTATCTTCCTTTTTCTTTTTAACTCCTTTTTTACGCGCAAGCAGGGCTTGTTGCATGAGGTATTCGATCTGGCCGTTGGTGCTCCTGAATTCTTCGGCAGCCCAGCTCTCAATCTCCTTCAGCATGTTGGGGTTAATGCGTAATACAAATGCTTTTTTTTCGGCCATATCAACTTGCGGCCGCTGCCTGGGCCTGTTTTAACAAAACTAAATTTATGCCCAGTAACGCCAGTAAAGGGAGTTCTGGTACTTTTTTGATCATATCGAGGTCCATTTTTACAATAAAAGGATTTTTCCGGCTCCATATTTTGGTTTCTACATTCAGGATATCGCCCAATTGCTCGTTTACCCAGGTGCAGGTGCGTGAAAGGATCTTTTTATTATAAAAGGTAGCCATGAGCCCATTGTTTAATTCGAGCGTTATCTTACGGCTCCAGATCTCTGGTGTCACCAAGCCTGTTTCCATGCCATCAGGCTGCTCAATAACAAGTTTTCGGCCTATCCAATTCTTGCGTTTTACTATCCAGTTTCCATTCGCTGTTTCGAGTAAGCAAGCGCGTTTTAAAGCTCCGGTATAGGTAAGCTTACCATAGCTAAACTGCCCGTCGGTAAGTTCGTACCATGGTCGCCAAAAACCATGCCTCAATACTGGTAATTCCGACACGCGGAGCTGATCAAAGCTTCTGAATTGGTCCATGGTATTAATGGTATAAAGTACCGGTATTAACAACAGGGTTAACTGCTTTATCACCGCAAAGTACAACCAGAAGATTGCTTACCATGGCTGCCTTGCGTTCCTCGTCAAGCTCAACTATGTTTTTTTCGGATAGCTTGTTCAGTGCCATTTCAACCATGCCAACGGCACCTTCAACTATCAGCTTACGAGCAGCTATTATGGCCGATGCCTGCTGTACCTGCAGCATAGAATGTGCAATTTCGGGAGCGTAGGCCAAATGCGAGATGCGGGCTTCTAATACTTCAATGCCGGCGCGGTCAAGCCTTTCGTTCAATTCCTTCTCGAGCATGGAGCTTACCTGTTCGGCGCCACCGCGCAGGGTAATGGCTGCAGTTTCATCCTCCAGGTTATCATAAGGAAACGAGTTAGCCAGGTGCCTTACCGCGGCTTCGCTTTGGATGTTTACGTATTGGATATAGTTTTCAACCGCAAATACGGCAGCTGCGGTATCTTTGATCTGCCATACTATAACCGCCGCAATTTCAATGGGATTGCCAATGCTGTCGTTTACTTTCAGTTGCTGGCCGTTAAGGTTAAAGGCCCTTAATGATACTTTTCTTTTTACGGTGAAAGGGTTCACCCAAAAAAAGCCGTCTTTTTTTACAGTACCCAGGTACTTGCCGAAAAGGGTAAGTACTTTTGATTCGTTAGGATTAACGACAACAAGTCCCGGGAGCAGAAAAACGAAGCCGATGATGGCTAACATAGCGCCGATAGGTTCTTCACCCGCCCAAAAGCAAAGGGCAGCTATTACCAATAATGCAAGGAATACAATAAGCACAGCAAAGCCGGATGGCGGGTTGATGGTTTTTTCAGGATTCATGATTCAGATTGATTTTAAAGTGATATCACAAAGATATCAAATTTGTTTTTGCAAAAGCAAGAAAAACTGCATATAACAGAAACTTATATTATTTTTGGCAGGTTAATCATTTAAATGGCAAAACTATCCACTTCGCGCCAAAAGGCTTTACTGCGCAAATACGCCCGTAATGTTAAGTTTTTGATGATGCTGATTAGTATCGTGCTTATTGTTTACTTTTTACCGAAGCAGGCAAAATTTAGCTACGAGCACGAAAAGGGGAGGATCTGGAACCAGAAAGACCTGGTATCGCCCTATAATTTCGCTATATTAAAAACACCGCAGGAAATCATGGCCGACCAAAAATCGGCACTGGAAAGCATAACGCCAATTTACCAGCTGGACGCAGGGATGCAAAACCAGCAGATTGAAGGTTTTAAAGCCGACCTGGAAATTAAATGGCACAATGCCGGTATCAATGACAAACTTAAGTCAAAGTATATTGCTGTCGGTACCGATTTATTGACAGAAATTTACCAAACAGGGGTTTTTAAGCCCAATGCTAAATATCAGCAAAGCTCCGAGAATTACCCCATACGGATCCTGGACAAGAATGTTGCCACTGATAAAAACACCAGCGAACTGTTTACCAAAGAAAAAGCGCAGGCTTATTCTGATAAGGTATTGAGCAAGCATACTGATTTAGATAAAGCCTTCCTGCTCGATGTGATCAGTAACCGCCTCCAAAATAACCTCGCTTATGATAATAACCTTACTTCGAGGCTGGAGAAGGAAGTTATAGATGGCCTTTCGGTAACACGCGGAATGGTGCAAAAAGGGGAGGTGATAGTTTACAAAGGCTCGGTAGTTAATGACGATGTTTATCAAAAACTTGAATCATTTAAAAAAGCTTTTGAGGATAACGCCCGTGTTAACGGTAACAGAAACTTAGTGCTCTTAGGTCAATTTTTCCTGGTGGCTATAGCCATATCGCTGCTCATGATCTTCCTGTATCTTTTCCGTAAGGATATTTACGCCGATAACAGGTTGGTAAGTTTGATATTACTGGTAATTACTACCATGCTGGCCACTTTATCATTGGCTATAAAACTGCAGTTCCCGACTAATTTGTATTATATTCCTTATTGTATAGTACCTATTATTATTCGGATATTGTTTGATACCCGTTTGGCGCTTAATATCCATTTGCTGGTGGTGCTGATAGCCGGCTTCTTTGTGCCCAACAGCTTTGAGTTTGCCTATTATGAGATTACGGCGGGTATGGTGTCCATCTACAGTATTAAAAACCTGGTTCGCCGCGAACAGTTCCTGATCTCGGCAGTGATCATCATCTTTACCTACTTCGTGGCATTTTTGGGGATTACCTTTATTCGCGAGGGTGATTTCCTGAACATCGACTGGATGGACTTTTTGCCTTTTGTAGTTAGTGTACTGCTTACCCTGCTGGCTTACCCGCTCATTTATTTATTCGAGAAGGTTTTTGCCATCACTTCCGAAATTACGCTCATCGAACTAACCAATACCAATGCGCCATTGCTGCGCGAACTGGCTTTTAACGCCCCGGGCACTTTTCAGCATTCGCTGCAGGTAGCTAACCTGGCCGAAAACGCTATTTATGCAGTTGGCGGCAATGCCTTGCTGGTTAGGGCGGGGGCGCTTTATCATGATATTGGCAAAATGGAGAACCCTTTGTTCTTTATCGAAAACCAAAGTTCGGGCTTTAACCCGCATGATAAACTGCCTTATGAAGAAAGTGCCCAAATCATTATCCGCCACGTGAGCAGGGGTATTGAGATGGCACGCAAGGCCAACCTGCCCGAGGTTGTGATTGATTTTATCCGTACCCATCATGGCAATACCCGCGTGGATTATTTTTACCAGTCGTCACTGAAAAATTTTCCCGAAAAATTCATCAACGAAAACATTTTTCGCTATCCCGGCCCCATTCCTTTTACCAAAGAAGGTGCCGTTTTAATGCTTGCCGACTCGGTTGAGGCCGCTTCGCGCTCGTTAAAGGAGCCCGATGAAGAATCCATCAGTGTACTGGTAGATCGTATTGTGAAATACAAGCTTGATCAAAACCAGTTGAAAGACAGTAATATAACTTTAAAAGATATTGAAACTATTAAGGCTATTTTTAAGCGGATGCTGATGAGTATTTATCACGTAAGGATAGATTATTAAAAAATGTAATTTTTTTTTGCAGGGATACTTGAATTACTATATTTGCAGTCCCTGAAAAAAGGGATATAGTTTAAAAAACAAAACGGAGAGATGCCTGAGAGGCCGAAAGGAACAGTTTGCTAAACTGTCGTACTGGAAACGGTACCGAGGGTTCGAATCCCTCTCTCTCCGCAACACGAGATTTTATCAAAATCATCATAGGGCTTCTCATCAATGAGCAGCCCTAATTGTTTTAGTTCACACATCGGGCCACCAGGGGTTGAAAATAAACTGGATCAAGCAGAAAAATTGTGGGGGAGAAAAAAAAGTGTTTGCTTTGTGGATATAATAATCAACACGCGTCCACTTGTCATCAGCCCACGAAACCCTTGTCCATTTAATCTTACCAAAAGGCCTTTTAGACTATTTTGAACTTACCGATGTCCGTTCATCAGAGAATGGAGCGTTGAACATTTATCTGGAGGAGAAGAACCTTGCTCCATCAGGTTATGATAAGTCACAGTTAGAGTCAAAAGGCTTTTTACCAGAGACAGCTATTCAGGATTTTCCTATCCGCTGCCATAAAGTAGCCTTATGTATAAAAAGGCGCAGATGGGAAGTTAAAGCGAGTGGTGAGCTTATCACAAGAGACTGGGATTTAGTAAGAAAAGGGGCGCGAATGACAACTGAATTCGGCACTTTTTTAAAAGGAATATTTGGATAATCACCCGATCAGCAGCCATTTATTAGGCCGGTTATACCAGGTAGATGGCAAGCAGCTCGGTCAGCAATACAAAGATCACCTAAGTGATTTTCATAGCTGGAGCCAAAAGGATCATGCGGAAGACTGGATGTTGTTTGCAGATAACACAGGCCCTTATCTGAGTATAGATGAAACTGCGTTAAGCAATGGGGAACTCTATACCATTGTTACCAACAAACAAGCCAAAGGGAATAAAAAAGCCATAGTGGCGATGATCAAAGGCACACAGTCTGAACAAATCATCGCTGTACTGGAGAAAATACCCTTAAGGTCAAGGAATAAAGTAAAGGAGGTAACGATGGACATGGCGGCAAACATGATCAAAGCTATACGCAGATGTTTTAGCAATGCTGTGCGGGTCGTGGATCGATTCCATGTACAAAAGCTGGCTTATGACGCTGTTCAGGAAGCAAGAATAAAATATCGCTGGGAAGCTCTTGATGCGGAAAGTAAGCTGATTGAACAGGCCCGGAAAAACAAACAATCCTATCAGCCCGAAGTGCTCAGTAATGGCGATACTTTAAAACAATTACTCGCCCGAAGCAGATACTTGCTGTTCAAGCATCGATCTAAATGGACGCTATCACAAAAGGAAAGGGCTGATCTGCTTTTTTCAAGATATCCGGAACTGCTCAAAGCTTATAATCTTGCTATCAGCTTAGGTAATATATTCACTAATTGTAAAACCAAAGTGATCGCCTTTAAAAAACTGGCTATATGGTATAATGAGGTGGAAGACTCTGGTATTAATGCTTTTAAAACCGTTGCAAGGTCCGTTCAGCAACATTATGAATCTATCTTGAACTTCTTCGATAACAGAAGTACAAACGCATCTGCAGAATCTTTCAATGCTAAAGTTAAAGCTTTCAGAGCTACTCTCAGAGGTGTAAGAGATACTTCATTCTTTCTATTCAGACTTGCTAAAATCTATGCTTAAACTTTCATCCCCCCAACTTTTCCCCTTGATCCAATAAACTTTTATTATTTCTGCTATTCGATTCAGAATGAACAGGATTGCCTTTTAGATTTTCCTGTATTTAAGCACTAACAACATATATATTTCTTTGTTGGGTATTGTCTTATTCAGAAAATACCGGCTATATTGTTATATTTCTATTTTTCCTTGTTAAATAAGATGCGGGTTGACGGATGCACACTTGTAAGCCACCTTTGAGTCTTAGATAATTATGCTTCAATTACGGTCCATCACATTTTTCAAATGGTTCATCACATTTTACTTTCAGAAGAAAGCCAGGCTTTGTACCATTGCAATAGAAACACATAAATCTTATATCACAAAAGGCCATGTTAAAACAATTCAATTTAAAATTTAAGGATGATGCCGTCCGGATCGAGTTTTGGATCGCAACCGGTTTTATAGTCGCGGCTGTGTTCATATCCATACTGGATCTGGTACACCAGAATCAATTGAGCGCGGAAACGCTGATGCCTGTGTTGTTTAGTTATCTCGTAACCTTTACGATATATCTTTTGTTTTGCTTCTATATGGCGCCGGCTTTTGAAAGCGAAAGTAAACCGCCCCTGCAAGGCTTCCTGTTCCTCCTCGTTTTCCTGGCGCTTGGTTACCTGGTTGGGATCATCAATATTTATTTTACGGCTCTGCTTGCCCTCAAGCTCCTGTACATTTATTTCAACCGTAACCGGCAAAACAATGACGGCGCTTTACACAGTGAAGCGACCCTACTTACCGCATCCTGGATCCTAATTACAGTGGGACTGCTTTACCTTTCTACCCCGCTAATGATGCGGTTTTATATGCTCTTTGTAGTACCTGTCGCCATATCCCTGTACTTGTATGCTGTACACGTACTTTTACCCACGCTTAAATCAAGAAACAGAAATATTCTTTTTTATTTCCTCCACATGTTTCTATTTATTCTATTGTCTTGTATAGCAGTGTTTCTAATCAGTTTATCATTTAACGGCACTAACCGTGTGTTGATAAGGCCCATGGTTAATGCGGTAATGATCATTAATACCGGGGGCGAAAACAATATTCAAGTTTTGGTGATCCTGAATTTTTTCACCCAATTATTTATAGTAACACCACTTGCACTTGGTACCTACAGGCGACGCAATATGAAGAATCAGGAGGAGATTAAGATGCTGAAGACCGAACTTGGCCAATCAGATGCAAACCTCAATTTTTTAAAATCACAAATTAACCCTCACTTTTTGTTTAATGCTTTGAATACTTTGTATGGTACCGCGTTGCAGGAACAGGCTGCACGAACAGGAGAAGGCATCCAAAAATTAGGCGAAATGATGCGCTTTATGCTGGAGGAAAACATCAAAGACACGATTACGCTTTCGCGTGACATTGAATACCTGAAGAATTATATTCTGCTGCAAAAGCTACGTAGTGCCACATCATCCTCTATAGCTATCGAAACCGATATCGAAGAATATCAGGGACCATTAATCATCACTCCGATGTTGCTGATCCCTTTTGTCGAGAACGCATTCAAACATGGTATCAGCCTGCAGAATCCCTCGCATATCAAGGTAGCTCTGCAGGTAGAAGGCTCTACAGTTTATTTCGATGTCCATAACAGTATCCACAGCCGCCCGGACAATGATCCGGAAAAAGAGCGGGGTGGCATTGGCCTGGAAAACGTAAAGCAAAGGTTGAATTTACTTTATCCAAACCGGCACGAACTGGTGATGCGTGAAAATGCAAGGGAGTTTTTCGTCCATCTCTCTATACAACTGGCCGTTAATCACTAATTTTAAAGTATGATAGCCATCGCCATTGATGATGAACCCATAGCACTCGACGTGATTAGAGCGCATGCAGCTATGGTTCCTTTTATTGAGTTAAGAGAAACTTTTACGAATGCTTTTGAAGCACTAAGTTATTTACAGAAGAATAAGATTGATCTGATCTTCCTGGACATCAAAATGCCGGATATCAGCGGTATCGATTTTTTGAACAGTATTAATAATGCGCCAATGGTTATTTTCACCACAGCATATTCCGAACATGCGGTACAAAGCTTCGAACTGGATGCGGTCGACTATCTGCTGAAACCCTTTTCCCTCCCTCGTTTCCTGAAAGCCTGCAACAAAGTATACGAACTCTATAGCTTGCGAAACAGATCTCAAGCCGACGAGCCGCCCCCATCCATCTTCATCAAAGACGGCTATGAACAAATCAAAGTAAAACTGGACGATATCCTATTTATCGAAGCTGCCGGCAATTACGCCAAAATTTTCCTGCAAGACAATACTTCTCTAAGTACAAGGATCACTATAACAGACATGCAGCTCATGCTTCCTGCAAATAAGTTCATCCGCACCCATCGGGCATTTATAGTTGCCTGCGATAAGGTTAGCAAATTCGATAAAACACAAATCAATATCAATGAACACATCATTCCGATAGGCGCAACTTATTCTCAATGCATGCAAATCTTACAGATATGAGGTTAAAAGATTGTTTGCCAATGAATAAAGATAGCCTGGTTCAGTTCATTCAACAGGTATTGCCAATGAGTCCGGCCAAGGTTGGTGTCATTGCAGAGAAGTTCAAACCGTTGAAGATCGAAAAGAATAATTATTTACTTAAAACAGGTAAAGTTTGCAGTGAATCTCATTTTATAGAGAAGGGCATTGTCAGGTCGTATATCTATGATGTCAAAGGGAACGAGGTCACAACCGCATTTTATTCGCAAAATAGTTTTGCCAGCGATTTGCTTTCGTTTTTCAAGCGAAGCCCCACAAAAGAAAATATTCAAGCGGTCACTGATTGTGAAACCTGGTACATCACTTATGAAGATATGCAGGAAAGTTTTCATACCATGCCTGAGTTCCGTGATTATGGCCGGCTGAATTTGGTAGATCAGTACAGCAAGCTGAAGGAAAGAATGCTGTCGATGTTGCAGGAAACGGCCGAGCAACGCTATGAGGCACTGATCAGCTCAAGTCCGGAAATATTTCAAAATGTGCCGTTAAAGTATATAGCCTCCTATTTAGGAGTTACGGACACCTCGTTAAGCAGGATTAGGAAAGAGTTTATAAAAAAATGAACGAACCTCATTTCTTGCCATTTGCGAAGTGGAAACTAAAAAATCTAACCGTCCTTTGTCTGCTCATTAAATAATATCGCAAAATGACAGATCATATTTCCCGGATGCCGCTTTGGGCGGTTGTTTTATTTATCGCCACTTTTCTTTATTCGATCGTTTTCATTAGCCAACCCGTAAGAAAGGCTGCGCTCGGTGCTGATATCACGCGGCGGAGGGCAACCAATATTCAACTCGGTATTTTAGTTTTTTATATGGCCTATATCGCTTATGTCAGCCTGCTTGCTTTAAAAGGTGTTTTTGATGTCAATTCCCTACCGCCTAAAGTAATGATCCTGGCCAGTATACCGTTAATGGCCATTTTGTTCGGTTATATCGGCAACACGCGTTTATTTAAAACCTTGCTTAGGTCCATCACTTTGGAGGCGTTGATCGGTATACATATATTCAGGCTTCTCGGCGTATTTTTTATTCTGATATACGTTTATCATCTTCTTCCCGCCAAGTTTGCATTTTCGGCCGGGTTAGGGGATATTATTACTGCTATCCTGGCTTTGCCTGTCGCCAGAATGGTGATTAAAAGAAAAACCGGTTGGAAAACTGCCGTTTATGCCTGGAGCATTTTTGGTATACTGGATATTGTTGATCTCCTGGTGATCGCGGTCATAATTGGCGCAAACGGAAATCTCCGGGAAATGACCGTATTTCCGTTCGTCTGGTTCCCCGCTTTTGCTCCGGCTACCATTTTATTTTTACATACGACTGTTTTCAGAAAACTGTATCAACTGGAACGACCGCAAAACGATTAAAGTAACCTATGAAGAATATTTTGCATATCATTTCCAGTCCGCGTGGCGAGGCTTCCTTCAGCACCAAACTGGGCAGGGCAATTATTGAAAAGATCCAGTCAGCCGATTCCCCGTATACCGTGAAAGTGCACGACCTGACCGAAACACCCTTTCCGCATTTGGGACAAGCACAACTGAGCGCGTTTTTTACACGACCTGAAAACCGTACGGCTGAAAACCTTGCGGGAGTCCGTTATTCTGAAGAAGCGGTAAACGAATTGCTGGAGGCGAATGTGATCGTGATCAGTGTGCCCATCTATAATTTCCATATCCACTCCACGCTCAAAGCCTGGATTGATCAGGTTGTCAGGGCAGGGCGCACGGTCCGATTTGGCCCGAACGGTGTTGAAGGGCTGGTGAGGGACAAAAAGGTGTTCCTGGCTATCAGTTCTAAAGGGGTATACTCTGAAGGTCCGCTACAAGAGCTTGATTTTGCAACACCCTATCTCAGGCATATTCTGGGGTATCTGGGCCTGACGGATATCGAAGTTTTACGCGTGGAAGGCTCTTCAGTGCCCCGGGAGCAGGATGTATTATTGACGCAGGTCATGGACCGTTTTGAAGTTCGGGACTTGTTTTAAAACCGGATATAGCTTATTTGGCTAATGCAAAAAGTATGTTAATCATCATCATCAGTTTTTAGGTGTTCTAAATCTCGTTTATTTTTTGCGCCCGTTATACATTATCCAGGTTTGCCGGAGCAGGTAATATCGTTAAGCGCATCACAAATATGTGTAATTGTAAACTGAGATTAGTAAATGGTCAATATTGTTTATTTCTGCCTTGCTTTTCCCACCTAAATTTAGCGCTACCAATTATAGGCATTTCTCCACCATAAATGCCCGTACCAAACAAACCTGCTGCTAATGTTAGATATTGACGTTAAAGATTTACTCTTAAAAATAGCCTATGATGATGATCTGGCATCTTTTCAAAAAATTTATTTTTTGTATTATGACAGGCTGTTAAAATTAGCCTGCTCTTTTGTGAAATTAACTGAAGTAGGCGAGGAGATAGTAGATGATGTTTTTATAAAAGTATGGACAACCCGGGGCAAATTAGCCGGTGTTAATAATTTAACAGTTTACTTGTATGTAGCGGTCAAAAACCAGTCGATCAACTATAATGCAGCTAATAGAATGAGCTATATTGACTTTGAATCGGTCAATTTTGAGTTTAAAGACCATGGCAGTTCCCCCGAGGATATATTCATCACGGATGAACTTGCAAAAATTATTGATAACACGATAGAAAGGTTACCTGCCGAATGTAAAATGGTATATAAACTTGTTAAAGAAGACAGGCTAAAATACCGGAAGGTAGCAGAAATCTTGAATATTTCTGTTAAAACGGTTGAATATCATATGGGCAACGCGCTTAAAACAATAGCTGCGGCAATTTCCTCTTCATCCGGCCATCATAAAAAGGTTTTTAAAAAGTTATCTGGCATTTTCCTTTTTTAGCAAAGTTTTAACCAGATACAGCAAAATAAAAAGCTGCGCCATAATCAAATGGTGCGGCTTTTTTGGGGTTTAGCCCGTTCCAGATCAGGCCTGTTGTTGCATTTTAATTTATTTTTATTTTATCACTGGGGTGTTTTCATTTTTCCCTGTCCTTGTTACTGACGCAAAAAAATGAACCAGGATACACTTTGGATACTTGTTGGAAAAAAACTGAATAAGGAGGCTACCCCCGAAGAGCTCCATCAGTTGGATATGATGCTTAAGCAACCCTGGGCGGATGTTTATTCGATACAAATATTAGAAGCCATGTGGCAGCAAAACCCCGATCAGCCGCCCCGCTTTATCTCTCACCAACTTCAGCAAAAATGGGACAGGCTGGAAACTAAGCTTGATACCGGCAATACTGCTTCGAATGGCCCGGTAAATGACACTGAAATATTGGTGAGAAACTCCAAACGCAGATTTGTCACCGTTACGGTAGCCGCAGCATGTTTGGTTTTTGGCTTACTGTCGTTTTTTTACTGGAAATATTATTTCGGAAACTATGATGTTAAAACCTACCAGATAACGGCCCCCCTGGGTAATGTCAGCAAAATAATCCTGCCCGACGGTACAAAGGTGTGGCTTAATGCAGGCAGCAAAATAGTTTATAAAACAAATTATGGCAACAAATGCCGGATGATCCAATTAACCGGCGAGGCTTTTTTTGACGTGGTAAAGGATAGTGAACGGCCATTTATCGTAAATACTGCTGCAATGCAAATAAAGGTATTGGGCACAGCCTTTAATGTACGTTCTTATGCGGACGATAATGTTTCAGAAACATCCCTGATCAGGGGAAGGATAGAGCTTACCCCGGCGTCAAACCCTGATCATACTATCATATTAAAGCCTTCCGAAAAATTAACTATCCCAAACAGGATCAGATCTCATCGGGATGAAAATAATATGCTTATTACCTTAAGTGCCCTGCACACGGCAAAAAACGACTCATTACCCGCAGAAGCCCAGTGGCTTGAAAATAAGCTGGTGTTTGATAATGAATACTTTGATGAGGTAGCCAAAAAAATGGAAAGGTGGTACCGTGTTTCCATCTCATTTAAAAATGAACAATTAAAGCAGAAAAGATTTAGCGGAAAATTTACAAAGGAGTCATTAAGCACAGCGTTGGACGCGCTTAAAGCTACCCGCGATTTTAACTTTTTGATTGATAACGGAAAAGTAATTATTTATTAATCAATAATTTTTAACCTGAAAATATGCGTATGATAAAACTTGACCCATAAATCTCCATTAAACCAAAAGCGGAGAATGTTGACGCATTCCCCGCAATGATTGGTACCCAACTACAAGTCTTCTTAAACCAATAATTAAAGTAACCTAAATACTAAATTATGAAAAAAAATGCTTGCCGCGTAAGCAATATGCGGTTGCGATGCTATTTAAAAATATTTCTTATGGCAAAGTGTACCCTGATCCTGATACTTATATCTTCATTTCAGGTTTTTTCAAAAGGCTACGGTCAAACCAGGATCAATATCAATCTTCGTGATGTATCCGTAAAAAGTGCGCTTATAGAGATTGAAAAAGCAAGTACCTACCGTTTCGTTTATAATGATGATGCTTTAAATGCATTGCATGTTGGCAACGTTAACCTGGTTAACGCCTCTATAGCTGACGTAATGGATAAGTTATTAATCCAAACGGGGCTTACCTACAGGGTCGACAGCAATAACCTGGTTATCATCAGTGATAAAAAGCCGCAGGCGGCGCTCATTCCTATTACCGGCCTGGTAGCAGATAATAAGGGGCCCTTGCCGGGGGTAAGTGTGAAGATAAAAGGCACTAATTTGGGCGTCCTGACGGACAATAACGGAAAGTTCACGATCAATGTACCCGACAATAATGCCGTACTGGTATTTACGTTCGTGGGGTATGTTTCAACAGAAATAACGGTTGGCGACCGTAAAAACATCAACGTAACGCTTAAGGAATCGGCAACCGACCTCAACGAGGTGATTGTAACCGGGTATGGCCAATCAGTAGCCAAGCGTGACCTTACCGGGGCTATAGCAACAGTTTCGGCTAAACAAATAGAAGAGCGTCATCCAATTAACCTGGTCGATGCTTTACAGTCGCAGGCATCGGGCGTGTTGGTTGTAAATGATTCGGGCGAGCCGGGAGCTACCGGTTCTATCCAGATTCGCGGTGGATCTACTTTCTCTACCGCGGGTAATGCGCCGTTGTTTGTAATTGACGGAATTTTGAGTCCAAGTGCCGATAATGTTAACCCTAATGATATTCAATCTATTGAAGTGTTAAAAGATGCCGCGTCGGCAGCTATCTATGGTTCGCAGGCAGCTAACGGTGTTATATTAATTACCACTAAGAGGGGACAGGCGGGCAAACCGCTTATTAATGCCCAGTATGCGCGCATTTTTGGCGTAATGGCTCATAAGCTTGAACAACCAAATTCAAAAGACCTGCGCATGGAACGGAATTTATATAACGGTAACAGCCCCGATAAGCCAACTACTACCAACGATTCGCTGAACGTGGTTTTTAATTCTGATAATGACAACCAGGATGTAATTACCCAACTGGCAAAAAAAGATATCCTTGATTTTGGTGTTAGCGGCGGCGAAAAAAATATCACCTATTATTCAAGCCTCAGGTATATTAATGATCAGGGCTTGATCGTTAACAGTTATTCAAAGACACTGCAGGCCCGTTTCAACCTCGATTACCAGGTATCTCCCCGGTTTAAATATAGTAACCGCCTTTCTTTTGGTTATAATACCAACAATAATATTAATGAGGGTAATACCATCAACCAGGCATTTCAGCGGCCGTCAAATTTAGCTTTATATTATCCGGACGGAACCTTAACCGGCTACATCAGCGGGCGCCGTAACCAGTTATCGGTTGCTTTACTGGAGGTTAACGTAACCAACACATACACAGGTGATTTGTTTAATCAGATTGATTATACTATCAGCAAAAACCTGCGTTTAACCAATAACTTTGATTTTGGGTTGTCAACTCCGCACAATGTATTTTTTGATCCGAAACTGTTAAGCAGCGCTAACCCCACCGTAAGCTCGGGCCGGGAAAATTTTGCTGTTAATACTAATTGGGCTTACCAGGGATTTTTAAACTATAATAAAACATTAGGTAATCACTCCATCACCGCGGTGGCCGGGGTGAGTGCCGAAAAAACACAGAATAACAGTTTTAAAATTGCCGGGACAAATTATGCCAATGAAACCATTTATACATCGAACGTTGCCGGTACCATCGATCTGACCAACACGGGAACCAATGCTGGCTCAACCAGTCGCGAGTCCTTTTATGCCCGCGCCGGCTATAATTATAAAAGCCGGTACATATGGAGCGTGGTTTACCGCAGAGATGGATCATCAAAGTTTGGTAGTTCAAACCAATATGGCAATTTCTACGGTTCGTCTGCTGCCTGGCGTTTCTCTGACGAGCCTTTCATGGCCTGGTCTAAAAAATTCCTGGAGGATGCCAAGTTAAGAGTAAGTTATGGGCAAGTTGGTAATGACCGGATCCCGGCCAACTCAAATCTGCTCATTTATACCTTTGGTTCGTCTTTCTACAATGCAGTTAATGGTGTGGTTTTAAGCGACCAATTTGGTAATACCCAGTTAAAATGGGAAAGCAATATCCAGAAAAATATAGGCCTTGATCTGCAGTTTTTTAAGGGCCGCTTAAATGTAACTGCCGATTATTATCAAAAAACAACAAAAAACCTGCTCTACCAACGTAATATACCGGTTGAAACAGGCTTTACCAATGTATATGTAAACGTTGGCGATGTTACCAATAACGGCGTTGAGCTTTCTGTGAACGCCACACCGGTAGCCAGTAAAAACTTTAGCTGGAGCGTTAATGCCAGTTTATCTGTTGAGCGTAACAGAATCAAGAGCCTTTACAATCACCAGCCGTTCCTGGCCACATCGGGAGGTGCTACTTACCTGGTTCAGGAAGGCGGCAAGATTGGTGATTTTTACGGGTACAAAGGCCTCGGCGTGTATCAGTATGATGCATCAAATGCTTACGACGGCAATTGGAACAGGCTAACACCTGTAGGCGTTTCTGCCGATGGAAAAACTGCTTCAAGCTATACCCTGAACGGGCAAACATACTCCGGTACTGTACACCATATGTACGCAGGCGGAGCCCTGTTGCTTGGCGGCGATATGATATTTGACAATGTTAAAAAAGACAGCGTAATAGATGCCAATGACCGACAAATCCTTGGCAATGCGCAGCCGTCATTTTATGGCGCCATAATCAATACCCTCAGTTATAAACAATTCAGCTTGTCGTTTACCTTTAATACCATTTGGGGCGGTGAGGCTTATGATAGCCCAAGGCAAACGCTCAATAACCTGGCCACATCAGGTATAGTTGCTGATAATAATACAACCTATAATTCGTGGAAAAAGCAGGGGGATATTACCAATATACCTTACATGGGGCGTAAAAATTCGGTCGCTAATTTTCCGGGAACGCAGAGCCGTTTCCTCGAAAATACCTCGTTCATACGGCTCAGTTATGCCAAATTCACTTATAACCTGCCAGCAAATATAGCCTCGCGCATTAAAATGAAAAATATAGGGGCCTATGTGTATGGCGCAAACCTGCTTACCTGGACCAACTATACCTGGTATGACCCTGAGTTTTCGTCGAGTTCGGCCTTAACGCCGGGTAATGACAATGGCAGGTATCCGCGCAGGCGCGAAATTGGTTTTGGGTTAAATGTTAATTTCTAAATGAATTTGATCATGAAAAAAATAATCATTACTTTTTTAATGTTCTCCGTTTCGCTGTTCAGCTGTAAAAAATTGTTGGATCAGCCACCTCAAAGTCAGCTGGCCGCCAGTAAATTCTGGAAAACAGCTGATGATGCCAGGGCAGGTATTGCCGGCATATATGATGGCATTCAGGATATGTTTACCAGCCAGTATATTTATTGGGGCGATGGCCGCAGCGATAACTTAAGTTATCACCCTACCTATAATGACGGTTTGCCACTGGCACTAAATGTTTTAACGCCAACCACTAATGGCGCCGACTGGACACTGATCTACGCAACCATCAGCCGTGCAAATTTTGCTATAAAATATATCCCCACCATTGACGGAATTGACCCCATTTTATCAAAGGACCTGCAGGCACAGGCCCTGGGGATAAGGGCTTACTGCTATTTTTGGCTGATAAGGCTCTGGGGAAATGTACCCATGTGGACAGAGCCTTATGAAGACCTGAGTTCCGACCCATACAAAGCTGTGACGCCAGCCGCCGATATTGTAAAAAATCTTATCCTGCCCGATCTGCAGAAAGCTTTTGACCTGTCAGACCATACAGCATCTGTAGTGTGGAATTTAAACTCTGGAGGTATCGCTGCTATGTTAATGGATGTTTACATGTATAATCATGACTACAGTAATGCTTTATTATGGTGCGATAACCTGTTTAAATTAAACCGATATAGCCTGGAAAGTACCGCCAATTGGAAAAATAATTTTATAGCTCCAACAAATACCAAAGAGTGTATCTGGAGCCTAAACTGGGATTTTACCGTTGACGGAGGAAATAAAACTTCACAGGAAATTGGTGCCGGCGATACCAATAGTGACTTTTCTGTCGATCCGGCTTTATGGTCATACTATACCACAACCCCAACTGACATCAGAGGAGCTTTAAGTGTTGATTTTAAAGTGAATAACCATGATAAAATATTAAAATATTATGCGGCCAGCCTGGATAAGAACGGCAACCAGATTTATCCCAATTCGCCCCAGGCTAACCTGCTTTTTCCATTGTACCGCCTTGCAGATATTTACCTGTTAAGGGCTGAAGCGTTAAACCGGACAGGTGATCTGGCCAACGCTCTGGTTTATTTAAATATGGTACATACCCGGGCAGGCTTACCGGCCTACCAGGCAAGTGATTTTGCTGATGCCGATGCCATGCTTTACGGCAGCCCTGTTAACGCCAACGGAATTTTACGCGAAAGGCAGCTGGAGCTATTTTGCGAAGCCAAGCGTTGGTTTGATTTGCAAAGAAATAATATCATTATCAGTATCATGGATCCGGTGATCAGGATCAGGCAGGTTAATAAAGGTTTTCCTTCTACCGGTTTTGGTGATCCCCGGAAAATATTCTGGCCGATTGATCAGGATGTGTTAAACGCCAATACCAAACTAACTCAAAATCCACCTTATTAATTAAAACATTATCATAATGAAAAAGATGAAACAAGCAGGTTTTTGGTTTGCTTTGGCAGGCCTTTTAATAAGCATGGCAGGCTGTAACCTTGCCGGATTAAAGATGCAGGAAAATGCGGAATATCATCCCTATGTGCTTGATCCGCATATTAATAAAACAACCTGGCAGTTTATTAAAGACCGCAGTTATAACTTCGCCGGAAAGGATACTGTTTTTAAGCTGATGCGCCAGGCTATTGAATATTCGGGCATTGATACCAATCTATATATCAAAACCAACTGTACGTTTATACTATTGCACAATGATGCCGTTTACCGTACTACGGTAGTAAACAAAGTACCCGTCATTACTGCCGATTGTTACTGGGGCAAATACCTGGTTAATGGTAAGCCGGCAACAAAATGGAGCGATTACCCTAAAGAGCAGGTTAAAAATTACCTGTTGTATTTAATTGTACAGGGGGCATATTCGTTTAATAATTTAACACCCAGCAATGTTGTAGCTACCACGCTGCAGCCGCTAAATTATGATCCGTTAAACCCCACTTCCATAATGACACTGCGGGTTAACGATGATCAAAACTTTACCATGAGATTAAATGATTTCTCCAATTCTGTAGGCTACGTAAGTGTACGCACCAGTAATATTCTGGCAATAAACGGGGCCATACAGGTAATTGACAGGGTGCTTTATTATCAAACTAAATAATACCGAATCTCTATTAACACCGGTCGTGTGCCACTGCCGCGGCCGGTAATTTAACCACACCAAAACTAAATTACTGATGACAGGCCAAGATAATAAAGCAATATCCCGCCGTAACTGGCTGGGCGCTATGGGTAAAGTTTCATTAGGTACTGGGTTGATAGCTGCTACGTCAAACACTTTTGGCTTTGAATCCCTCACCCGGGTAAAAACATCCGGTAATGATATAGGCGCCCGTGTTTATAATATTCGTGATTTCGGCGCAAAAGGCGATGGTAAATCATTGGATACAGCGGCTGTACAAGCGGCAATTGATACCTGCAATAAAGAACAGGGCGGCACCGTAATGGTACCTGCCGGGGTATTTGTTATAGGAACGGTTGAGTTAAAAAGCAACGTTACGCTGCACATAGCCGCCCAGGGGAAATTGCTGGGAACGGCCGATGGCAGGCAATACCGTGCCTGTGATACCATCCCCCTTGACATCGGATGGACCATGAACGATGGAAACGTGGGGTTGATATTTGCCGTTAATGCCGATAATATTACCATTGAGGGTAACGGGATCATTGACGGGCAGGGTGCGCAATTCCGCAGCGATACCAAAGGGGTTTTACCGCCGGCCGGTATCACAGGCAATCACCGTCCTTACCATTTACTTTTTTACCAGTGCAAAAACCTTACGGTACGTAATATTTCGTTGATCAACAGCGCTTACCACTCGGTGCGGGTTTGTCTTTGCTCTTATGTGAAAATGGAGGGGCTATTTATCCGTGGCAAGGTAGTACACAATAATGATGGCTTTCATTTTATTGGCAGCACTTATGTACATGTAACTAACTGCGATGTACAATGCCAGGATGATGCATGCGCTTTATTTGGCAGCTGTAAATTTGTAACAGTTTCTGATTGCTCCTTCAGCACCCGATGGTCGGTGTTCCGTTTTGGGGGCGGTGAGGCCGAAAATATTACCGTTTCAAACTGCCTCATTTATGAAACCTATGGCTGTCCCATAAAAATGCGCTGCTCTCCCGGCTCACGGTTCGAGAACATCTCATTTTCAAACCTGGTGATGAAGGATGTAACCGGTCCCATTTCAATAGGTCTGGGCATTCAAAAATCTTCGGTTAATAAAACAACCGACACCCCCGGAATTATACGCAATATTTCCTTTAACAATATTCAGGCTACCGTGGTAAAGCCGGTTCCGCTTCGCGATTCGGAATTTGCCAGCAAATACAATCCCGGCGAAATATTTTCCTGTGTTACATTGAATGCCATGGATGATGTTTTTTTAGAGAATATTTCTTTTGATAATGTACATATCACTTTTCCCGGCGGCGGTACTACAGAGCAGGCTGCAGTAAGGGATGTTCCCAAAGTGGCGGGCGAATATTACGAGATCGGTATTCCTCCGGCTTATGGTATGTATGCCCGGAATGTGCAAGGCTTATCGCTCCACAACATCAGGTTTGCTACGGCAAGTCCGGATCAGCGTCCTGCCCTGATCCTGGATAATGTAGAAGACGCAACAATAAATGGCTTAAGCGCGCAGGGACAAAAAAGTGCCGAATCACTATTACGTTTCATTAACACCCGGGATGTTTTGGTAAGTGCATTGCGTGTATTAACACCCGTAACCAATCTGCTGCAGGCCGAAGGCAAAGAATGCGCCAATATTAAAATAGAAGGCGGAGATCTCTCAAAGGCCGATAAAGCATTGGTTTTAACATCCGGTGTATCTGCGCAGGCGGTAAGGGTGCGGGAATAGTATGCCCTACCTGGCTGATCTGTAACAATAATGATAGAGCCAATTGAGTGTACTAATTAGCTTTTCTATACAATTAAACCTTTGGAAAATAAAGCGATGTTAGTGGTATTGTATTCTTTAATCATCATAAAAAACTTGTAATAATGTATAAGAAACACTTTCAAAGTTATATAAAAGCAGGAATGGCGGGATTGGTTGTTGTACTTGTTGCCCTGTTATTACTGTCGTCAAAAACGCTTTTGGCGGGGACGGTTATGGTTTCGTCTATTGCCGACCTGCAAAAGGCCATCAACCAGGCCAGGCCGGGAGACGTTATACTATTGGTTAATGGCGTGTATGCAACCACCGAAGATATTATTATTAATGAAAAAGGCCTGCCGGGGAAAAATATTACTATAGCTGCCCAACATCCGGGGGCTGCAGAAATTACCGGGAAAGGAGGTTTTAGTTTAGTGGGCCCGGCAGCATATATTGTTATCAGGGGATTTAAATTTACGCATGCAGCATCAAGAGCAAAAACAGGTGCAGGCACCAGCTTTTGCCGCTTCACTCAAAATATTTTTGAAACCCCAGGCGATGGAGAGGATTTAACCATTGCCGGCAGCGACCACGAAGTTGATCATAACACCTTTCAAAATAAGAATGCTATGGGCAGGTTTATCGCTATCCGTGGCCAGGATAAGCAAATTGCCGAAAGATTACACATCCACCACAATTATTTTAATAACCAGGCAAGCCAGGGGGGTAAAAACGGTGCCGAAGCGCTTCAATTTGGCTTAAGCGGATTTAGTTTGTCATCAAGCAACAGCATTGTTGAATATAATTTGTTTGAAAAATGCGAGGGCGAAAATGAATTAATCTCGGTTAAAGCATCGGCAGTAACACTCCGGTATAATACCATTCGTGATTGCCCGGCGCAGTTTACGCTGCGGCATGGTAATAAAAGCCTGGTTTATGGCAATTATTTCTTCGATACACCCGGGCTAAGAATCTTTGGAGACGACCATCTGATCTATAGCAACTATTTTGAAAATTGCAGTTCGGCCATCGTAATCGGCAATGGCGACGGTGAAGTAGCCGATGGTGCCCAGCTAACATCTCATGACCGGCCCGACCGCGTGTTGATTGCCTTCAATACACTGGTTAACAACAAAGAAAACATCATACAAACAGCCCGTAAAAATGGGATGGGCGCCACTTCAATAACGGTGGCAAATAATATCATAGAGGGCGGAGGACCTGCAGCTACCATTGCCGGGCCTTATCCTAATGCACAATGGGCAGGCAATATTTTGTTTAATGTAAAGGATGCAGGCGATATACCAACAGTCAGTTATACAATGGTTGATCCTAAACTGGCTAAAAACTCAGCAGGTATTTATCATCTTCAGCCGGGCAGTCCAGCGATTGATCATGCTATTGGTTCATATCCTGATGTTAAGTTTGACATGGATGGCCAACCCCGTACTTCACCGCTTGATATTGGTGCCGATGAGCTGGTCGGCTCGCCTGTTAAGGCTCATGTGCTTAATCCTGCCGATGTTGGTTGTAACGCTAAATAAAACGTATGAAAAAAATTACGACACTCTTATTAAGCTTGCTGGTAACCGGCATTGTATCTGCACAAAAAGGGAAAAGTGAGTGGGTGTACCGGGACAATGATGGTAAGCTGGTTTATAAAACTACACCAACCGGCGATAGGATCATGGATTTTTCACACGCCGGATATATGGGTGGTGGCGTAGCATTGCCTGTTGTACCGGTAAAACGTGTGGTAAAACCTTCCGGCACAAGTGATGATACCCGGCTCATTCAAAACGCAATTGATGAAGTGGCCGCAATGCCCTTAAAAAGCGGTTTCAGGGGAACCGTGGAACTTGCCCCGGGTACGTTTACTTGTGCAGGCCCCGTTATTCTTTCAGAAAGTGGCATAGTACTGCGGGGCAGTGGCAGCGGGGCAGGGGGGACCACTATTAAAATGGTTGGCGGTCCGCATACAGCTGTTGTAATTGGCCGGGGTAATACCAAAGTGGCATTAGGACGAACCGAAAAAACAGATAGTAATACAGTTAGCGCTGCCACAACATTAATTACGGATACTTACGTGCCATCGGGCAGCAGATCTTTTACTGTGGCAGATGCATCTGGATTTTCGGTTGGCGATATCATTGATATCAACCGGCCTGTAACAGAAGCCTGGGTGCATTTTATGGGGATGGATAATATGTATCGCGACGGGAAAAAGCAAACCTGGATTAAAGCCGGTGCTTATGGTATCACAAAAAGAAAGATCACCGCAATTGAAGGTAATAAACTTACATTGGACCTTCCGTTGGCCGATTCTTATGATACCAAATTTTTAAACCCACCAGGCACTGTGGTTGCAAAAGTAATCCCTGCCGCACGCGTTGCGCAGGTTGGGGTAGAAAACATCCATATCCAATGCCCTCCGCTCGAAATTGATTACGGGCAAGCGCCCTACGCGGGTGTACGCGTTGGCGGTGATGATTGCTGGCTTAAAGATGTCTATTGCGAGGAAACGATGAATACCACCGTACTCGCCGGCAACAGGATCACAATGGAAAAAGTTATCGTGAAACATACCTATGCTAATCTTGGCGCATCCAAACCAACAGATTTTAGTTTGGAAGGCAGTCAAAACCTGATTGACAGGTGTGAAATTACCGGGGGCAATATGTATTTCGTATGGACATCCTCATTAATTCCGGGCCCTAATGTTTTACTCAACTGTACTTTCAAGGGTATTGGCAGCCGCATCCAACCCCATCAGCGCTGGGCTACCGGGTTGCTGGTTGATAACTGTACAGTACCGGATGGCGGCATTGATTTCATGAACCGCGGTATTGCAGGTTCGGGCCATGGCTGGACAATGGGATGGGCCGTAGCCTGGAATTGCATAGCTAAAACATATGTTATTCAAAATCCGCCGGGAGCGGTAAACTGGTCTATTGGCTGTATGGGCAAGCGGGAACAAACTGCACGTTTATTTGACAGTAACCCTGTTTTGCCGGAAGGTAACTTTGATTCGCATGGTTCACCGGTTGAGATCCAGAGCCTTTACCTGGCCCAACTAACTGAGCGGGTAGGTATGCGGGGGATAAAAAACATAGGTTATACTGCTAACAGTAAAAAAATGTTCCCCAACAAATTGGTAAAAGCGACGCCTGTAAAAACAGACCGCGATAAAATACTGGGTTTAAACCTGGCCTTTGCCCGGCCGATAAATACCAGTAAGGTAAAAGGTAGTACCCGCGAATTTGGCGGAGAGAAAGCTGTAGACGGTAACAACAATACTTACTGGAGTACTGCTGATGGCGTAACAAACGCGACCCTTGAAATTGATATGGAAGGGCCGGTAAATATGAATACTCTGCAATTAAGCGAGACTCTGGGCGGGCATGTCGAAGCGTATAAAGTTGAGGCGCAGCTGGACAGTGACTGGAGGTTATTAGCTCATGGAACCTCCATAGGAAAAAACCTGGTAGTGAAATTTCCGGAAACCATAGCCTGGAAGGTGAAACTAACGGTGCTTAAGGCCAAAATGAACGTGGCCATAAGCAATTTTGGGCTGTACCTGGTCAAAGGGGACCCAGCTAATAAGATATAATAGCAACTACAACGTTTTCGTAAATTATTACACATGGTTATAGTACCAAACCCTACGGTACTTGTATTATCATACAAGAGCAGCATACTGCTGTACATAACCAATTAGCTTGCTAACAAACATTATTATAAACCATAGCAGATATAGTTTCTGCTGAAAATACATCCTTATGAAAAAACTTTTTATAGCTTGTTGGCTATTCATTTTTGTTGTACACAATGTTTTTGCTCAAAAAGAGCTATCCCGCGATGAACGCATGAAATGGTGGCGCGAAGCCCGTTTCGGCATGTTTATACATTGGGGTGATTATGCAGGCCTGGCAGGCATGTATAAAGGATATGAGGTAGGGCGTGGCGGCGAATGGATTATGAACAGGGGCAAGATCCCGGTGGCCGAGTACCAGGAGTTCGCCAAAAAATTTAACCCGGTAAAATATGATCCCGATGCCTGGGTAAAACTGGCCAAAGAAGCTGGGATGAAATATATTGTAATAACAGCCAAACACCATGACGGTTTTGCCATGTTTAAATCAAATGCCAGCAAGTGGAATATTGCTGATGCCACACCTTACGGTAAGGATGTTTTGAAGCCGCTGGCTGCTGCATGTAAAAAATACGGTATTAAACTTGGGTTTTATTATTCGCAGGCACAAGACTGGAACAATCCCGGTGGCGCGGCAGCGCGCAAGGTGAGCAGTGAGGGCTGGCCAAACCCCGATTCGGCCAAAATAGATGCTTATACCAAAGAAAATACCGGTCATTGGGACCCTGCACAAACTTCGGCAACAATGGCCGATTATATTGATCGCGTAGCTGTTCCGCAGGTAAAAGAGCTGTTAACCAATTATGGAGAAGTGGCCGTAATTTGGTGGGATACCCCAACTAACATGACCGATGAGTTTGCACAAAAATTGCACGACCTGTTAAAATTACAGCCCAACATTATCAGTAATGACCGGCTTAAGCGCCCTAATTTCGCCGGCGATTACAAAACCCCCGAACAAAAAATACCCAACCTAAGCGAACTTGACGGAAAAGATTGGGAAACCTGTATGACCATGAATGGCACCTGGGGTTATAAAAGCTACGACCATAAATGGAAAACTCCCGAAACATTAATTCATAACCTCATTGATATTGCATCAAAAGGAGGTAATTACCTGTTAAATGTCGGCCCCAATGCCGAAGGTGAATTTCCGCAGGAAAGTATCACCACCTTGAAAAAAATGGGTGAGTGGATGAAGGTGAACAGCGAAGCGATATATGCTACCAAAGCCAGTCCGCTTCAACCCCTAAGCTGGGGCCGTTGTACGCTTAAGCCAAACGGTAAAAATACTATCCTTTACTTTTCGGTATTTAACTGGCCTGCAGATGGGAAACTGCTCATCCCCGGCTTAAAAAATGAAGTGATAATAAGCGCCAAAATGCTGGCCGGAAATACAGCATTAAAAACCGCATCATCCGGTGATGGCCTTGTTATTAATGTCCCTGATAAAGCAACTGATAATATTGCTACAGTAATTAAAGTAGAGGTAAAAGGAGCGATGGGCGGGCAGGCTGTTAATCCAACTGATAAGATGAAAACAGGAGCGCTTGATTAAAAAATGAAACGGAAATTAACCATGGTTTTTAAAAGTCGGGCATTTTTAATGATGATATTGCTGTTTGCGAACAACCTGCTTAAAGCGCAGGTTGTTTTAAAACAGATGGAAGCGAGGATGCTTATCAGCAAATATCACGTGTATTAGGTGGGGATGCCTGTGAGGTGCCTGATTGCGTACACCATGTTAAACATATTACTGAAGCTTTTGATAAGCAGTTAAATGAATACGTTTTTGTTTTTCATAGCCACGCTAAGGAAGATAATGACCGCTGCCGGAATTTCGACAGGGAGCGGGTAGAGATCAAAACCTATGGACCTTCAGCCGCTAAATTGAAGGGCGAGCATGGCGAAACTGTGATTTATAAATGGAAGTTTAAAATTGATAGCGACTTTAAAGCGCAACCAACATTTACCCATATCCACCAGATAAAAGCGGGAGATGGAGATGCAGGAGCTCCAATCATAACTTTTACACCCCGGTTTGGCGAACCGGATAAGTTTGAAATAATTCATACAGGTTCGACAAAGGGGACTTCGCAAGGGGTTTTAACCCGGGTTAACCTGGCCGATTTTAAAGGTAACTGGGTAGAGGTGACCGAAAAGCTGAATTATGACAGTCAGGGGACTTACAATGTGGAGATTAAACGAGTTGCGGATAACAAGGTGCTGCTTAGCTATACTAATACCAATATTGATCTGTGGCGAACAGGTACGTCATTTTGCAGGCCTAAATGGGGAGTGTACCGGAGCTTAAAAAGCCCGGCGTATATCAGAGATGAGGATGTAAGTTTCGCTGACATAGCTATCCTTGAGCAATGATTTTATATATAATTAATTTAACCAATAAACCAAGTTGAATGAAGCCACATTTACTGAAAGTATCAGCAGGCCCTGCCCAATCCTTTAGCGTGAGGCAAGACCTTCTTCCCTGCATTAATAACCGGTGGCATTATCACCCCGAAATAGAGCTAATCCACTTTAAAAAGGGCAGTGGGACACAGTTTATCGGCGATAATATCCGGCAGTTTAATGCCGGGGATATTGTAATGGTAGGATCTTACCTGCCACATTACTGGCGGTTTGATGATATGTATTTTTCGCAGGATAATGATAATGCATGCGTTGATATCCGCGTAGCTCATTTCAGTGAAAATTTTTGGGGCAACGGATTCTTACAGCTTCCGGAAAATAAACTGATTAAAACTACCATAGAAAAAGCGAGGCGAGGAATTCAGATTACCGGTAAAACAAAAAAGACCATTGCTAAAATTATGGAGATGATGCTTACTGCCGGAGGTTCAAAAAAGATAATTTTGTTGATGGAAGCCTTAAATGCAATTGCCGAATGTGATCAGTCTGGTTGTTTGTCATCAATAGGATTTAATCCCAATGTTGAGAAATCGCAAAATGATTGTATCAATGCTATTTATGAATACTCATTAGCAAACTTCAAAAATAAAATACATATGGATGAGCTTGCCGATTTGGTTGGGATCAGTCCAAATTCTTTTTGCCGTTATTTTAAATCACGCACGAGCAAAACCTATTCTAAATTTTTACTGGAGATCAGGGTTGGCCAGGCCTGCAAGTTGCTCATAGAAAATAAACTGCCCCTAAAGCAGCTGTGCTACGAAAGTGGCTTTAATAATTTTACAAATTTTCATAAGTACTTTAAACTTATTACTGGTAAAAGTCCTTTAAACTATCAAAAAGAGTTTATCCAGGTAAGGTCGAATTAGCTATACGAATAAGTTTATACCAGATGTTTATTTTTGCGGAGTCTTTGTGATGCAGAAGAAGTTTCGTCGGGAAGGCCCATTAAAACTGCAATAAGTAGTTATGTTCAAATTAACGACTGAACTGGGTTGTTCTAATCCTTTGTCTTTTAACGTAAGGCTTGTTTAAACACCTTGTTTAAAACTGAATGCCGCTGTTTAGCGTAGCACACTCAAATAATATAGGACATAGAGATTTGACCAGCGGTAAGCACCCCTCGTTGTGCCACTACTCCAAAATACCCTTTAAATAATAAGTTTTTTATATTTTGCAATTAAAGTAATAACTTCATACTCAAATAGCTTCGGCGGTTAAAACATGTTTTTTTACCTAACTTTAGCATGCGTAAACCTTTACTTTTATTGAGTATCGTCTCTGTTCTTTTTGTTCCAACAAAGTGGGCAATTGAGCAAGTTGGCCAAATATCTCGTCATAGCCAACGCAATATGACTGTAACTTTTTTTGCCGAAAGTAATTATAGCCGGGCAAGTAATGCTACTTCTGATAATGATGCAGAAAATGGCACATTTTTACTGTCGCCGTTTACCGGGCCGAACAATAAAAAAGTTTTTCGCACCACCCTTAAAACAGAAACTACAAGATATGTAAAAAAAGTAAAACCAACTGCCGCCGCGCCTGATATTGATGTTAACGCCGCAGTCGGTGTAATCTCAGCATGCGTTGGCTCTCCATCCGTAAGTACCCAGCAGTTTACTGTTTCGGGCAGTAACCTGACAGACAATATTACTGTTATTGCGCCTGCAGGTTTTGAGGTTTCGGTTAACCCCGCCGGCGGTTTTACCAATACGTTTTTTATCGTCGCCAAAGGCAGTTCGGTAACTTCCAGGGCTGTGTATGTTCGCGCTTCCGCTGCAGGTACGCCGGCTAATCTGTCGGGAGTTGTAACACTGACTACTGCGGGGGGCGAAACCAAAAAAGTAGCCGTAAGAGGTGTGATATATGCGATGCCGACGGTCGATCCCATATCAGATCTGATTTTTACGAATGGTGATCTTAGTACGCCGATAAATTTTACAGGTACCGGCAACACTTTTTATTGGACAAATGATAGGCCGGGAATTGGCCTTGCCGTAAGCGGGAGCGATAACATAGCTCCTTTTACAGCGGTAAACACCGGATCGAGCCCTGTGATTGCGCATATAAGTGCCACATCCCGGAAGGCTAATATTGCTTATGTTCCTGATTACGGCTCGAACACCGTGTTGGCAGTTAATACGGTAACCAATAAAATTATTAGTACGATACCTGTAGGTGCCAACCCGGGTTTTGTTGAGGTAAGCCCGGATGGGAAAAAAGTTTACGTCGCAAATGTTTCGGGCGCAAGTCTTTCCATTATCAATACGCAAACCAATCAGGCCAAGGATATATCGATTTTTGACAATCCCACGGCTTTGATATTCAGCAAGGACGGAACAAGGGCTTACATTGCCGGTGAAACCGGTGAATGTACTGTGATAGATGTTGCAAATGATGCTGTATTAACAGCGCTTACATTCCCTTCGGGCGGTGCCGGAATCGCTTTAAGCGATGATGGAAAATGGATTTATGCTACTAATACTGCTAATGATGATATTCGGGTTTATGATACGGGTAACAACGCCGAAAGCATTAATATTCCGGCCCGGGGGGCGCACTATGCTGCTACAAGCCCGGACGGAAAGAAGATATACTTTACCGGAAGCTATGCTAATACAGTTTACGTGATAGATGTTGCTACCAACACCCTTTCTGCAACGATCGATCTCGCAGCCGATGCCGAAGGAATTGCCATAAGCCCTGATGGCAGCCGGATTTATGTTACCAATCAATCTGGCGGGACCGTTACAGTGATCAACGCCATCGACAACTCGGTTATGACTACATTGCCTGTCGGGAAATCTCCCAGAGGAATAGCCATTACACCCGACGGAAAATATGTTTATGTTGCCAATGCCGATTCCGGTACATTGTCGGTCATCAATACATCGGATTATACAGTAGCTGTAACTATACCCTGCGGCATATTCCCTTATGCTATAGGTAATTTCATAACGCCCGGCGAAAATACCTGCTTAAGTAACCCAACTGATTTTAAGATCACGGTTAACCCTTCGCCTACCGCTATTACACCTGGCGCTGTTGGTGGCCTTATCACCACTTGTATAGGTGCCCCGTCAACAAGTTTTCAGCAATTTACTGTATCAGGTAATAATTTATCAGGTAACATAAAAGCTACATCTCCGGCAGGGTTAGAGATCTCGTTCAGCAAAACTACTGGTTTTGCCGATGTTTTAGATATCACACCAACCGGTGGAGCTGTAACCAATAAAGTAATTTACGTTCGCGCTAAAGCATCGGGTACTCCGGCTAACCTTTCAGGTAATGTAGTTTTAAGCACCGCCGGCGCGGCAAGTAAGACCGTGGCAGTAAAAGGTGTGGTCAACGACTTGCCCACCGCAGATGCTGCCGACAACCCCGTGTATAATAACGGTGAGATAACAGCCGATATTAAATTTACCGGCACCGCTAACACCTACACCTGGACCAATGATAACCCCTCCATCGGGCTCGCCGCGAGTGGCACCGGCGATATTCCATCCTTTACCGCAGTAAATACGGGTGTCCCACCGGTGAAGGCCAATATAACGGTTACACCTTCGTCTGATGGATATTTATATCTTACCGGAGTTAATAATATGATCCTGGTTAATGCTGATAATAATAAACAAACAGGAACTATAAATACCGGAGGGCAATCCGTTGGTGTAGCTGTAAGCGCCGATGGTACCCTGGTTGCTGTTACTGATATCGCAGCGAATGCAGTTAAATTTATTAATACAACTACCCATAAGGTAGTATCAACTGTTAATAATATTTCGGTTCCCATAGGGATCTGTTTTAGCCCGGATGGAAAAAAGGTGTATGTAGTCAACGAAAACGCTTTTACTGTTACTGTTATCGACGTAGCTACGGCCACGGCCGAGCCGCCTTTTTATGTAGGGTGGGGTCCTTATGGAATAGCAGCGAGCCCCGATGGTTTGGCTGTTTACGTGGGATGTACAGGGGAAAATGCGGTAATTGCCGTTGATGCCAAAACTCATCAAATAACACCCATCAAGGTGAATTTTGGTCCTACTGGTGTTGCGGTGAGCCCGGATAATAGCCGTGTATATGCTACCAGTGCGCAATACAACGGTTTGCTTAAAGTGATAGATGTGAAATCAAAGTTGGTAATAGCCAATATCCCAATCGGTGACGTATCCACCGGCGTTTGCGTTAGTCCGGATGGTAAAAGGGTGTATATTTCCAATATGCTTAGCAACAACGTAATGGTGATAGATGCTGAAATCAATAAAGTGATAGCTACGATACCTGTGGGCAACCGCCCTTCTGGTGTATCCATAACTCCCGACGGGAAGTATGTATATGTGGCTAATGAAGGCTCGAACAATGTAAGTGTTATCAGCACCGCTACTAATTCAGTAAGCAACATCAGCGTTACAGGGCAGTTAACTAAAAGTTTTGGAAACTTTTTTGTACCCGGCACAGGATGTACCGGTACGCCGGCTAAATTTACTATAACGGTAAACGGGGTTTCGGTTATTACAGCCAGCGGTGTAACGGGCACCATCTCAGCATGCATCGGTTCATCATCAACAAATACACAACATTTCAACGTCTCCGGCAGTAACCTATCAGACGATATCACGGTTACTGCCCCTGCTAAATTCGAAGTATCACTTAGCGAAAACACCGGCTTTGCAAGTTCTGTAATTATCGCGCAAACCGGTGGTACGGTAGCCGGTCAGGTAGTTTATGTCCGTTCGGCAGCATCAGCTACTGCGGGTAATATTTTGGGCGATGTGGTACTCAGTTCCGCTGGGCTAACGGATAAAAAAGTTACCGTGAGCGGGTTAATTCATGCCTTGCCCGTCGCTAATCAAATAGGCGATCAAAATTTTGACAACGGCGCAACTACTACTGCTGTACATTTTACAGGTACGGCAACTACCTACATATGGACAAGTGATAATCCTTCTATCGGTTTGCCCGCCGGCGGAAGCGGCGATATGCCTTCGTTTACACCCGTTAATAATAGTCAGGCTGTAGTTACCGCAACTATAACCGTGGCACCTTCGGATGCTTCATGTGAGGGTAATTCCATGACCTTCAAAATCAATGTCAATCCAACTATTCCGACTTTAACAAGCAGCCCTGTAACCGGTAATATTACCGCTTGTCAGGGTTCGCCATCAACCAGTCCAAATATCCAGCATTTTACTGTTGCAGGTACTAACCTAACCGGCGACGTTCAAATAACAGCGCCTGCAAATTTTGAAGTATCGTTTAATCTAAACACTGGATATGCCGGCACATTAACACTTACGCAAATCGCGGGAAAAGTTAACAGTACTGACATTTACATTAGATCAACTGCCACAGCGCCCGTGGGCTATATTTCGGGTGACATCATGTTATTATCTGCCGGGATCGCTAATCAAAATATCCCTGTAAGCGGCGTGGTAGAAGCCCAGCCGTTCGTCGACGCGCTGTCTACCCAAACTTTTACCGATGGAGATAACACAACGCTAATACATTTTACGGGCAACGCTGCAACATACGCATGGACAAATGACAATTCCGCTATTGGCCTGCCTTCTGCTGGCAGCGGCGATATACCGTCGTTTGTCGCTGTCAATAACGGATTAACTGTACTTACAGCTACTGTTACCGTTATACCATCAAGTACATCATGCACCGGCAATTCCATTACCTTCAAAATTAACGTCAATCCAACCATCCCGGCATTAACAAGCAGCTCTGTAACCGGCACCATCACAGCATGCCAGGGATTGCCGTCAGCCAGTCCAAATATTCAGCAGTTTACTGTTGCAGGGACTAACCTGAGCGGCGATGTTCAAATAAAAGCGACTGGAAACTTTGAAGTGTCATTCAATCCCCAAGCAGGATATGCCAGCACATTGATCCTTACACAAACCTCCGGTGGGGTTAATAATACTAATATTTATGTCAGATCAGCCTCCACAGCTCCCGTGGGGCATATTTTAGGTGATATTATATTATCCTCTGCGGAGGTTACGGATCAAAAGGTACCCGTCGGCGGCGAGGTAACCGCCCTGCCCACCGTCAACGCGCTATCCTCCCGAACTTTTGATAACGGGGTCACTACTATACCCATAAACTTCACTGGTACAGCAAACACCTATATGTGGACAAACGATAATCCAGCTATTGGGTTACCTTCCGGAGGAAGCGGCGATATACCATCGTTTACAGCTATCAATAACGGACAAACTGCACTTGCCGCAACCATAACCGTTGTGCCATCGGATGTAACATGCGTCGGTAATTCCATCACTTTTAAAATTTATATTAACCCAACCCCGCCTTCTTTAACGGTAGGGGCGACAAGTGGTAGTATAACAGCATGTCTGGGTGTATCATCTGTCAGCCCGGATATTCAGCAGTTTTCAGTGACCGGCAGCGGTCTTGCAAGCTCAGTTCAGATAACAGCACCTGCAAATTTTGAAATCTCGGTTAGCCAGAGCGTAGGGTATACCAATACGCTTACGCTTGCTCAAACAGCAGGAAAAGTAAACAGTACCAACATTTACGTCCGTTCGTCGGCTTCGGCTCCGGTAGGTAATAATTCGGGGAGTGTTACGATATCATCGGCAGGGGCGCCCGGTAAAACAGTTAATGTATCTGGCACAATTAAGGCGTTGCCAACAGTCAATCCGGTATTACCTTTAATCTTCAACAACGGCTCGGTTACAACAGCTATAAACTTTGATGGCCCGGCTACTGCTCTTTATACATGGACCAATGACACGCCGGGCATAGGCTTACAAGCCGGTGGCACAGGTGATATACCACCTTTCACGGCCATCAACAATACAACAAATCCAATTACGGCTACTATAACAGTGGTGCCATCAAACGGTTCATGTACCGGAAGCCCGGTTGTTCTTAAAATTACTGTTAATCCTACCCTGGTGCCGGTTATTACATTTACAGGCAACCTGTCGCCTCTTAATACCACTTATGGTTCAGCATCTGCTTCAGGCAGTTTCAGTATATTGGGGAATAATCTTTTATCGGGTGTAATAATTACTCCACCGGCAGGTTTTGAAGTGAGTGCCGATGGCGTCAATTTTCAAAATACGGTTACTATAGGTGGTTCCGGTACACTTACCGCTACCCCCGTTTATATCAGACTGGCGAAAACCACTTTCGCCGGCAATTATGCGGGGAATATCGCACTAAATACCAGTGGTGCGGTGAACAATTTGTCCATGCCAAACAGTATTGTTACCCCAGCCCCAATAATCGTTACTGCAGATAACAAAACCCGCGCTTTACATTCGGAAAATCCTTTGCTCACTATCACGTACAATGGTTTTGTAAATAACGAAAATGAATCGAATCTTGTGAAGAAACCAGAGGTAGGGACAATGGCGACGCCGGCATCGGTCGCTGGGGAATACGCCATTTCCTTTACAGGTGGCGCGGAATCGCCTAATTATAGTTTTACCTATATCACGGGAATACTCACCATAACACCGTCAGGAGTGATTGTCTTTAATACCTTTACACCCAATGGCGATGGCATGAATGATACATGGGCAATAAAGTATATTGAATATTATCCAAATTGTACCGTGAACGTATTCAACCGCTGGGGAGCAAAGGTGTTTTCGTCCAGGGGGTATGGCCAACAGTGGGATGGCCGGTTAAGCGGGAATCCAGTACCTACGGGTACCTACTATTATGTTATCAATCTGAAAGACGGCTCGCCACCCAAATCTGGCTGGATAGCTATTGCCAGATGAAATCCGGTTGACGGAACTCGTTTTCCATTTTGAGCCCGATGACAACATGGAAGAGATTGACGAGCGTTGTTTTTAAGCCGGGTAATTATAAATAGGTCTTAATGTTACCGGTGATCACCTAAGTATATTACTATCGACAACAGCTATAAAACCGGTTTACAAATGGTGTAAACGCTATGTGCAGTCATATACAATTTAGTACCATTATTTCACTCTTGTTGTTTCTTTAAAAACATACCTATAATTTGGTTCTGTAATCTAAATATCAGTCACTTTTAATATCGGCATCGATAAAGGGTTAGTACGTATTAATCCGCTCTGTTACTTGCCGCATACCTGGCTGATATAACCGATTTTAATTAAGTGAAATAAATTTTAAACCAATTATGATTGAACAGGGCTCTTACCTAAAATCGAAAATTTATGATTTAATGAACCTGATGATTAACGATGAAAGCGGGTTGTTTGAGGTAGTTGATTTGGATGGTTACATTGATAAGCTTATTGAAAAAGCATGTATCATAACTATTATGGCACAGGATGCTTTACAGGGTTTTTTGGCCTATTATGCCAACGACTATGAAAATAAAGTTGGGTTTATCTCCATGCTGATCATTGATCCTTCAACAAAACGGATGGGGTATGGCCGAAGGCTTGTTGAATTTGCATTAAAAGATTTAACAATGAAGGGATTTAAAAAGTGCCGCACCGAAGTAAATACAGAAAACATAAAAGCTATAAATATTTGTAAAAGGTTAGGCTTTACTTATGTGGGCAGCAATAATATATACATGGTGTTTGAAAAACAACTATAGTACCATTCAAATAAACCTGTTCTATTTGAATTGAAAATTCAGTTGTTCTTTCATTTCGAAGCGTTTTTCAAAACGTAGAAAAGTGGCTCGCTGATATTGTATTTGAACGGGCCGAAATCAAAATAGGCATTTCCGATCAGCAGATCGGGCTTTCCATCTGCGTTTATATCACCGGCATCAAGAGTTACCGCGCGTTCAAACTTTGTATGGGCAGGAAAGGCATATGGTACAAAGTTTAAGCTGCCGGTGTTCTTTAGATATACAAAACCTTCTTCGGGTTGCTTTGCGTCGGTAAAAAGACTGATGGTTGCAAGATCAATATTCCCGTCACCATCAAAATCTTTAGCGATAGCTTTATAGCAGCCGTTTATAGGGTAAAAATATCGCTGTTTGTAATTGTCTTTTCCATCGTTTAAAAAAATGTAAACTCCGTGGTAAGGCTTTAATACCAATGTCGCATTTCCATTATCGCCGCAGGTGTAAACGATATCTTTATACCCGTCATGGTTCATGTCAACCATTTCAAAATAGGAAGACCCATAAATCGGCGGGAACCTTAAAATTTCCTTTGAATCAAATTTGCCGCTCCCTTTGTTTTCGAAATAGAAAATCCCTTCTTCGCCCTGTGCAAAAAGCACGTACAGGCCGGGTAATTTTTTATCCTTATAATCAATATATGCTTTTATGGCTCCGGGTAAATTACTTATTACATGCTTGGTAAAAGCGCCGGTACCCAAATTTTCCATCCAACAAAGCTCGCCCGTTATACTCCCAAATTCACAAATAACATAGTCGGTTTTGTTGTCGTTATTTAAATCGGCCGCCAGTATTTGAACCGGGCGCCCAAGCTTATTGAATATAGGCTGAGATGCTAATTGCATTTTGCCTTCGGCGGAAATGGTTAATGGGGTTATAGCCCCCAGTTTATCACTGTTGGCACCTAATTCATTACCTATGGTGCAGATCATGGTATTGCCATGATCAAAAAGTAAATCTACCACAGGCCCCGTTGTGGACACCGAATCGATGACGTTTAATTGGGCTGATAAAAGATAAAGTTTTTTTGTTTGCCCGTTAGCGATAAAGATCCGGGCGGGTTTAACGCTATTGTCAATTTTTACATAGCAGCCCAGTACCTGCTTCCCGTCAAATGATTGAATCGGTTTTTGAATGTTAAAAAATGGGAGCTCCCGTTTAATGGCTACCGGCCTGTTTTGTGCAGGTAAGGCGATAGGGGAAGTGTTCATGTAATAATCGATAATATCCTGCCATTGCTCCTCATTTAATACAGGTTTGTCGGGCACTATCAAATCATCGCCTTTGATTGTCCCTATGTATGACTCACCTCTGTGGGCTTTAATGCCCATACGTAAACCCATTTGTGGGAATACATTTTTCCATTTAAACCTGTTAAGCAAGGCTGGGTCGGGCAGCATATGGCACGAACGGCAGTATTGTTGTGATAGTATCTTACCCCTGGCAATGCTTTGAAGGGTTGCCATCGGGTAATCAGTACGTAGATCTGTACCGGCATTATCCTGTTTGTTTTCAGAGAAATGCCATATTGAATAAACTACCAAAACGGTTATGACCAAAACAATCGAACCAACAATTACAACTTTGCGATTTTTTGCAGGACGGTGACTATCAGGTTTATTATTCATGAATATTTTAGAAGGCGGTTAATATACAAAAGCTAAAAGCAGAATGCGCAAAGCTTAAAGCTAAAAAAATTATCGGTGAGGGTTGTTTTAAATACATAACCCCGGACATTTGCCCGGGGTTATGTAAAATCAAGGTGTTATTTTTTTAATACCCTGGGTTTTGTACCAGTTTTTTGTTTTTATCGAGCTCCACCTGCGGAATTGGCATCCAGTTTTGCCGCTCGAAGAAGGTATTGGTGAAAATTTTAACCGGGGTATATGTAAACCCTGAGCCGCCGGCTTCAATCTTCATGCCATATTCCGGCGTGGTGAGCACGCCGTTTGTGCCCGTCGTTATCAGCCATCTGCGGATATCAAACCATCGCTTATCTTCAAATGCCAGTTCAATTCGGCGTTCGCGACGGATATATACACGCATTTGATCCTTGGTTAAGCCGGCTTTTACAGCAGGCAATGCAGATCTCGCCCTTACTTTATTAACTGCGTCATAAACCGATGCATCTGGTCCAACCGCTTCATTTTGCGCTTCGGCATAGCTTAACAGCACCTCCGCATAACGGAAGATGATGTAGTTGGCAAAGCTTGGCGCCAGGTTGATACTGGTTTGCCCGGTGATGCTTTCATCCAGTGTTTTACGGGCGTAATAACCGGTATTGGTAATATCGCTTGAAGAGCCAAGGTCTATCTGGTTACTGCCGCCTATGCGCGTTTTTATGATATCTCCTTGCCATGCTGCACCATCGTATAATATAGATTGATAAAAACGTTGCTCTCGATGTGTGTAAGGGGCTTGAGGATTATAGCCTGAAGCAGCATCAGTGATAGGCAAACCATTATCCATCGAGTAATCATCAATCAGGCCTTGTGTTGGAGCCAGGTTTCCCCATGATTGCTGAACGCCGTTTACATAAACCGGGCCTAAATAACCTTCCCGGTGACTGCCTTTAGCCGGCCCGGTAGCATAACCGCGGGCAAAAATGGTTTCAACATTCCAGTTATTGGCCGAGAGGAACTGATCGGCATAAGAAGTAGCCGAAGTATTGAACAGGCTATAAGTACCCATATCCATCACCGATTTGTTGGTAGCTGCTGCTTTACTCCATTTTCCCGCGTCATTGGCCGTGTTTGCCAGCGGACTGGCTGCAAAAAGCTCTACCCAGCCCTTAAGTGTTAATGCGGCGCCTTTTGTAGCACGGCCGGTTTGGGCTGCTTTTGTGGGTAAAACAGCGGCCGCAGCGTCACAATCAGCCTCAATAAAGGCAACAGTCTCATCAATAGTGCCTCGGGCAGTAAAAATATCAGTTCCGTTCCGGTTATCAAGCGGGACAGTAATAATAGGCACCCCGCCATAAGCTGTGAACAACAGTGAGTAGAAGTAAGCTCTCAAAAAGGTAACTTCCGCAACGCGTTGCTTGTACCAATCGTCGGTATACTTCGCTTTATTTAAAGCAGCCTGCTGAAGAAAAACATTGCATTTTCGTATTTTGGTATAGTTACCTTCCCAACTCCACATACTTCCGGGGCCGGTAGGCACATTACTTGGGCCAATTGAACCCGCCCTTACAGTCGCCTGTCCGTTTTCCCAGGCCGCGCCGCAAAAACTGTTGTCGGCATATTGTTCTGTTAGCTGATAGTCGTTATTGACATCTGGGATTTGATTATATATGTCATTTATAAAGAGGTCCGCGTTGTTTTGAGAACTGAATGTTGCTACGTCAGTAAGAAATCCTTTGTTAATGACATTCAAAGAATCATCTTTTTTACATCCACTAATACTTACAACAAGCAAAGCAAGTAAAAAAAGTTCTCGGTATTTTATAAAAATCTGTTTCATCGCTTTCTTATTTTTAGTTAAAATGTGGCATTTAAACCTAATGAAAACACCCGTTGCTGATAGTAGTTGGTGTTGTTTCCGCTGTTTTCTGGATCAATGATCTCTTTTACATGTGGTAAATAGTTAATCACATTTTGTCCGGCAACATAGATCCTTATTGATTGGATTTTGTTTTTCAACAACTTGTTTGAAAGTGTGTAACCAAGTTCAAAACTTTTTAACCGGATATAAGAGTCATTTCTGACGAACCACGATGACGTTTGCGTGTTATTTGATGTTGGCGTGCCGGTAACCCTTGGATATAAAGCGTTGGGGGTAGAAGGCGTCCAATGATTATCATATACCAGTTGGGAAGCCGAACCGGATGCATTGAAAGGGAATGCGAAATAGTTACTGATAACAATGTTGCTGTTTCCCGAACCCTGGAACAAAACGTCGAGATCAAAGTTTTTGAAGGTCAGTCTGGGCTCTAAGCCATAGATAATTTCAGGTGTATTAGGGTGCCCTATTACGGTTTGGTCATTAGCATCTATCTTACCATCTGGCGTGCCGTTAGGCCCGCTTAAATCGGCGTACTCGATATCACCTGGCTTAACCGGCCCGAAAGAAGGAACTGGCAACCCTGCTTTCAGCGTTCCGTCTGCATTAAAATCTGTTGTTTTAAAATAACCCAACGCCTGGTATCCGAATATGGTATTTAATGGACGGCCGGTTGTTCTCCTGTTTGGATTATTAGCTGTGGCATTTGTTTCGTAAGTTTGTAATAATTTATTTCTCGCAAAGGTGAAGGTACCGGTAACATCCAACCTCAGGTCTTTAGAAAAGCTATGAGAACTTTGCAACGTGAGGTCAATACCATGGTTGCTCATGATCCCTCCGTTTACCAGGCCAACGCCTAACCCATATTCTCCTGGCAGCGTATTTTGGATCCTTACCAGCATATTAGCCCTTTTTTCATAAAAGTAATCGGCTTCAATGCTCAATAAGCCTTTCCATAAGGTTGCTTCAAATCCGATGTCTGTTTTTGTCGCTTTTTCCCAGCCGATGTTGGGATTTCCTTGTAATGCCTCGTTGATGCCCTGTGTTGCACTGCCGTTAATAACAGCCGAGTTTGCGTAGGGATTATAAGGGCTCAAATACTGATATGTCTGTATAGCGCCACCATCACGAGGATAAGCCCCTGATTTTCCCCAGGAAGCCCTGAGTTTTAAATTGTCAATCCAGGTAATATTATCTTTGATGAATTTTTCTTCAGACAAACGCCAGCCGGCAGAAAAAGCGGGGAAGAAACCATAACGATGACCGGGAGCAAAAAGATAGCTTCCGTCGTACCTACCTGTTGCTTCAAACAAATACTTTTTATCGTATGAATAGCCTACCCTGTACACATAACCAATTTGTTTTTGACCACTTGAACGGCCAAAGTTGGTTGCATCCGCCGCTGCCGGACCGCCAAAGTCCAGTTCATCAATATCAAGGTTGTAGTTATATTTAGTGGCCCCAAATGTTTGATATTTTACACGGCGGCTTTCAAAAACGCCCAAGGCGGTGATGTCACTTTTGCCGAATGAACCCGCATAAGATAGTAGCCCTTGAATAGTTAATGTATGATTTTGACTATAGTTTTCTGAAAATGTAGCCTTGGAGTTTCCCTGGATCCCTTGTTTATAGGTGTAAGGCGTAGTAGTTACATCAACATTATAGAAAGGTATAGGGGTTGTATAAATACGCTGGAACGAAGTTTGATTTCCGGTGAATAATGGATCTGGTCCGTTATCATAGCTGATCACACCTTTCAAACTTAAACCTTTGATCGGAAGCTTCTGATCAATCGTAAATTGCGAAAGAACGGCTGTGTTTTCGTTGAACTGATAGCCGCTGTGATAAATTTCGCCGATAAGTGACTGCCCGATATAGCCGGACCATAATCCGTTGCTATAGTAAATAGGTGTGGTTGGTGCCTGGCGTTGCGCTTGCCCTATAATGGTTGCTGCACTTTGTGACGGAAAATGCTGATCTTCCACATAACTATTAACAGAGAGTGATACTGTTGTAGATTTAGTGGCATTTGCCGTTAAATTTAACGAACCGTTGTACTTGTTAAGATAAGTGGTACTCCACATACCGTCCTGGTGGGTATACCCCAGGGCTGCGAAATACTTGATGTCATCTGTTCCACCGGCAAGCGTCACATTATGATAAGTGATTGGACGGTTTTTCTGGATAATTTGCTGCAAAGGATGCCCATCCGGGTGACCGTCCGGGTCTGAATGATCTTTAAATTTCTGAATATCATCTGCTGTGTATGCCGGTGGCTGACCATCATTGGCATTGGCCTCATTACGCAGAAGCGCATATTCATATGAGCCTACAAATGTTGGCACCTTAGTTGGGTTCTGGATACCATAGTAGCCGTTGTAAGTTAAGGTTGGTTTGCCTGATTTCCCCTTTTTGGTAGTAACCAGTATTACGCCATTTGCGCCCGCCACACCATATGGAGCAACAGCAGCAGCGTCTTTTAATACCGATACGTTTTCGATGGTATTAGGATCAAGACGGCTGAAATCACGCGGTACACCATCAACGATAAGCAGGGGAGAACTGCCGCCGGTAGATCCGATACCCCTGATCAGTATGTTTGAACCGTCGTAGCCCGGTTCGCCGCTACCCTGGGTTATGATTAAGCCAGAAGCACGACCAACAAGGCTGTTGGTTAAGTTAACCACCGGTTTTTTTGCAATTTCGGTAGTTTGAATGGTTGACACGGCCGCGGTTGAAGATGTTTTCTTTTGGGTACCGTAACCTACCACGATAACCTCGTTCAGGTTCTTGGCGTTTACCTGCAGCCTGATGGTTACAGAAGTTTGCCCGTTAAGTGGAAACTCTGCCTGTTCGTAGCCTATATAACTAACTATCAGTACAGCATTAGGATCAGCATTAAGTGTGAAACTACCATTTACATCGGTAACGGCGCCTGTACTGGTTCCTTTGATTTTTACAGATGCGCCGATAATAGTTTCACCGGTAGTTTTGTCAATTACTTTACCTTTAATAGGTACAGCGGCGGTATATCGGTTAAGTTTTATTCCGCTGAAAGAGTTAAAGGCAGTAGCTGCATAGCTGCTTGTTTGCATAGCTATCAGCAGGATCAGTGATAGAACTACTGATCCGGGTTTTCTTCTCAAAGATATTTTATCAGGTAAAAAATATTGCATAATTGGGAGTGATTAGAATTTAAAACTTGGCATTAGTTAATGCGTCTGGATCATGGTCCGTTTTCCTTTTTAGTTTTTCTGTCTTGCCATTATTTTTTTATTTAGGTTATGAAATGAGTTAATAGAATAATTGTTAAACCAACAGTTTAAATTTAGGTCGAAATTCAAGCAGCAATCTCAAAGAACAGCGGGGTAGCTTCCCGTTTTAAGCCGGCGTTTCTTAAAACTTAAGAAGCTATATTATTACACAACATCAGCAGGCAATTTTTAACAAATAAAAAATCTGTACGAAAAGGCCGTTATAATTTTTGCAGGGGATAACAAACAGTCTATGTTAATTGGTAGTGACAATTAAGCGCTATTTTTTTGGAAAAAAAGGGGGTAAAGCTGTAAAAAAAAGGGGATAAAATCCATTATATGCAACGTTTTTAAAATAAAACGGTCTTATGTTCCTGTTTTTGGTGAGGAATAATGTATGTATGACAATTTTAAAAGGCAGCAAACAAAGTGTACTGATTCGGCGCTTTAATTTTTTTGATACACCCGAACGTAATCAACTTCAAACCGTTTAGGGAATTTTGTGGCAGATGGGTCGCCGCCATTATCACCACCTATTGCAAGGTTAAGCAATATATAATGAGGCTGCAAAAAAGGGTTAAATTGAGTGCCGTCCTGGTTAACAAGATCTTTTAGCTCGACACGATTGAGCAGGCTGTCATCTACATATAAACTTATAGCTGAGGCATCCCAATCCATGCGCCAGGTATGAAATTTCTTACTCCAGTTGGCTTTGAAAGTATTGAGGGCCTTGGTGTTACTGTACCATTTGGCTTTATGAGGGACCTCCGTACCGCAGGCAATATTAGCCAAAAGCTTATTCTGGTAATATTCCATAATATCAATTTCGCCGTTAGACGGCCAGGGCTTTTCTACACCTAATGTCCAAAAAGCGGGCCATAGGCCGGCGTCGATACTTATACGACCGCGCATAATAAAGCGGCCGTATTGGAAGCTGTGCTTGCCCCTTGTGTTAATGCTTGACGACGTATAATTTATAAATTGTCTTTTCTGTTTCCAGTTGGTACTGTTAGGCACGTACCCAGGATTTGTCAGGTGTACCCTCCGCGCTTCGATTATCAATTTGCCGTGGCGGCAAATTGCATTTTGTTCCTGATACCATTGATCTTCATTATTCCGTACAAAACCGGATTCAAACGCCCAATTATCTGGATCGGGAGAGCCGTACTTGTTAAACTCATCCGCCCAAACCAATTTATAGCCCCCCACCGTATCCTGCTGACATTTACCCACAATCGGAATAGCTATAAGCAGTATGGCAGTAATTATCTTAGTAATCATAATAATAAAATAATTATAAATCTTAAATGATCTTATTGATTTCGTCCGAAACAAAGTAAGGCATAGTTTAAAGTATAAAGGAGGGACAAAACTATAAATTAAAGGGGGGAGAAAATTGTGTTCAAGGGTATTTTTCTGTTTTTAAGGACAGCTGATGTTTCTTCTTCCCAACTTTGTACAATTGATATTTAATTTACCGGAGGTTTTTCAAACTCGATTAAGCGATAGGAGACCTGGAAATTTGCCCGATGTTTCCTGATAAATTCCGATGGATTGACGCCGAATTGTTTGTTAAATTGTTCCCTGAAATATTTGATATCGCTGATGCCCACCTGTATTGCCGCCTCATTGATATTACAATTGGTTTGGATCAGGAGCTCGGCGGCTTTACGCAGGCGAACAAACCTGATAAAGTTATTGATAGACTGACCGGTAGTGCTTTTGATCCTTTTAAATAATGTTGGGTAGCTAATGCCGACTGCATCGGCCAGGGCATAAACATCAAAATTATCGCTGTTGAAATTTTGCTCAATAACAGCAATACAGTTGTTAAGCAGGTCTTTATTTTCCCGCGAAATATTAATGGCTATGTTTTCCTTCGTAACCTCCTTATAAAAATATTGCTGAAGTTTGGTTTTATTCCTCAATACACTTTTAACCCTTGCTGTGAGCAAGTCTTTATCAAATGGTTTTCGCAGAAAGTCTATTGCGCCTTGTTCAAGGCTTTTAACCATAATATCGGGTGTGGTATCGCCGGTGAGCAAAATAACCGGGATATGCTTTATGGCCGCATCTTCCATAATCATTTTACATAAATCCAAACCGTTTATTCCGTCCATTACAATATCGCTGATGATTAGATCAGGTATGTATTTTTTAATCAGCTCAAGACCGGTTGCTCCATCTTTTGCTTCAAGAACTAAATAGTCGGCAAAAAATATTTTTTTGATATATGTCCTTATCTGTTCATTATCGTCAATAACGACGAGGGTATGCTTTTCCTGGCTAAACAGTTCAAGCTTTTGCAATTCACTATTTTCTTCAACCAGGTCTTTACTGTCATGATCTATAAGGTCATTTACAAAATTATAGTCAGGAGCTGTTACAATATTTATCTCCTCGGCCGAGAAGTGTTTTATTCCTTTCGATAGCTTTAAGGTAAAGGTTGTTCCTCCATTTTTATTATTTAAATAATTTATCGTGCCCTTATGACAATCAATAAACACTTTAACCAGGTACAAACCGATACCAAAGCCCTTTTTGAAGTAATTATTATCCTTTACCTGATAAAATTTATCAAACAGTTTTTCGCCGGTGTCGGTATTGATACCAATGCCATTATCTGTTATTTTAAAGTAAACATGTGTGTCATCTTCTTCTACAAAAATCTTGATGGTGCCATGATCTGGTGTAAACTTAACCGCGTTCGAAATAAGGTTAAACAATGAGATCTCTATTTTTTCGACATCGGCAAATACCGTGATATTCCTGCTGGTTGTTTCAATGTTAAAATTCAGGTTTTTGATTTTAGCCTGATGTGCAAAGCATGAAAATACCTCTTCGCATACCCGCACAAAATTTATCTCACTTATATTTAACTGCGCGTTTTCACTTTCAGTTTTGCGAAACAGCAGTAAGTGATCTACTAATCCTAATAAGCGGCGGGCATTTCTATATACCGTATTTAGCTCGTCCGAATGGCTTTTATTTTTGTCCAGCAGATCTTTGATAGGATTAATGATCAGCGTAAGCGGCGTTCTGAACTCGTGCGAAACATTAGTAAAAAAAGCGAGCTTCTTTTCATTCAGCTCTTTTTCCTTTTCAATCTTTAAGTTGGCCAGGTTAATTTCAAATTTAAGTTTTGCCTGCTTTACCCGGTATAGGAAATAAAGGTATATTATCCCAAAGATAATAATCAGGTATACTCCGTAGGCCCACAACGTTCTGTACCATGGCGGAAACACAATAACTTTAACACTGATCTGTTTCGGCATCCAGTTTCCCCGCGTATCTGTAGCTTTGATCCTGAGCCTGTAGCAGCCTTCATTTAAATGGCTGTAATAGGCAGATTTGGTTTTACCCACATAGTTCCACCCGTGGTCCCAACCCTCAAGATAATAAGCATATTCAATTTTATCCGGAAACGAATATTCAAGCGCCGTGTAATGAACGGTAAGCGCAGCCTGTTCATAATTAAGGCGGATTGTTTTGAGATCGGCTACAGATTGGTTTTTTAGCAATTCACTGGAACCATCGGTTTCTAAATTGTCAATTTTCAGGCCGGTTATGCGAAGATCAGGCCTATGGTCTGTTACCAATATGCTGTCCGGATTAAAAATGTTATATCCATTAATCCCTCCAAAAGCCATACTGCCCGATTGAAACCGGATAGCTGCGTTGTAATTAAATTGGAGGCTTTGCAAACCGTCAGAAACAATATAATTTGTAAACTTGTTTTTTACCGGGGAAAACCTGCTTAAACCATTGTAAGTACTACACCATAGGTTTTCTTTATTGTCGATAAGGATGTTAAGGATTGAATTACCCGGTAAACCATTGGCCTTGGTATACCTTACGTAGCTCATATCAGGGAGGTTGAATTTTAGCAATCCGCCCCCTTCTGTTCCAACCCATAAATGGTTTGAATTATCTGCTGTGATGGTTCTTATGCCATAGCCCACATTAAAAAAACGATGAGCCTTCTTAATTGTATCTATTTTAATGAGCTGGGTGTAATTACCGGCCCATAAGTTTCCATTACTGTCTTCAAATATAGCGTGTATGTTAACCAGGTTTTCATCAAATAGTTCAAAGCGGTCATTCTTTCGGTTATAAAGATATAATGGGCCGCCCCTCGTAGTACCTGCCCATAAATGGTGCCTGGAATCTTCAAAAAGTTTCCATAGGTTTCTATCGGTTGTTTGAGTTAATGTATTATAACAGTTGTAATGCTTGAATTTGCCGGTAGCTTTGCTAAACTCGTCAATACCGCCGTTGAAAGAAGCCACCCATATTTTATTATCGAAGGTTTTAAGTATGCTTACAATAAAATCGGTACTTAAGCCCCCGCCGGTTGATGCATGGGTATAGCCGGTGTATGAATTATTTTTAATGTCCCAGTAAGAAAGCCCGCCGCCATCAGTGCCTATCCATAGGTTATGCTTTTCATCTTCGCAAAAGGAAAGAATAAAATTATTGATCACACTGTTTTTGTTGAAGGGATCATTGTTAAAAAGTGCAAATGGCTTTTTAAAATTGTCCACCACGCTAACCCCGCCGCGCAGGGTTGCTATCCACTTTCTTGATTCCCTGTCATGAAAAACCGCGGTAACAGCTCCGCTACGCAATGAGCCCGCTTTATTGCCGTTGGTAATAAAAGTTAATTTGCCATTATCTGGATTTAAAATATTGATACCGCCACCATCGGTAGCTATCCAGATATTACCCTTTTCGTCGAAACTTAAATTGGATATGTTATCGCTTGTAAGTTTATCAATAACGGGATAAAACCTGTTGATAGCTTGTGTTTTACTGTTAAATATAAATAAGCCGTTTTCAGTGCCAATCCAAAGGTTGCCCACTTTATCTGTAAGCAGGCAGCTGGCACTGTTAAGTTGAGTATTCATGATATTTATACGCCCGGATTTTGGATCATATAAACCCAGCCCCCGGTTTTTTACAAATACCCAAACGCCTGCCCGGGTTGGGCATAATGCTTTTACGCTATAATTATATTGGTTGGTGAGTCTCGTTTGCAGGTAAAGTTTCCTGGTTTTGTCATATCTCAATAATCCCAGCTCATCCGTTCCTATATATATACTACTGTCCTTATCGGTTACAATAACATTTATATTTGAAGTTATTTTTAATCGGCGCCCGCTGTTGTGCTCCCGGAAATATTCCGGATAAAAATAAGAGTCGGGGTAATTATAAAAAACAAGCCCGCGTTGTGTGCCTATCAGTATTTTGTTACCAACACCGTTTAAGGCACTTATATGATTGTAGGGGAGGGATTTGTTGTTGTTCCACTCGTTTCTGTAGACCTTAAATTCATCACTGTCATACCGGTTTAAGCCATCATAAGTGCCCATCCACATAAAACCATATTGATCCTGGTAGAGAGATGTAACTGCATTATTGGACAGTCCGTTTTCGATACCAAGATACCGCACGGGCTGTCCGGCTGTGAAACCAAAAACATTTAGGTAAACGAAAAGGAACAGGCAACTAAAGTATATTTTCGGATTTAAGATGTTATTTATCCTACTATGCATTATAAATTATTAGTTAATAATTGGTAAGTAAAAATATCAAAATGATTTACAAAAGTGTCTCGTTTTTTAATCCAAGTGATAATGTTACAAAGCAAGGGCAGGGGTAGTGTTGAGGGTGCTATTTTGAGTATATGTCTACAAGTTAATTGCTTCTATACTACCAGATAGTTTTCTGTATCTTGATTTTTACCGGCAATTTATTTTACCCCCTTAAATTTAGGGCTTTACCCCCTTTTTTTCTAATTCAATTACTGCATTTTTGATCAGCAGCCGGTTAAACCTATATAGCGATCTGCTTTTTATTTTTCGGGCAATAAGCTAATAGTTAGATAATCAAAAAATTGGTCATGATAAAGCGCGGATTCACTTTTTCGACACTGAATGTTTTATTTTTAATAAGCCTCGCCATATTACTGGCGTTTAAACGCCCGGACTCAAAATTTAAAGTTAAGTGGGAACAGCTTTTTAACGGAAAGGATTTAACGGATTGGACTGTTAAAATCAGGAAACATCAGTTAAATGAAAATTTTGGTAACACCTTCAGGGTTGTTGATCATAAGATCCAGGTAAATTATGATCAATATGAAAAATTTGATGACCAGTTTGGGCATTTGTTTTACAAAAAGCCTTTTTCTTATTACCTGATAGGTGTGGAGTATCGTTTCACAGGTAACCAGGTAAAAGGTGGCCCCGCATGGGCGTTCCGCAACAGCGGAATTATGATACACGGGCAGGATCCTAAAACTATGAAGGTAGACCAGGATTTTCCAATATCCATTGAGGTTCAGTTATTGGGCGGCAACGGTAAAGATAAACGGCCGACCGCGAACGTGTGCACCCCCGGTACACAGTACGTTTTAAATAACTCGGTTGTTAAAAGTCATTGCCTGGATTCAAAATCGGAAACCTTTCATGGCGATCAATGGGTTAGGGTGGAGGCTCTTGTTTTGGGCGATTCGCTGGTGGTACATTATGTAAATGGAGAAGAAGTGTTACGTTACCAGCGTCCGCAATTAGATCCCGTTGGCAGCGCAGAGGAAGGTGCGTTGTTAAAAAGCGGTACAATTTCCCTGCAAAGCGAAAGCCATCCAGTTGAGTTTAGGAAAGTTGAAATTGTTAATCTTGAAAAATACGCGTATGATCCTCAGAAATTAGCCGACGTAATTAAGCAGTTAACCGCTGAGAAACGGATTCCTAAACAATAAATAAAATAAAAAGACTAATTTGACTGCCTTTTACCTGTATAATTAAAAATAACAATGTTAAAGTTTTCCTTAACCCTATTCCTCTGTTTATCTTTCTTTTTGACGTTCAAATATTTTGCAAATACCCGCAGTAACGAAGCGGGACCCACTAAACCAAATACTTTGGCTTCAATACGAGGACAAAGTCATTCTAAGAGCGATTCGCTCCATTGGCCAGCCGGCTTTACAATCACCAGGTTTGCCGGACCTGAGCTTACACCAAGTCCGGCTTGTTTAGCTGTGGCTGCCACAGGCGAGGTGTTTGTTGGCGTTGATATGATTGGTTCGCTGGGTAAAGATCCCGGGAAAGGGCGGATAATTAAACTTATCGATAGCGATAATGATGGCAAGTTAGATAAGCATACAGATTTTGCTGATGTTGATGATCCGCGCGGTATACTCATCATGGGCGACCAGGTTTTTGTGCTCCATACAGTTTTTTCAAAAGAAACACTTAAGGCAACCGGTATGATCCTTGAAGTTTTTGAAGATAAAGATCATGATGGCATAGCCGACGGGCCGCCAAAACCACTCGTCGAACACCTGAGTAATGCTCACATGCTGGTTGAACGCGGAACAGACCATGCAACTAATGGCATCCGTATGGGGATTGATGGATGGATCTACATAGCTGTTGGCGATTTCGGCTTTCATGATGCTACCGACCGCGATGGTAAAAAACTGACCATGCTTGGCGGCGGCATTATAAGGGTAAGGCCTAATGGCAAAGAAATGGAGGTTTATACTCACGGTACCCGCAATATTTATGATGTTGCCATAGATCCGTACATGAATGTATTTACCCGAGACAATACCAATGATGGCGGTGGCTGGAACATCCGTTTTTCGCATCATATTCAATCGGGCGAATATGGTTACCCCTTATTATTTCAGCATTTTACAGATGAGATTCTGCCCGCCCTGGTTGATTTGGGCGGCGGTTCAGGCACAGGTTCGCTGTTTATGGATGAACCTACCTGGCCCGAAAAATATAACCATGTACCTATGACGGCCGACTGGGGACGGAGCGAACTTTATATTAATAGGGTAAAACCAGATGGTGCCAGTTTTAAACAAACTGAGGAACCGTTTATTGAACTACCCCAGATCACTGATCTGGATGTTGATGGTTCGGGGCGGCTTTATCTTTCAGCCTGGGATGGCGCGGGATATTCGGGCAGTGCATCAAAGGGCTATGTTATCAGGGCCATACCTAATGGATGGAACTATAAAGCATTTCCTGATGTTAAAGCGCTGGCCGTAGCTGATTTGGCCAATATGTTAAAATCAGAAAGCGCAGTGGCGAGATTAAATGCTTCACAGGAACTTATTACAAGACCGGCTGACGAAAGCAGCAAGGCAGCTTTTGCCATAGCATCAGATGCAAGTGTTGCTTTATATGCACGGGTGGCTGCTCTTTTTACTTACGGACAAATTGCCCGGGAGAGCGGAATAGCTAACCTTGTACAACTTACGGAGGATAATGCTCTGAGGGAATTTGCATTACGAGCCTTAACAGACAGGAAAGAAGGAATAGCACAAGTGCCAATAGCTCCCTTTTTGAACGGGCTGAAAGATCCGTCTCCACGCGTGAAGGCTGCGGCAATTATAGGTTTGGGTCGTCTTGGCCGTTTAGAAGCAACTTCTGAATTACTTAAAACACAAGTTCCTGCAAGTTTTGCAGCGCCTGCTAAAAATACCGAAGGACCACATGCCACGCCAAATTCGGCCATAATACTGCCCCACCTGGCTGTGAGGGCACTTGTAAGCATGAATGCGGTTGATGCATGCGTTAGTGCAATTGGAACTACCAATTCGACATTAGCATTATGGGCATTGCGGTATATGTACGATACTAAAGCGGTAAATGGTTTGATTGCTGCTTACCCCAAAATCAAAGATGTAAAAACAAAGAAACAAATATTGGTAACCCTGGCACGCCTTTATAAGCAGGAAGCTCCTTATGATGCATCCTGGTGGTGGGGAACCCGGCCCGATTCACATGGCCCTATTTACAAAGGTATAACCTGGGAAGGCTCAGCTCGTATCGAAAAATTCCTGACGCTTGAACGGAGCAAAGCAGGCCCTGCAGGCAAAAAATTTTATGCTGATTTGAATGAGCGTCATCAAATGGGGATCATGGCGTTTGGCGGTGAAGAAAAAAGTGTTCCAGCAAAAGAGGTTAAAGTAGACTTGTCAAAGATCCTGAACAAAAAAGGGCAGATCGGCAATTCGTCTATTGAAGATGTGATGTTAATGTTAGCCAAAGTTAAGGGAGATCCAAAAAAAGGGAAGGCACTATTTACACAGCAAGGTTGTGTAGCCTGCCATAGCCTTACACGCGGCGAAAAATTAAAAGGGCCGTTTATGGGCCAGATCGGATCTATCATGAACCGCCAGCAAATTGCCGAATCCATCTTAAAACCCAGCGCTTCCATTTCGCAGGGATTTGCCACTGTTATGATTACAGCTAAAGGCAATAAAAACTATATGGGATTTATTACAGATGAGTCGGCCCAAAAAATAGTGATGAGAAACATTACCGGGGATATATTTACTATTAAATCAAGCGATGTGCTTACCCGGAAAGAGTTGAAAACATCTATGATGCCTGTAGGGCTTGCCAATGCATTATCATATGATGAATTTGCCTCATTGGTTACTTTTCTATCTCAACAAAAAAATTGACATTAAAAGCGAATTAATTAGTTATTTGAAAATCAATGGCCATGAAGTATCTTGGTATCTAGTTAACCTGCAATCTGCGTTATGTTTACGTAGATTGCAGGTTGAAATCTAAAGCCACAAATATGCAACACAAAGCTATATCGCTCAGGCCGTTCATCGGTGCAAAAGATTTTGAAACCTCTCGCAGTTTTTATCGTGACCTGGGTTTTGAGGAGGTTGTGTTGGATCCTAATATGTCGGTGTTCAAGTTAGGTCAACTGGCATTTTATCTGCAAAAAGCATATGTTAAAGATTGGATAGATAATACCATGCTGTTTTTGGAAGTTGATGATGTGGCCCGTTACTGGAACGAGCTGTTAGCTTTGGATTTACCTTCCAAATATGCCGGCGTAAGATTAACCCCAGTCCGCGTGGAGCAATGGGGGAGGGAATGTTTTTTACACGATCCCTCCGGGATCCTTTGGCATTTTGGCGAATTTTTTTAATAAACCTTAATTCTTTTTGATTGCCGACAGATCAAAAGCAATTGTATTAGCCTGCGGCTTTAATCTGAATACTGTTCCATTCCCCGGTTCGGAAAACGTGCCTTTTGTGGCCTTGAAGACGTATTGAATTCCCTCAAAGCTGCAACTGATTTGTTTATTTTGGATGGCCTCGAAAGGAAGCTTCGCTCCGGAAGCTATGGTCATATCAAAATACCAGTTATCAACCTGCGTACTTACCAGTTTCATTGATAATTGTTTTTCGTTAAGGTCGATTTCAAATGTACCTTTTACGGATGTTAGCGGCCATGATATGTGCAGGCTGCCCGATCCGGGGTGGGTATAAACGGGATCTTTACCTGCTAACAAAACTTCTTTACCGTTCATCATTGCTTTAAGCCTTAATCCGGCTATCTGATCGGGCTTGCTCCAAATGTAGCCGTCTATCACCGGTAAGGTAAAAAAGGTACATTCGTTTGATGTGGCAACATTCTTAGTGTAAACAGATGGAAAGCTTTCATCAAAAAGATGAAGGTCGCGAACGCGTAGGTTACCTTTTTCCCATAACAGGTTAATGCGGTAAAAGCGGCTGTTAAACCACACCGTTTTTAAATCGCTTTCGCCAAGGTCATGACTTACTGTGAATGATGTGGCAGGCGTTACTTTGTATTGTTTTTTGAACCAGCGGCCTGATGTTTCCATGGTTTCCACTCTAATCTTGCGCTCATCCCGCAAACGGGCTATTAAGGGCATCTGAATCTCAAAGCCTTTAGCCATGGCATCCCATGTGAAGGAGTTTTCCTGGCCGGCCTGCGTATAATTAAAGCCGAGTGCTTTATCCTCCGTAAATGATTTAAAGAACCAGTTCACCCAGTCGGCATCGCCGCCGCCAAATTTGTAAACAGGCTCTAATGTCACAACACCCTGACGCGTTGTGCCAAGTCCATTATCATATTGCCTTATTGGGTCGCTGCCCAGCATTCTGAAAATAGGTACCGGGATCTGGTTAACCGCATTTTGGGCGGGCATGTATGAGTTGATCTTGCTGGGGTAGTAAGCCTGGTTCCAGTAACCTCCCCACAGGGTGTAGCCATCAGTACCATATTGGTCTTTACAGTTGGCCGATGCTACAATATGGTACTTTTGGTATATGTACTCCAGGCTGTAGCTGTCAATAAACCATGATGCAACAGATTTTGGATAATAACCAAAGATCTTTTTAAAATCGGCCATATAAACATCAATTAGTTTTTTGCGCTCTTTTGGCGTGTAACCGGTAGAGAAGCCGATGTTTGCGCGCCAGTCCCAGGGATAACGGCCGCGCCATTTTAATCCTGCTTTTTCAACCTGTGGTTGAGGGATTTCCCACCATGCTCCGATCTCGAATAAATTATGTGGTAAGGCTTTTAATAATTTTTGATACCGCGGATCAATCAGCGCATCGTACTGTAACAGGAAAGTACCTCCAAGCTTGTATCTTTTCATGATCTCCACCTGCTTTACAACAGTTTGATACAATACATCCCTGGTAATCGCCGAATCGCGCGGCTCAAGCAGGCGAATGAAGTTAACGATGTTAACTATCCTTGACGTTGAGGGCTCTTTGACAGGGTGAGTCTGGCCGTAGGAGGCGTGACAAAGTGAGCTTAATATACAGAGGCAAAGAATAGTGAATCTGAAGCAGCGTATGTTTTTCATTGAAGTGAATGATGCAAATTGAGTAAACAAGAGCAATGAAACTACCCCTGCTTGATTTTATGTAAAGCTTATACTGGCATACTAAGCTATTTATAACAAAAAACTCAACTGTCCCCATCTGTCTGTTTCGTATGATCAGGGGCTTCTACGGGTAACCCTGGATGGGATATCGGATGTCATTTGGACGGCGCCATTAATGCCTTATTATTCTTCAACCGCTTTCATCGTGAATATGTCACTGTAATATTTGCGATTGGCATAGCCCAGCAGCAGGTTAGGTACTACAACTGTAACACCATAAGCTATCCGGATGGTACTAAAAATGTATACAACGGCAATACATTTAAACTGATCGGGAATAATACCACGGCCGAAAATGGCGCATAACGGTTAAACATCAATGACAGTCCGTCCGCTATCTGTATCACCTTTTGCATGGGATAAAAATATCCCGTAGCTTTTAAATTTGCTATAAACGCCCTGGCCACACTTTGAAAATATATGAGTGGTTAATCAATCTTGCAGCTTGATGTCATTACTCTGCCGGCACCTAATAAGGTTTAAGTGAGAGCGTTTTAATGTCTATTTAGTTGATTTTGTATGAATTACGCCGAATTTAGTTTAAATTAGGTTAAAAGTACCCGTATGGAAAACTTCTGGCAGGAAAAAAAGGAGTGGCTCAATAAATTGACCCCGGAAGATGCAAAGTTCATATTTGAACAGGCCGAAAAATCATATAACTACACCATAGAAACGGCAAAGGGTATTTACGAGCGATCAAATGGGTTATTAACCCTGGTTTCAGGTGTTTTAATTGGCCTCGTGGCTTATGCTATCGGGAAATGGAAGGATACACCCCACCTGGATAGCTTGTTATTTACAGCAATTGTAGGGATCTTTTATTTTTTGATAGTAGGTTTAATGTTTGTATTGCAAGGCTTAACACCAAGTGAATATCTTTTGCCAGGTACAAATCCAAAAGTATACTTTGACAAGGCATTTTTCCATAAGGACATTGCTGATAATGAAAGGATCCTGAGGTTTTACAAAGTTGAGATCATCAATTATCAGGAACGGATTGAGCAAAACACGAAGAAAAACGATTACAGATGGAATATTTACGTGCTTTGTTTACGGGCAATATTTTTTTCGCCCATAGTTATGGGGATGGCTTTTGCTATCTCAACTATAGCTTCCTGACTATTCCGATCCCAGGTAATCCGCCTGATCAGACGATGACAGGTCGTTATCATCCCATAAACCGGGTGTGCCTATATCTCCTTCCAAATAAGGCTCGCTGTCTTCGGCAGCCGGCATAGCCTCATCAAGGTTAATATCTGACCTGCCTACACGCCCCTTGCCTGATGTTTTGATATCCCAGATATCAGGGATATTTCCACTGTCTTCTTCAGGGGCAGGGGTTTCGTCAGGATCTGGAAATTGGCTCATAATCAAATAATTATTGCTAAATAAAGTTAACTTATAATTTGCATAATAGCAAATTGAAATGTATTTCCAGGCTCTTGAAACCGCTTCCTCAGCGCCAGTCGAAAGAGTCTCCTCAATATTTACCTCATGCGTTCTTTAACGCTGATAGATCGCATTGCAGATCTTTATCCCAATTCCCCGTTTTAGCCGCGGCGTCATAGGTGGATTGCAAAAATTGAAGCAAAGTCCGTTCGGGGTCGGCCGATCCGGAAACAACTTCGTAGGTCAATAAAAATTCACCCATTTCCCCGCTGTAAAATGCTTCGGGAGGCGATACCTGCTGTTTGGCAAAATCTTCGGGAGTTGGGTAGCAATACGCATAAAAAACAGGATGAGGGAAAGCATCCGAGCCCGGCCAAAAGCCGCATGAGCTAACTTCCTGCGAATAAGCTTCCTGCATTACTATTGCGGGCATATTCGGAACACTGCCCTGGTGTTTTGGTGCAGGCCTGCCCGAAAAGCGGGTGACTGCCAGGTCAAATCCTCCCCAAAAGAAATGCACCGGGCTGTTTTTACCCTGAAACCCTGCCCTGAATTCGGTGAAAACATTATGGATCCTTACCAGTGCCTGCCAGTAATCATGCATAATGGATGCGTTATAATTACACGGCGTGTGATTTTCGGCAAAAGGAATAGCCGGCTCCACTTCATTCGGCACTGCATATATTTCTACACCTGCATTAACTGAAGCAATGCTGTCCATCAGGGAACTGTAAAAGGTGGACACACTTCCGGTACCGAGCCCGAACAATCGTTTTTCTCCGGTACTGGTGGATATATTCAGGGTATGACTGATAAAATCAAGATCGATCTGGAAAACGCCGCCCTCAAATGGCATACTTCCGGTAGTTAGGCCGGTTGAACTTACATAAAGGGTTACCTGCCATGAATGATTGATCCAGGGCATTTGTTTTAATCTTACCTTACCAATGATTTGAGTCCACATGTGAACACTTGCAAGAGTATCTTTAAGATCATGGTAATCGAGCCTGGGCCAGCGTGTTGTTGTCGGGTTGCTCATAGGTATAATTTGTTGAGTTAAATCGCTTAATCCTAAATTACAAATGTTTTCTGGGATGTTAGCTTTATTTTCAGTCAAATAAAAATTAAAACGCACCCCTCAATTTTTGCGTCACTGTCACATTTTTATATCATTTGCAGTTGTTAACGGCCAGCTAACATAAGTGGGCTAAGTTGGCTGCCGAAAATATTACACAATAAAAAGATCGACAAAAATTACTTATGGTACTAAACACTAACAGGAAAGTTGGGCTGTTAATTAAAACCGGTTTAATGATTATGATTGCAGGTTGCGTCAGCGGTTCGGCATTGGGGCAATCGGCCCATGTAAATCCCTGGGCTCCCAAACCGTTGGGTACACTGCCGCCGCCGGCCAGTCTCAGTAAGGGTGTCTGGCTTAAAGGCGAACTACACATACACTCCAGGCATAGCAAGGAGTCATCAAATAATTCAATAAGCAAGATCATTGCTTTTTGCAAGTTGGCAGGGGTCGATTTCCTGGCTATTACCGATCACGATAATCATGTAGAAGGCGACGTAGCCCACAATACCTGGGCTGATCCGGAGTTTAAATCAGATTCGGTATTGCTGCTGTACGCGGCCGAATGGACAACTACCCGCGGCCATGGCAACGCCTTTTCGGCCAGGCCTTATGATCATCAACAGTTATTTGACGTGCGCGATCAGCGCGATACTGTGGTGGGGCGCATAAAAAATAAGCTGGGTATTCACCTGTCTGCAAACCATCCCAGCGGTAAAGATCATTTTGGGTATTCGTATGATATGGTTAATTCTATCGAGGTATGGAATTCGGCCATCTGGTCAAAAAATGCGAATGCAATCATGATCTGGGACGATATGCTGTCATCGGGTCGAAAGCTAACCGGCAGGGGAGGGAGTGATGCCCATCATGGCGTGCCCATAGGAGATGAGAGGCCGGGGCCAAATACTTACCAGGCAAAGGCCAACTATGCCGGAACGCCTACTACCTGGGTGTTTGCTACGGCGCGAACTAAACAAGCTGTTATTGACGCGTTAACCAACGGACGGGTATCTATAAGCTCAAATCCATATGCTCCCCGTGTTGAGTTTTATGCCGATTTAGATGCCGACGATAAAATGGATATGATGATGGGGGATAATGTGAAGGCAACTGGCAAGCCGGTTAAATTTAAGGTTAGGTTAACCGGAAACAGTATAAAGGATACTACCTACACAATCAATGTTGTAAAAAACGGCAATCCGTTTGGTACTTTTAAAATGGAAGGCAAAGCACCGGTGATTGAATTTACCGATACACCGGCAATAGCCAGCCGCACTTATTACCGGGTTACGGTTGAAGGGCCGTCTACACCTTACCCTCAGGTGCCGCAATCGGCAGCACTGAGCGGTAACATGGTAGGACTGTCAAACCCGATCTGCTTTAATTTTGATCCGGATTTCTGACAACCGAATATAATAGGGAAAACCGTACACGAGCTTACTGTGTACGGTTTCTTGTTGTAACTATTAACTAAAAGAACGAAGCTGCAGTTAAAAGTGTTGGTGTTTTGTAAATAATTATTAAAACGCCAATTCAATACGGATTTGTTTAGTTATAGGTAAGGTTAGTATTTATCGTCAATTATCGTGATGTTACAGGATATAAAAAGAGCCGCATTATGCAATGCAAAACGGCTCTTTTTTAAAGTTTTTTAACGCGAACCGATATATTTCCAAGTTTCAGTCCAGGTAGTTCTGATATATGGAGCAGCCGTGACTACACTGGGTTGTAACATATTATAAATAATATCAATTGTTTTAGTCCCAGGATCGTATGCATTTACACCAGATGGGTCTAATGCTGCAGATCTGGTATTAGATGCAGGCTGACCGTAGTAATTTGTAACAGCCGCTACTTTGTTGGTCGCAGGGTCAAATTCGATTATCAAGGCAAAACTACCATATTGACTATAGCTGGTTCCTGAACGGATAGGCATATAGTTACCTCCGAAGAAGTAATTATCATACACTTCGCATTTTGTAGCTGAGATGGTTCTTAGCTCAAATTGCATAGGAGCTGCAACGCCAGTTGTATTGGTTGAACTCGACAAAAATTCATTAATGTGCCCTAATGTCGAGTTGGTTTTGTCTACCATTGTACCGGTTATTTCATAAACACCATCCCATTTGTTTTTTACGCTGAAGAAAGCATACAATGTATCTTTGCTTGCAGCATGAACTCCCAAACCGTCGGTACCTGTTAGCTTATAGGCTAAGCCATACGTTTTTGAAAGATCGAGCTTACTGCCATCAAGTTTTATAATAAAGTCCTCTGCAAATGCTCCTGCAGCAAATTTAAAAGTCAGATCACCATTCGTGGCCTGCGTGGTGTTTGCATTACCGAGTGTATAATATGACTTTGGTAATAGTTCATAAGATGACCCATTTTTTTCATTGTATTTGGTAAGAGCATCTGGTAGGGATGTAAGTACAAAGGTTTGGGCTTTGTTTGACTCGGCTTGGTCTTTCGCGTCCTTTTTCAGTGTAAAGACATCAACTGTTTTGATGTTTGTGAATGGCTCAAAGAAAGTTGAGTTAACCATACCCCCGGGAAAACCAATTAGTGTTTTGCCATTATTGGCTGCCTGCCCTGTAACTTTATCGGCGGCAGTTTCTTTCCGGCAGCCTGAAAAAATAGCAACAGATGCGATACCGGCAACAAGCAGATATTTAAATATGTTCTTTTTCATGTTGTGTGTTAATTTTAATTAATTACTTAACGTCCCACCATACACGTGAATCCTGGCTGTCTCCGCCACTTAACCTGGCTACTGCAGCGGCCACGTTTTTGCCGTTGGTATTATACTCTGAAGTGGCATACACAAACCTCCTTACAATTTGTTTGGAAGTGTTAGTAGCGTCAGGGGCAGGAGTTAGTACAGGGTAACCGCTTTTTCTCCAAATGTCCCAGGCCATGTGCCCATCCGGATAACTTGCTACCCAGCGTTGAGTTGCAATTAGTTTGATATTGGGTGTAGTTATGTTATTGGCTGTTAGTAGGTTGTTGTAAAAAGCTGTAGCATTGGAAGTTACATTCCACTGGCTGAATGATTCGGTTAAGCCGTTTACAAAATCACTTGCTACTGTCTCGCCTGTGAGCCAACCTATGTTTACACCTTCGGCTCTTGCCAGCCATACCTCGGAAGCTGTGATCAAGGTTACTGATCCATTTTCAAGCCTGAAGTCGCCACGTAAAACACGAGCCCATTTTGGGTTAGCATCTGTAAAAGCAGTTACTGCTAACCGGGCCAAACCGTAAGGGACACCGATATTTGATGTTGTAACGTTACCCGCTTGCTCACTTTCGCCGCCAAAAGCTGCCTGGCGCGGATCGTTGGTGCTTGCCGTATAATCGGTAAGGGTTTTTGATTCGGCGAAATCCTTACGTCCGTTATATAAGTTCCACCATGCACTTTTGTAATTGCCACCCGGATATTTCAGAACAAAATTTTGATCTGTGCTAACTATAACTCCTGAAGCGACAGCTTCTTTTGCAGCCGCAGAAGCTATACTTGTTTCACTTGTTTTTGACATTTGAACAGCAATAAGCAGTTTAAGTGAGTTTGCCATTCTTTTCCATGACGCAACATCACCTCCATAAATAATGTCACCACTTATGGCTGATGCATCAAATGAGTTTATAGCAGATGTCAATGTGGTCAGCATTCCTTTATATATATCTTGCTGGGAATCGTATTTAGGCAATATATTGGCTGCGCCTTTTAATGCATCGCTGTAAGGAACATCACCCCACGAATCCGTTACAATCCAGAAAATATACTGTTGCAGTATTTTAGCAACATTAACCATATTTTTACTTGGGTTTTGGTTAATGATCAACTGCAGGTTGTTGAGATTACCGGCGTAATTGCCGGTAAAGCCGTTTTGGGGCAGGTTGTACAATGAAGTACCTGAATACTGCGTTTCAGTAAAATATTGAGCATACTGGCCACCGCTTATTGCCTCGGTACCAGTTGATGCATAACCACCCAAATTTGCCTCAACGTTTGATAACAAGGCTGAAGGGATAGGCGTTACTGTTGCTGCAGGATTGTTGTTTACGTCGCCAAAATCCTTTAGCTTATTGCAACCCGCGCCTAAAAAGGTGAACGCGCCTGCTAATGTATATAGATATATCTTTTTCATTTTTTCTTAGTCTAATAATCCTTGTTCGCTTAGAATGTTACTTTTAGGTTGAAACCAAAACCCCTCGTACCTGGGTATTGGGCAGTTTCACCTTCTGTCGCGGTGATCTCTGACGGATCGAAATCCTTAGATTTAGCGTATATCAACAATAAGTTACGGCCGGTTAAATCAATCCTTGCTGATTGGAATACATTTCCTAAACCCCATTTTTTGATCGGCAGATTGTAACCTACAGCAACTTCACGAAGTTTGATAAAAGTCAAGTCGTAGATATAGGGATCGTAAGTTTTATTGTTGGTTAAACCCTGGTAGTATGATTTTGCGTCGACATAATAGGTAACGGGTTTATTGTCGGCATCAACACCGGTAACTTTAACACCGCCACCATCAGCAACTGGGTCACGTACCGACATGCCTTTATCGTTAAGTGCTGCTGTATTAGCCGTTAAGCCGCTATATTGGCCCCAACGGTTTGATAATGAAGCGAATTTGCCGCCAAATTGATAGTCGATGTTCGCGCTCAACACAAACTCTTTAAATAAGGTAAATGTGTTTTGTATACCGCCTGTATATTTAGGCAACGCACTTCCGAAATATACGTTGGGATCATTGATGTAAGCACCTGATGAAGTCAGGATAGGAATACCGGCCGAGTTACGTTTAATACCGTTACCGTAAATCTGACCCCACCATTTGCCTTTTTGGTTAATCAGGTAAGGCATATCTGTACCCCATACACCGGCAACCTGTACGCGGTCAACACCATATTTGTTGCTGATCTCAACAACTGTATTGTCCAATAGTTGTGCAAAGTTGGTGTTGATTGTCCAGCTAAAGTTTGGCAACTTGATAGGAGTACCGCTTGCAGTGATCTCCAAACCTCTTCTTTTAATCAAACCTACGTTGGTTAAGATAGATGAAACACCGCTGGCAGCATTAACTGCTAAACCCAGAGGAATGTCTTTATCATCGGCTGCCCAGTAAGTAGCACCTAATGTTAAACGATCGTTAAAGAACCCTAAATCCAAACCAATCTCTTTTGAAGTAGTGGTTGTTCCGTGCAACGCCGGATCAACAAACTGAGTTGGACCGCCTTGTAATAAGGCGCCATTCCATTTGTTTGCTGCAATGCCATAAAGTGTATTGTTCCGGTACGCGCCAAACGTTTCGGTTGATGTACCTAAGGCTAATGGCACCTGGCCCCATGATCCCCTAACTTTACCATAGCTCAGCCAGTCTTTGTATTCTGGCAATAACTCGCTAAATACAAATGAACCACCGAATGATTTTGACAACACTGAGTTAGCATTATTTATGGTAGAGATAGTTGAGAACCAGTCGTTACGTAAAGTTGCATCAGCATAGATAATCCTTTTGTAGTTAACAGAAGCTTTTGCAAATACAGCACGGTATTGCTCCTGGATCCTGCTGTTGCTGGCGCTGATGGGGTCAACAGAGTTTGCCAATGTATATAAATCCGGAACACTTAACCCATTATTGGTGTTTGCGCCGTTGTCTTTGTAGCTCCAGTTATAAAAATCGCTACCGGCGTTAACATTTAAGTGAAAATCTTTGATTTGCTTATCATAGTTAAGCAAGGTTTCATAGTTTTCGCGGTTAGAATAGGTATTTGATGTAGCATAAGTGGCTTTCTGACCTGTTTGGGTACCGCTTGCCTGAATTTCTGACGAAATTTTGTTTTCGTTCCAGGTGTTGGTTTGATTGCGGCGGTAGGTAACCTTAAAGCTCAGATCATTATTGATCTTGTACTGTAAGTAGATATTTCCGTACAAACGATCGCGGGTGTTAAGGTTTTGCCATTGTTTTTGCCATAAATAAGGGTTGTACCAATAGTTACCCGCATAAAACGAGCCCGGGTTTGATGGATCGTATGAGTTAGGGTTTTGGTGGTTCCAGCTTACATAGGTGCCGTCAGGTGATTTTAGATCCTGTAATTCTTTCATGATACCCATGTCCAGATCACGGTGAAACCATGAGTTGAACGAACCGCTTGAAGCACTTGCGTAAGCATCACTGATCTGGCCATGTAGTTGTGTGCCCGAAAAGTTAATACTTGCACCCGCGGTTAGATGTTTGTTAAGGTCATAGTTAGCATTCAGCGTGAAGTTGTTTTTGTTCAACCAGGTTTCGGGCACTATACCTGTAGTGTGCTGGTTGTTGTACGACATCCTGATGTTGTAGTCGTCGGCAGCTTTAGTGAACGCAACGCTATTGTTTAATGATACACCGGTACGGAAGAAGTCTTTAGCATTATCTGGCTGAGGGGTCCATTTGGCAGTTTTGAACGAATACTTAGTACCCGCAGCCCATGCATACCATGGAATATACTCCTGGCCAACCATTTTAGGGCCCCAACTACTGTCGTCGGTATAATCCGGGTAATATTTGCCATCTAAGGCTTTCCATCCTTCAGGATCGCCGTCTTTCCAATGGTATTGGATGAAATCTGCAGAAGCACCGCCACCATAAGTGTTTTGGTAGTTAGGCAGGATGTAAGCTTTGTCGAAATTGGCACCAAGGTTTAATTCAATACCAACACCCTTCGCTTTTTTACCTTTTTTAGTTGAGATAACGATAGCGCCATAAGCTCCCTGTGAACCGAACTGTGCAGATGCAGCAGGACCATTCAAAATACTAATGTTGTCAATGTCGTCATTGCTCAAATCGTCGGCATTTGGCATTATTGTACCGTCAACTACGTACAGGGGGTTGTTGCCGCTGCCAAAACCGGTAGCACCACGCAGCCTGATATTGGTATTGCGGCCCAGCGCTGCAGCCGATTGGCTACGTACCTGAACACCTGCAACCTTACCTGCCAATGCATTGTTAACGTTAGGCTGGCGGATAGTGTTCAATGCATCTGACTTTACCACCTGTGCCGCATATGAAGCCGAACGTGATGACTGTTTGGTACCATAAGCACCGGTAATTACCACTTCTGATAATTTGTTAGCGCTGCTTGTTAGTTTAACATCTAATGGTGCCGAAGTGATTTCAACTGTTTGAGATGTAAAGCCAATAAAGCTAAAGCCTAAAGATTTTGCAGAGGCAGGAACAGATAAAGAAAATTTACCATCTGCATTTGTTTGTGTACCGAGCGTGGTACCTACAACTCTTACGGACACGCCTGGCAGCGGTAGTCCATCGTCTTTTGAAGTTACCCGGCCGGTAACCGTTTTGTTTTGTGCATGTACCACACTAATAAATAGCATGAACAAACACCAGCTTGCGAGTAGGAGTTTTTTCATTGTTAAAAAATCAGTTTTAGTTAATACCCAAAACTACAATTTTTGTAATAAAATGAAAAAAAAGTTGAAAAAAGTTTAATGTTTTTTCTATATATTAAAATATTTATAAAAAAATTGATAAAACGTTAATGCAAAAGAAGTGAAATGGGAGTTTTTTTGAATTCTTCATATAAAATTCATATAAATTTTATATGAATTTTAATTTTCTAAGCGGTTGCTTCGGTATTTATGGAAAATGGTGTGAAATATTACTTCATAAATCCTGTATTAATGAGATATGTGAGTAATAATTGAAAAAACGTGTTCTTTTTTTAAATTTAAAAACTAAATACACATTCAAGAAAAACGTTGTGATTTGCTTTTTTAAAAATAATAATATTTTTTGTAAAAAGAAAGTGACAAATTACAGAATATGAAAAATCTATAAGTAAAAGCTTCTATTTATAATACCCGAATTATTTCTGTTTGAATGTAATTAGTTGATTATTAGATTTTTATTTGTTTTCTATTTGATATACGGTTATTGTTTTTATTGGATTTTGTTTTTTATGAATTGTTTTAGGGTAAATTAACCGTCAAGCTGTAATAAAAAATGGGTGTTTTTTGGTCGGCGCTAACGCACCAAGCTACTTCACTAACTGGCAGATAATGAATAACTACTGCCAAGAAGTGGTCATTTGCTGATTTTGCAACACCTTAAAGGACTGTTTGTAACAGTTGCAGGCAGGAGCAAAGACGCTTAAATTGCATTGTGAACAAAAAGTGTTTGCGACACCTGTATCTTTTTCGGCATTTGAAAGAATAGTTGGGTTGGACTTCCCTTGTATTACTATTGTCCTGTTGGAATTTGAAGGATTGATGAGCCTGACTGTTGATGATGTCGCTAATGCATCTGTTTGAGGATCATATTCACTAACAAGTAATTGAGGGGATATCCCCGAAACAAAGTGAGGGGCTTTGTTATATTTAAGTAACCTGTAATCTCTTCGGTCCGAAAGCTTGTTTTGAGGCCTTGGTAACACTATGCCGTTGTCATAAGATTTATCCCGGAGCAATGCGATTATACAAATCAGCATTATTATAAATGTGCTAATAAAGTATTCCATTACTTTTTTTGTTAATAGGTTTCGGTATATATTGGGTACAGTAACAGGGTAAGCATAGTTGATATAAATAAGATGTGCGATGGCTTTTCATTTATTTAAGTTTGTTTTGGTAAAACAATTTTATTAACAGAGGCCGGGATGCACAATACAAATCAGTTGGTATTTTGTGAAATAAAGTTAAAATATAGATTTACAGTGAATTTGTTATATGGAAAGCACCTTGGAAAAACTATCAGTAATAATAGCAGATGACCATACTTTATTTATAAACGGTTTATACATGTTGTTGCAGGGAGAGCCGGATGTTGAAGTAATAAGTGTTGCAGCAAACGGTAAGGAGTTATTACATTTGTTACACACCCAAACACCCAACCTCATATTGCTTGATATCAATATGCCGGGTATGAACGGGTTTGACGTACTTAAGCGCATAAGGGATTACTATCCTAAAATTAAGGTAATCATGCTTTCTACGTACAATGAGGAGCACTTGATTGAGAAGGCAAAAACTGAAGGTGCCAGCGGCTACTTGTTCAAAAATGCCGAAAAGGCTGAACTATTAAAGGTAATGCGCTCCGTAGCGCAAGGACAGCTATGTTTTCCCTGCAAACAGCCTGCTGTTAATTCCATGCCTAATGAACCGGATCCTTTTTTGAAGCAGTTCCAGCTTACTAAGCGGGAAACTGAACTTTTACAATTTATAAAACAGAATTTTACCAACCAGCAAATGGCTGATCATCTTCACCTAAGTATTTATACCGTTGAAACACACCGTAAAAATATTATGCAAAAGCTTAACCTGAAAAATCCGGTTGAGCTTAACCGGTTTATAATGCAATATAATTTATAAAAGTTTATTGGTGAGTGGGATATAAATAGAGACAAGGGTGCCCCTGTGAGGATGCGAATCAAATTCAACCTTGCCTTTTAAAAAATTTATCCGCGACAGCAGATTGTTTAAGCCCATCCCTTTAAAAATATCAGGATTGGTTGTGTCAAAGCCTATGCCATTATCTTCAATAGTGAGGCTGATGTTTTCATCGCTTCTTATAAGTGAAATGTCAACCCTGTCGGCATGAGCGTGCTTCATTACATTGTTTACACTTTCCTGTAGAACCCGGTATAAAATGATCTCGATAGTATCATCAAACGGCGAATCAAAACCCTGGCAAAAAAAGTTTATTGCAATATTATTGTTCTTAATATTCTCAATAAATTGTTTAATTACTTGTGCTAACCCTGTTTTATGAAGTGCCCAGGGCATCATATTATGTGATATCGTTCTTACCTCTTTAAATCCATAGTCAACAAGGTTAATTGCTTTTTCAAAACGGGTTTTTTGTTCTTCATTTATAAAAGGTAATTCGCTACCTATAACTGATAGGTTTATTTTGGCTGCCGATATTATTTGGCTCACACTATCATGTAAATCCCGGGCAATTCTTTGTCTTTCACTTTCTTCAGCCGCAATTATAGCCTGCATAGCCATGTTGCGCTGTTTTAGCTTGTTTTGTTTATAATAAAAAAGGCTTGTAAAGAACGTTAAAAGTATAAAAACACAAATACCCGCCATCCAGTAATTACGCTTTGTTATTTCAAATTGCTGTTGCAATACCTGATCTTCACGTTGTTTTATTTCGTATTTTGCCTGTAATTCATCAATGGTGCTGTTACCTGAGGTTTTAATTGCTGCATGCTTTTTTAAATAAATCAGCGATTGCTTATAATCGCCTATCTGCTCATACAAATCAGCTATTTCATTTGTGGCGCTTCTTTGCATATCTGCATAATTTATTTGTGTGGCAAACTGAAGGCAGTTTTTTAAGGCATCGAGAGATTGTATATATAACCGTTTGTTTTTATACAATACGCCAAGGTTAAAATAGTTAATTGAAAGAGCAAGGGTATCATTTAATGATTTCTTGACATCGATGGTTTTTAAAATTCCCTGTTCCGATTCGTTTGGTTTAATACTTCCAATAACATCCCCCATAAACTTATGGCTGTATGCTTCAGAAGTATTTTCATTTGTTTGTCGGGCAAGGTTTAAAGAGTCTTTTATGTCGAAAGCCTGCCTGGAGTAATTTAAAGCCTCCCGGTAATTGTTTTTTGCCTCATATAACGTCCCGGCCAGGTTTAAGGCTTCTATCAATTCTGTGCGGTCGCCGGTTTTTGGGGCATATGAAATTGCCAGCATGCAAAATTCAAGTGCTTTTTTATGATTTTTTAATCTCACATACGCTTTTGCTAACCTGTAATAACTATCGGTTAAAATGTACTGTTGATTTATTTTGTTGAGTGCAACCGCGGCAATGTTGTAATAATATGATGCAGAGTCATATTGATTAGTTTGGAAATAGGCTTCTCCTAAAGCTCGCGATAGTAAAGTAACTGCTTTTTTATTATTCAGCTTATGTGCAAGGTTCAAACCTTCTTTGGCGACAATAATAGTTTTAGCCGGATTTTGTTCAGCCGGATAGTTGGCAATCTGAGTAGCGGCGGTTAAGCGTTTTTGTGTTGGCGATTTACTGAAAACAACCTTTTTTAGACTATCGATATTTTGACCGTAACACGGAATTACAGCCAAGATAAGCAGAAAAAACAAAGGGTATTTCATATCCGGGTTTCTGGTCCCGGTTAAAGATAGTAATTTGATATTTATCAGCAAAAGCCGTCGTTGTTGGGGTACCGGTGAATGTGCTTTTAAAATCTGGTGATGAATATTATTAAAGCAGATAATACTGCTAATATGAAAAACACAATTTGCCGTTGCCTGGCGCTGATAATGTTGGGTATTTTGCCTGTTTCCTGCAATTTGTCGAGCTTAAATTTATACATAGCTGATAATCCCATGAAAGTTAGGGAAACAAAGCCTGCTAGGTAATTTAAAGTACTTTCCATGGTCTTTTAATTTAGGTGAAACGCGATGAATTAATATGTTCAAAACCATTTAATGGCTTTGTTTATATTATTCATCATTGTGCTTGATGGTACAATTTTATGGAGCTGCCGAAATACACACAATACAAAGCAGTTGGTATTTTGGAGTAACACCATAAAGCTTATTTTTACAAATGAAATATTGGAGTAGTTATAGTATTTGGAAACACTATTATAGTATTATACAGATAGGATATATTGGAAAGACGTGTGCCGCAAATTGATAAAAAGGATTATCTTTAATAACGATTTTGCAATATAATTGTAACCTATACCTAAAGCGATTATTGCTAATAGGCAATCAATAAAAATGAAATTAATAAGCTATTATTCACCAAATAAAACTGACTGATTGTATTGAAAGCAATCGCTTTCTGCAGAAAGATAATTAAATGGAAATGTCATACATCGTCCAAAAAAAAGAGAGAAACCGGCGACTCAACAGATTAATACCATGCTTTATTTGGTTATTAGTTGCTTGGGGGGGCTTAAGTAATATTATGGCCCAGAGCCGCAATAATCAGTCGGACTGGAACGTGCCGCCGCCATTAACGCCTGGTACAATTACCAAAGGAAACACTCGGGGCAATGGTTCCGCGGGTAAGCCGATTATACTTACGCTTACGGATATCCCTGTAGTTGCTCAGCCGTTTGTTTCAACAACTCAAATGCCTGTACTGGCTGCAATTGGCTCAACGCCACCTGTGGTTGATGCGCCTGGCCAACCCGATATTAATGGTGCAACTGCGGGATTACCTGAAATTCCATCACCTGAAGCACCCGAAGCTCCACATTTACCAAAGCAAACGATGCAGGACCTTCAGTTTTCAGCTGTTATGGACCTCCCTTTGCCCGAATCGCCAGAATTGCCGCCGTCGCCTGTTGAGCCAACCGTTTCAGGCCAGGTAAATATTATAAAAGGCCCGATTCCGATAATGCCCGATATAACAAGTACTGTGCCGCTTTTACAACCTTCCGAAAATCTTAACCCCTGGTCTATCCCGGAAATTCCTGAAAGCGGGAGCTTTAAAATGACATCGCCCGCAGGAATAAAAGATGATAAGTTAAAAGGCAAACCCCAATCAAACAGGAAAAAACACTAACTGTGACATAATGTCAAATTATTAGAGGCATTATAACAAGACCACCAAAATGAAAAGTACCCCAATTGAGTTAAAATATATATTAGTTATAATATTAGCTTTTGCGAGCGGTGTTACCTATGCCCAGGGCAGGTTTAAACAGGGAGATGCCTTTCAAAGGCAGGTAATTACAAAATCGAATTGTGTTTTACAGCGCGGCAGCCAAACTTTACGTGTTGGTTCAGTTTCAATAGTTGTTAAAACCTACAAGGTAACCGACGCTTCTGAAAAGGGAGCTTCTTTTACTATTACTACTGATAAACTTATCGATACCATAAATGCAATGAACCAAAACCTTGTATATAACTCAGGTAAACCTGCCGACCCAAATTCTGTTATCCAGGTTGGTTTGCAAAAGATGTTGAATAATCAATCAATAGTTTCAGTAAACAACAAAGGCGAGATCCTGAATTTAAAACGCCCGGTTGTTGCCAATGATACACTTTTATCCTTTGCCGGCATCCAGCCGGAACGGCTGTTGCCAGGGACTGCACTGCAGTTGATGGTTGATTTTCCGCTTAGCATCACATTAAAAAAGGGCTATTCATGGAAGGTTACTACTTCATCGGCCGAAACCAACTACACAGTTTATGCAATAAACAGCACAACTACTGCTATTACCTATAAAACTTCGGTTTTGGGTGGCAGCTTAAATAGCCGGATAAACGGATCAATACTTATAGATAACAATACCGGGGTTGTTTTAAAACGCTATTCGCAAAGCGTTTCTACTGGTTATGAAATGGTAAATGGAATAGTTTACACCGCCACCCGTCGTACTGCCATTACTGAAATCTGCAATAAAAAATAGACTTTTAGGCCCCTTTGATTTATTAAAAAGCGCCGCTATAGATTTGTAGCGCATTGAAAAAAGCCATCCTGGGATAAAAAGGGGTAGAAATTGTAACGAGGGTGGGGTTTTTAAAGATATATTATCGTCCCTAAAGCATTAATGTTTAGTTGTTTTTTAACCCGATCTGGTGGTTGCCATAATCGGTTAGGTATTCATTACTGATGAAAAAATCGAGACTGAAAATGGTACGGTAATCATCCGTATTATTGGGATTTTGCACTTCTGTCAGGTTTCCGGTGCTTGATGTTGTATAAGTATAAACAAAGCCCTTGTTGGTAGTTATAGTTACGGTCGAATTTGCAGGAAGGCTGCCTACTGAATTGGTTGCCAGCCTGTCTTCAATTACAGTAGTTGATGGGGTTCCGGTATCAAATAAAATCTGTCCGGAGATGGTGTTGCCATTGTAAGTAATAGTTGCGGGGATATTAGGTGAGTATCCGCCGCTGTTTGAATAAGAAAGCGGGTGCATAATGAATCCGGATGATGAAAGATCACTGTTGCTTAAACCGATAGTTAACAGATTGCTTACATAAGTCCCGCTGGTGGAAAACAGGCTTTTGTTGAGTGTGGCCAGCTTAAATCCGCTTGTAAGGCCGGTGCCGGTGCTAAAGGATCTTAATGGGCTTTGGATTAAGCTGGTTACATAGCTCGTGCCGGGGCCAACACCAAAAACATCGCTGGCATGGGCCGGTAATTGCGCGCCGGTTTCATCAACTATTTTGTAGTATAAAAAAAATGGTACCCTTTTTAACGCAAGGTTGCCCTGTGCGTCGCCGATGGTAATATTGGCGTAGGCTAAATTGCCGTATTCTTTTGTGGAGCTTAACTGGTCGCCAAAGCTTATTGTGCCCTTGGTATTAGTAACCGTAATGCCGTTTACAACTACCGAATCTCCGGTAAACTGGATGCCTGATGATGTGATCATTGATGCAGGCAGGATACCTGCAGCATCAAGTGTCATTCCAGATGAACCAGTATCAAACACGGTATAATAAGTCACTGCTTTTGTGCCTACCAGCGTAATGGGTAAAAAGATCCGTTTGTTTATCCCACTGGCGTATTCATATAAACCAAGCGTAACAGGAGTAACTTGTGTTTGAGGCGCTACGGTTTTATCTTTTTTACAGGAAAAAAAGGCAACCGTTATTAATAAACAACCGATAATTTTGGAAGTAAAAAGTAAATGTTTTGCAGTCATATATGTTCGTTATAAACCCGGTTGGTAATAATTACGATAAAAGAGCTATTTTAGTTTGACCTTAAAAATAGGATAACAATTTGATATACCGGGTTAATGAATCGATAAAACAGGGTGTTGAACCGATTAATTATCCGGACATATAAACGGACGGAGAACGCTGCTATTGTGTAAGTTAAAGCAAATGATTTGTTTCTTTGATAATATCCATTACAAAAGTGCTTTTTGAATGGCCAATGCCCTTTACTTCGCTTAGTTTATTTACAAAAAACGAATGGTAACTATCCATGCTTTCAGAAACAATTTTAAGCATAAAATCAAAGTCGCCAGATATGTTATAGCATTCTATTACTTCATCAAACTCCATTACAGCTGTAATAAAATCGGCGCCTGCTTTGCGGCTATGTTCGCGCAGGGTTACCATGCAAATAACCATGATGCGTTTATTCAGCATCCGCTTATCTAAAATGGCGGTATAGCGTTTAATAACCCCGGCTTTTTCGAGGCGCTTAATACGTTCGTGTGCAGGCGTAGGGCTTAGATTAATCTTAACAGCAATTTCCCGCACGGTAAGCTTGGCATTCCGTTCAACCAACCGTAATATTTCGTAATCTTTTTCATCAAGCTGAATGCCTGCTTTTTCTTGTTCTGTTTGTGGGGCCATAACGGTATATTGATTTGATGTTTGTTCTTTTAAAATGCCTGAATTTTTAATTGTGTTCCAAAAATATAATAAATAATATTATTAATTCCTATTGATGTAGTTTTGAAAGGACAAAAATAAACATTATGACACTCAAAAAGAACAATGTCCTGATCATAGCCTCCATGGCCATATTTGTCGAAGCGCTTGACATCGCCATCATTAACCTCACCATTCCGGCAATACAAAAGCAGTTTCTGGTAAGCAATGATCAGGTTCAATGGTTGCAAACGCTCTATGTGCTATTGTACGGCGGTTTCCTGATCATAGGAGGGAAACTGTCTGATGTTGCCGGACCAAAGAAGGTCTTTATTACCGGTGCAATATTATTCCTGGTAACTTCATTAGGCGCCGGCTTATCGGGTACTTTTGTGTTTCTTAGTTTATCGAGGGCCGTACAAGGCCTGGCTGCAGCGCTGATCATGCCGTCGGCACTTTCCATCGTAACGCATACTTTTACCGAAGAACGGGAGCGGAGCAAGGCTATCGGGATCTTTAGCTCATTCGCAGCAGTTGGCTCTGGAAGCGGCCTTTCTATTGGCGGAATTATCAGCACTTACTTTGGCTGGCATTGGGTATTTTTGATTAATGTGCCAATACTGGTTTTTATTATTGTTATAGGCTGGCTGTGCCTGGCTAATGACGCTCCCGAACAAAAGCAGTCGTCTCCCGATCTGTTTTCGGGTATTTTATTGGTGATAGGTTTGCTGATGCTTAGCTACGGTGTGCATGAGCTTGCAGATATCAAACAACAATATACTTTTATTATAATTTGTGCCATAGGCGTGGTTGTTTGCATGAGGCTGTTATATGTTCGTTTAACCCGAAGTGCGAATCCGCTGATAGATCTTTCAGTTTTTAAAGCATCATCAGTTATTACCGCAAATGGTGTATTCATTTTGTTAGGTGCATTTTTCACCGGGTACCTGTTCATTATATCGCAATTATTGCAAAAAGACATGCATTTCACCGCAGCACGGTCGGGCTTGTTGCTGGTGCCTTTTAGCCTTTTATCAGCTGCTGTAGCTAAGTTTATGCTACCCGGCATCATGAAACGGTTAACAACCGAACAAACCGGGTTGTTGGGTATGAGTTGTATGTTAACCGGGGGGCTGGTTTTAATTTCTGCGGTATTTACAGGTTACTCTCTCCCTTTATTGCTGTTATCCGCTGCTTTTATATCCGGTTTAGGTATGACCATCTGTTTTACAACCTTATCAGTACTCGCTGTAAAAAACATTCCTAAACAACACTACGGGTTGGCATCAAGCCTCGGTACTACCGCTTACTTTTTAGGTGCCGGAGTAGGTTTGTCTATACTCACACTATTTATGCAAAAAAGCGATGAAGGCGCTTCAGTGAGCACTTTATCGCTTGTTATACTTAGTATGTATGCTTTAACCGGTTTGCTATGGCTCATTATTTACGTCGTAAATTCGGTAGCCGGGAACATGCAGGTATCATTAAATGAATCACAAAGACTGCCAGACGTTTTTTAACTGGTGAATGTGCTTTTGAGTATGATAGCAAATAAGATAGAGCCATTCTAACCGGGTAAGCTCACCAAAGAAAGGAACTACCAGGTCAGTACTAATGGCATAAAGATCTCTGGAGGTAATTACTTCTCTAACCTGGATGATAGCTGTTTGTAATAATTCGATAAGCTCAGATTTATTGTGCGGTCCATCTGATGGCAATATGTTTGGGGCTGATTTGAATTTGGCCTCAAAATCAAGGAACAGGTCTTTTATCATTTTTACCTTTTCGGCCGGATTTCTTTCTGCTGCTTTGTCGGCACCGTTAAGTACCGGAACAAGTTGTAAAGCCGATTTAAAAACATGCTCCGCTATCTGCCCGGCTGTCCATCCGCCGTGGGGTGGTACAATATTAATTTGCTGGTCATTAAATAAAGCAATAGTTGATAACAACTTACCGGCAGTATCTTCAAATACTTTCAGTAAGTTGATACGTGCATCGGTTTGAAGGGTGGTGGTTATTTGATTTTCCATGATGTTTTGAAGATTGATTTATACAAATCTCCATGCAAAATCAAAATTTAAACCTTGTCGTTTGTGCCATAATTGGGGTGGTTTTGCGCCATTGCATGTGCAGGCGTTTAACTTTTCTTTTCGCCCAATGAAAACCAATTACCCGAGTCATCTTTAAATAAAGCCTCAAAACCGTAAAACTCTTTAGTAGGGGCTTTAGTAAACTCAACGCCTTTCGTTTTTAACTCCTCGTAAGTAGCTATAAGATCGTTACATTCAAAAACGCCGAACCCAAAGGTGCCGCGCTGTACTAATTCGCGCATTTGATATGCCGACTGTGCGTCGAACATCATGCCCTCCGTTATGGCCATGAGTGATATTTCCAATTCGGGTTGCCCGGGAGGACACACAGTAAGCCAGCGCATTCCCGGCCCCATGGCGGCATCTGTATTTACGGTAAAGCCTAATTTGTTTACATAAAAATCATAAGCGCTGTCCTGGTCAAGTACAAATACGCTCACATGGTTTAATTTAGTTATCATTTTAGTGTTGTTTTGATAAACCCAAAGTCGGTATCAAAAAAGAACCGGGTTTATTGAAAATTGCGATTTCGCAACCATTCTTTTTCACGGGCAAAACAACCTGGTATAAATTTGAGAGGCGATTGCTGCATCTCCGCCTGCCGTTTAAGTTCTGTCTGCTGGTAGTTTGCCGGAGAACAGGAGGTGATCTTTTTAAATAAAGCTGAAAATGAAGTAACACTGTCAAAACCTACAGCATAACAAACATCAGCAACGGAGAGACCTCTTTTTAATAGCAGCCGGGCATTTTCAACTCGAACCTGGATGAGGTATTGATGCGGTGTTTTACCATAGATGTTCTTAAATAACCTGATGAAATGATATTTGGAAAAATAAGCCTCGTCGGCAATATCGTTCAGGTCGATGGGGTTATGATAATTTTTATCAATGAATAACTTAGCCTGTACAAGCCTGCGGTAAAGGTATATTTTGGGTAATTGATCAGTCATTTCAGGCATAAATATCGGCTTTTATTATTTGAAAGCGCGCTACCTGTTAAAACTGAACAATTGAACATGCTCGTTCTTTTTCTCCAGGATAAGATCATGGATGATTTCAGCAGCAATTACGCTAAAAGTGATACCATTACCTCCAAAGCCAAGCGCAAAATAAGTGTCCGGTCTTTCGGGGATGCTGCCAATATAAGGCAAGCCATCTTTAGTGTTTGCAAAAGCACCGGCCCAGCTAAAATCAGCTTTTAATGGGATGTGCGGCATTTTTTTGAGAAAAGCCTGCTGCAGCATGCCCGCCTTTCGTTTAATAACAGAAGGCTGGATATGCGGATGATGAAAAGGGTCATCGCGGCCCCCAACCAGGATTCGGTTTTCGCTTACAGCCCTGAAATACATGTAGGGTACGGCAGTTTCCCAAATCAGGCTGTTCTTATACCAGAAATGTACATCGGGCAAAGGCTCGGAAACCAGTGCGTAAGTTGAGTTGATCTCGGCTATTTTTTTAGGGATATATTTTAAGCTTTCATAACCGCATGCAATAACCAGCTTTTTAGCTTTGATAACGGAACCGTTGCCGGTTTGCAGCGTTATACCTTGTTTATGATGCTCAATGGTTTTAATATCAGTGTTGCTGTATACTTTATGACCGGCTTTGCCAAAATTTGTAAGTAAAGCATGGGTAAGCAGATATGCGTCGACTTCCCCGCCATCTGCAGAGAAAATAGCCCCGGAAGCTTTAAACCTAAATTTCTGTTCAATTTCATCAGCCTCGAGCCAATGTACATCAAAATCATGTTTTTTACGGAGCTTATATTCCTGCATTAACGATGCCGTATGTGTTTTGAAGCTGGCATACTGCAAACTTGGCTTAAGGCTAAAATCAAAAGCGGGTTTAAGTGATATGCACAAATCAGCAATATCGTAAATAGCTTTGCGGCAAAGTTGATAGCTTTTTAAGGCATTAGCTTCGCCGACCAGATCTTTTAAAGATGTAAGAGGCGTATCAATTTCATATTGCAGGAAAGCAGTGCTGGCCGCGGTACTACCCATACCAACGTGGCGCTTATCAAAAACGGCTACACTGAAACCCGAGTTGCGGAGCTGCCAGGCCGTTAAAGCAGCGCTGATGCCGGCTCCAATAATGGCCACATCCAGCTTCAAATCTTTTTGAAGAGAAGGGTAGGAGGCAACTATGCCATTTTTTATTAGCCAGTAAGGCTGTTGTTCATATAAATTCATGGGTTTGAACAGCTATAGCAGAACAACATAAAATCCTTTTTTAAGTTTTTTGGAGGGAAATCAGGTGTAATAACAGGGTTGTTCAGTATTTTAAGGAACCATAAAGAATTTAATTTAAGGCAATATTTTGTTAATGAGCAGATTATATGGAGGCTTAAAAAATCTTTCAAAAAAAATTTTGCAACTTAATTTAAAATCCTACTTTTGCACACCCAATCAGGGAGACGGGATGTAGCGTAGCCCGGTATCGCGCCACATTTGGGATGTGGAGGCCGCAGGTTCGAATCCTGCCATCCCGACTGATACCAAGTCAAAATGGAGTAAAAACCCGCAAATCACACTGATTTGCGGGTTTTTTGTTTTTATTCCCACCAAAAAGCACCAATCAATATCAAGGAAGATGTGAGCAATTGCGTGAGTAAATTAAGTGTTTTACATTTACTCACAAAAATAGACTTAAATAATTGTAAATCAATTTATTAAGTCATTTATTTTGATTGCTTTTGATGGGTTTTGTCCCCTCTTTTTGTGACTAAAATTCATCACCTGCGTCAATGATTATCAAGTAAAATTAAAATGAATTGATATGAGGAGCAGTAACACATTTGGTATTCAGTTTGTAATCAGGCTGTCCAAGCTACAAAAAACCGAACCCGCAACAGTATTTGCGCGTATCTCTGTTAACGGCAGGCGTTGTGAAATTTCTTTGAAAAAGAAGATCAACCCGCAAAATTGGGATGATGTAAAGGGTAAAGCGCGGGGTACGAAAGATGAAATCCGCAAACTTAATGAGCATATTGAGCGGGTACGCACATTGATAGCCGATGGCTATCATGCCCTGGTGCAACAGAAAAAAGTTGTAACAGTTGATGCAGTTAAAGCCTTATTTCTCGGAGACGATGAAAATGAAATGACTTTGATAAAACTTGGCGAGTATCATAATTCAGAAATGAAAGATAAGCTTGCCGATGGTACAATGAAGAATTATTATACCACCCAAAAGTATATTGCAAAGTTTCTAAAGGAAAAACTTCACAGGAATGATATTAGTCTCGCCGAGTTGAACTACAAGTTTATAATTGACTTTGAGACCTATTTAAGCAAGCATCAACCTAAAGACCACCAAAAGCCATTACATAACAACGGCATCATGAAACACCTTGAACGCCTTTGTAAAATGGTAAATATGGCGGTTACGATGGATTGGTTAAACAAAGACCCTTTTGCTAAGTTCAAACAGCATTTTGATAAGGTGGAAAGGTTTTACCTTACCAAAGAGGAATTAGCAGCCATCGAGAAGAAAAAATTTAGCATCGAGCGTTTGCAAACCGTTAAAGACCTTTTTCTTTTCAGTTGTTACACAGGTTTGGCCTATATAGATACAATGAACCTGACCACTGAAAACATTATTAAAGGCATCGACGGAAACGATTGGCTGATTACGAGCAGGCAGAAAACCGCTACTGATGTGCGTGTTCCTTTATTACCACAAGCCGAAGCATTGATAAAGAAGTATAAAAATCACCCCAAAGCTTCTAATCATGGCACTTTGTTCCCGGTGATTTCCAATCAAAAGACAAACTCATATCTTAAAGAGATTGCCGATTTGTGCAACATCAACAAAGCTATAACTTTTCACATAGCCAGGCACACTTTCGCAACAACGGTAACTTTGAGTAACGGGGTGCCAATTGAATCAGTTAGTAAAATGCTTGGACACACCACTATTCGTTCAACACAGGTATATGCAAAAGTCGTTGAACAGAAACTTAGTGAGGATATGTTGAATTTGCGAAAAAGGATGGCTAACCAGTAACTCATTTTGCGAAATAAGAAGATGCACATAAAGATTACTTTCAAAATCTTTATGTGCATCTTCTTATGAATAGTCGTTTATATCAACAAATTCTTAATCAGATTACCCCGGTTCTACCAGCCTCTAAATAATGGATATAATAGTCAAGATTACTGAATACTTTATCGAGTATTTGAAGCAAATATGGGCTAACAGACCCCATACTCAATGTATTAGTTAATGGAAAACCATGATAGTTATGTAAATGTTGCAGAATATCATTCAACTCTAAAGGGGATAGTTGATTAAAGGGATTTTCATTCCGATAATCCGCCATTGGAGACAAATGTATAAACGCGCAACCCAATTTATAGACGGAATTGGTCCAGCCATGTAAGTTGTCAGCTAAATTTACCATGTGTCTATCCGTAATAGTGGTACGGGTATTGGGAAGTGTCCATTTTTCATTGTGTAAAGTCTGAATGATAAAATGCTGGCGCGAAGTCAGATTTTGATTTAAAAGAAATATCACTCTGACCATGGAATCAAGTTCTTGTCGTAATATCGATACAACTTGACCATATAACCCATTTGCAAATAGTAATCTTCCGGCAGACAGATGCTCTGCCGACCTTTCTCTTAAAATTCTACAAAATTGCTCGGTAGTGGTCATTTGAAATCAATAATGGTTTCTGTAGTGCAACAATTCACTATCTACGGATTCAAGCTTATTCGCAGATAAAACAGTATTTAAGCTTTTCAAACAATCAACTCTCAAAATGTTAAATTGATCTGCAAGTTCATTATTTAATACTTCTAAGCACGTTTGATGCTCACGAATTTCCTTTTTCTGCAATCCTTTTTGGTAAAGTTTGCGAATTTCATCTAACTTTTTGTAGATATCGCCTATTGCTATCCTCCATTCCTGTTGAGTTAGTGATGTGTAAGGAAACGATGTTGCTAACAAATCACCCCGCCGGTTATATAGTTTGCCTGTTTGGATTGCTTCCATCGTATCTTTTATAGCCTTTATGAAATCACCTCCACTTTCTTCACCCCTTATTTCACGTGCATAAGCAGGTCTGCTAAAGGCCATTTTCAGCATAGAAAGAAAATGTACATTCTTATCGTAACGATGAACATTTACCAAAATGTCCGTGTAATACCAATAGAGCAAGTTATCATGTCGTTCTATATGGGCCTGGAAATCTTCCCAAAACCAAATATCAACCTTAAACTTACCATGATTGATTCTTTGGTGGTTTATATCCCGGATTATATCTTGAATTTTAGTATCGCGTGAAGCTGTAGTCGCGAAAATTAATTGATCTAAACTTGGGTTTTTAATTTCCTCGGCCGCTATTATCTCACTATCTATTAATGCCTTAGTTAGTAAACTATGATTTAGTAATTCGCCATTGGAACTTGTGAGTGATTTTTTTTTACACTGGAAGCCGGTAAAGTTGTTGTTGTGATCGTAACCAAAAATATCTATACCTGATTGCGACTGTCCTTGACTACCATAGTGATGCCAACCATGTTGAGGCCATATTACATCTACAACACCTTTAGTTAGTTTTTCAAATTCTTGCCATGTTTGAGGCGGCAACAGAGACGCGGTGATATTTCCCATACTCGTGATTAGGTTATTGATTGTAAATATAATATTAATTGCATGGTGACTGAAACGCGCACAATGAATTTAAATAACCCATCATAACTATCTATGCAGCATATATTATATTTCTAAAACCAAATTTTAAAAAAGGGCGTTAAAACACATATTGAATTAATTGACCTCAAACCATGCCTAACAAATACTTCAAACCACATAAGCCTTACGACCGCAACCCACATAAATATGATATAGGTGTATTTGTCGGATTAAAGAAAGGTTACGAGGATAATCTATTCATAAAGAAACTGTTTACACTACCCGAACTCGAATACGCCGCTTATTACCTGTATCACCTGACTTACTTCTTAAATAAGGAGCCTAACGGTGAGCAGGAGTTTTTTTCTTTCGTGTGGCAGATCGTTTTAAGGCGTATCAAATTTATAGAAACCAAAGACCCTTTTAATTCGAGCCATGCGCTGGACATGGAAATACTCGACAAACTACTCAGCTTTCAAAAGTACCTGCGCTCTATCGACCAGTGGAATACCCAAAAAACGTTGCCCGAAATCATTGCAGACCAACAGGACGAGATCAGGAAACAGCAGGTCGAAATAGGTACATTAAAAGAAGACCTAAAAGCAGCAAGGAAGTTAGAGACGCAAGAGTATATTAACATTGCAGATGGTTACCTCTTAAGCTTTTTGGATATATGTCTGCAAGCGCAGGAAGCTATGTTACCGGATAGCAGCAAAGAGTTGGTATTTTCCCAAACGCAAATCGTTTGGTGCAAGATGATTGCTAAGTATTTCAGAGAGGATAATAACGAGATCAGTTTGGAAACCATACGCCGCTATTTCCCTGCCGATAAGAATAACCCCGGCTCGAAATACGCCAAAATCCCATCGGAACTAAAGTTGTTTCAACTTAAACCCGCGCGAAAGCGGAGTTGAAAACCGTTCAAAACTAACCGTATTTGTTTTCTCTTTTCACAAGCAACAATAGCTTGAATTTCAGCATTGTACAGGCTTATCACAGCTTGTTATAAACGCCGTCAATTTAACCACGCAGTTCCGCGTGGTCACGCCCGCGACACCTTTTTATTTTCATTTGCTTCATGGAAATCATCAACCAGGAAGCCCTAAGCCGGTGTGTCAGGGATGCAGTCAGGGCAGAATTACAGGAACATTTTAAGATGGGCGAAACATCGCCACAGGACGAACGGCTATTGTCCAAACAAGAACTGTCCGAAGAATTGGGCGTGTCATTGGTCACGCTTACGGACTGGATGAAAAAGGGGCTACCCTATTTACGCCTGCATAAGCGGGTTTATTTCAAAAAGAGCGAAGTGCTCAAAATCATGCAACAAAAAACTAAAGATTAACAGGAGGGCAAAATGAACATCGAGTTTATCACGAAAGAGGATTTGAAAAAGTTGGAGAACTTATTACACGAGATCAAGGGACTTTTAAAGCCAGGTCAGGGTCAAAGTAAGCAGTGGTTAAAAAGCTACGAGGTCAGGAAGCTGCTTAATATTTCGCCCGGCACTTTGCAGAATTTAAGGGTCAACGGCACTCTCCGATATACCAAGATCGGCGGCCTGCTTTATTACAAGCGGGAGGACATTGAAACACTTTTGGAGGGCAACGGCAAGTAGGGCTTCGTGTACGAAGCCAAAGCGAAGCTTTGGTGAAAAGTCGGCGCAGCATACCGCTTGCGGTATAGCTGTATAACTGGAGATACCGGCCGGAGGCCGTTAACCAAACCCATTTGCCGATAAGAAGCAAGTTTGTGTTTTCGGTACCCGAAAACTCCGCCCATGCCTTCGGCAGGACGGCAAACTTGCTTTTTGCTCCCGATGGTCGCAAAAAGGGAAAGAGGATTTAAGGACGATATAAGTGTATGGAAACCACAGTAAAGACCGTAACAAAAACGGCAAAGTCGAAGCACAAGGGCGGCAGGCCGAAAGTCAGCATCAAGCGTGAATCCCACGCCAAGATCCGGCTGACTGCTACCGAGCGAATACTATACAATGGCCGCGCTAAAGATGCAGGAATGAGCTTAAGCGATTTTGTAAGAGCGGCGGTAAAGTCCGCAAGGGTTATCGCCCGGCTATCGGTGGAGGATATGAAAATAATGCGCATGATGATGGGACTTGCCAACAACTTAAACCAGTTGACCCGGCTTGCCCATCGGGACGGGCTACTTTCCGTTGCCCGAAAATGCAGTGAAGTTTTAAACGAGATTGACCAGGCATTAAAATATTTCAACAACGATGATCGCTAAAATACCCAAGCCCGGCAGAAGTTTTGGCGGTGTCGTGGAATACAATGTACTGAAAAAGGATGCGGAGTTGCTTTTTGCCGATGGCATAAGGACAGATCATGTAAAGCACATGATAGCAGATTTTAATATGCAGCGGAAACTTAATCCCGGATTGGGTCAGGCGGTCGGTCACATTGCGTTAAGCTTTAGTGCAAATGATAAAGGCAAATTGACAAACGACCTGATGACCGCTATTGCTAAAGACTATCTGCAAAGAATGAAAATTGATAACACGCAGGTTTTGATTGTCCGGCATCAGGATAAAGCACACCCGCATCTGCACATCGTTTATAACCGGGTTAACAATGATGGCAAAACCATTGCAGATAGTTTTCAGCAGTATAAAAGCATTAAGGTTACTAAGGCGCTCACTTTACAGGATGGATTATTCATTGCTTCCGACAAGAAACAAGTCAACCGGGAGCAGCTTAAAGGTGCCGATAAAGTCAAGTACGAATTGTACGATAAGATCAAGGCCGCGAGCAAGCAGGCAACTACTATGGGGGAATTAAAGCAGGTATTGGCTAAACATGGAATCATCACGCATTATAAGTTAAAAAGCGGCACACTGGAGATACAGGGAGTTAGTTTCAGCAAAGGCAAGTACACCTTTAAAGGCTCGGAAATTGACCGCAGTTTGAGTTATGGTAACCTGACCAAGCAGCTACAGGAGCAAGTTAAAGAAAAACAGGTAGCAGATCAGCAGCCATCGTTAGCGCAGCAATTACGGGACGTATTAGCTATCCAGCAAGGGAAAGAACAAGAAAGTACGGCGAAGCAAGTATTTGGAGCAGCTCTTGACCTGTTCGGTCAGATGCCAGTAATCGCTACCGACCCCGAACCACCCCGTAAACGCAAAAAGAAAGGCCAGGGCGAGGACGAAGAACAAAGCAGAGGTATGAGAATTTAAATATTTAGAATTATGGAAAACCACGAAGATAATTTACAGCAGGAGATCATGGACAGTTTATCGCGAAAGTATACTGAACTTGAAAAGCGCCAAAGCAAATTGGAGACTTCAAACCTTGAAGCTATGCCCAATCAAATCAAAGAGTTAGAAAAAACTGTTGCCGAGATCAAAATAATGAATACAACAGAAATCAACGATCAACTAAAGCAATACGGAAATCAATTAGACATATATGGCCAGCAATTAAAATCATTTCCAAAGGAAGTACCTATTCGCAATAAAATAGAGTTTGATACCAAATCAAGATTTGTAGTTAGGATAATATTATCTCTAATTGGGTTTGCCGCCGTGTCGATTGGAGTGATTGTCGTTTTGATTTTCGAGTTAAGTAGTCGGTCGGATTATAAAGACAAGTACAAAATTGTGCAGGGATTTTATCCGAGAGTGGCCGATCAAGTCGATAGTGCATATTTGGTTAATAAGGACACGCTACTTAGTCAGGCAGAAATAAATATTGAACATCGTAAAGAACTATTAGATGCGGAATTGGATGCAAAGCAGGCGAAAGAAAAAAATGAGGATGCAAAGCAACGATTAGAAAAGCTTAAAAAACACAAATTAAAATGAGTTGCCAAATTAACAATTAAGCATGGTGTTGAAAAAAACTAAAGCCGGGCATTGCGCCTGGCTTTCAACCTAAACCTTATCACAATCGTCAACTAATCACCTAACGACAGTATTTTTCAAATAATCATTATTGATTGAAATATTTATTTACCTGTTAAAAGATCGTTTTTTTCTCTTTCTGCTTGAACCAAGCGTTCGTATAGCTTTTTATTTTCCTCGACTAATTCCAACAGTTTATCTAACGGGTTAAACGTGCAGTGGTAAAATGGGCCATGATTACTACCGTGGAATGTATTGTTAAAATAGTTAACTACTGCTTCTTCGGTGAAATTTTTTATAGCCTCTGTTGTTACACCCAATATTTTGGCAATCTTTTCTAATACCTCATCCTCGATAGTTTCGCTCTGTTCAATCCGAGATATTGCTTGTTGGCTTATGCCTAATTCGGTAGCAAGCGTATCTTGCTTGATACCACGCATCTCGCGAATGCGGCCAATTTTTCTACCTATATGATTGTTTGAGGGTTTAGCAGATGTTTCCATAAATCAAATATACAAAGAAATTATAACGGTAAAGAAACCGCATTAGCGAGTAAATAACACAGGTTTTGAGTTCTATACGCAGCCCGCAGCCTTGAATTTTGATTTGAACGGTAATCAAAATTCAACAATATGAACAACATTAATTTTTTCAATGGCTCCGTGATGAATAATGTAATCATTAACGGGTCGCGTATCACCATAGCGGGTATCACTATGGAAATCGATACGATAATAGAAACGGCCTACAAAAAATTATTGGCTCAGGCGCGTGAACGCATAATGGTTTTAGAAGCGGCACTTAATCGGGAATTTCCCATTGAAGACTTGGTAGATGACCATTATGCAACAGAGGAACAGGGCAAAGAAATGGATGAGCTAATACAGAAAGTAGCTGAAAAATACAACTTATCACATATCTTTTGTTTTGCCCGGAAAAGTAATATATCAAACGATTTCAATGCCTTCGGTGATTTAAGTCCCGGCGTTGCCATCGAACTGCACCATTTTCTATTATTCATCACAAAAGGTTCAGAACGCGTAGAACATGAAATACAGGACTATATTAATAACCACTTTAAAAGCTTTAAAGTAACCGCTTTATCTCACAGTTTTGAAAATGCCCGGAATGCCATAGCACAAGGCAATCGTTTCTTTGTCACCGCATTTAAGGGCATTAGTCTGTACCACGACAAGGAAACTTTCCTTGATATTGAAATGCCGAAACTCAACCCAGTTAATACACTTGAAAAGGCTGAAAGGCGGTTTCACGACCATATAAGAATGGCATCGGGCTTTTTACACAGTGCATCTATCTGCATCCGTAATGAAAAATTCTTTGAGAACGGTGTTTTCTCGCTTCATCAGGCGGTTGAGCAGGCTTGCATAGCAATTATAAAAGTGCATACTGGCTATAGGATTGATTTACATAACATTGCACGCCTTTTGAACTTATGTAAGTTTATTTCAGAACGACCCGCTAATTTATTTCTCCCCGGCGATCCGGAATCTGAAAGGCTATTTCAAATTCTCCGGGACAGCTATGGCAATGCCCGATATAAGGAAGATTTTAAAATAGACGAAGCGGACGCAATCAATATTTTAGAAAAGGTTGCTGCATTTGTAGAGTTGGCAGAAAATATTTGCCTTGACTGGATAAATAATCTTCGCACCGAGATAAGTCACAAGGAAAGCAACAACACCGAAGTCGAACTCACAACAGAATGACTATGCCTGCCAAAAAAAGAAAAGAGGCGGTAATCATTCCGTCTGAAATGTTTTTTTACGCGATACCTTTTAAGTCATCGCGCCAGCGCCTGACACGCGAAGACCTTGCAGAGTATTACGAGCCGCCGAAAGGAAGAAAAGCTTATATGGGTAATCATTACCTATTAATCAGCTTTGAAAACAGCATCCTGAACGTTAAGGTGAACCCTAATGATGGTTCAGAAAACCATTTGTACCTGCACGTTGAGCGTGATGAGTTGCATGTCGCATGTACATGCGGTATGCCCAATGACAAACTTTGCTATCACGCGTATATAGGATTGCATAGTATGTGCTGGCTTACAGAGGGCTTTGACTTTCAGGAAATTTATTGGCCGGGTTACTATGACAATGGTAAATCAAAAAAATTCCTTGAAATAGAATTAGGTAAACAGCGGATAAATGTTTCAGGTAAACCGGAATTTGGCACTATTTACCGAAGCGGATTAAAATTCCCCGATGACCAGCCGCCAATATTAGAGCAGACCACAGATCAATTCCTTACCGTAAAACCGGGTGAGGTTACCGTTTACGCTTACGCGGTTTGCTTTGCAACTGGTCGTTTCCGAAATCGTCATTTTCCAGTTTTACTGCCATTCTATGGAATAACGAGCAAGGACGGCTCAAAGATTGTAAGCTTTAGTAAATTTATTTTACCTGATAAGTTACCTGCTAAAAATAACGCTCATCAATTGCAACAGCAATTAGACGATTACAGCAAAACCTTATACGGCATCGTTAAGCCTTTGAGCGTAGAAGAGAACCGAAATAGGAAGACTTGGACAGCGGCTAAACAAACAGTTTTTGAGTTATGGCAACAGGTATTACCATTATTGTCAAACTATCCCTATAATCAAAGCTATTACTTATGGTGGCTAAAGTATTTGAGAGAGCGACCTATGAAAATGTTTATGCGGGGATGCCGGTATAGCATAGAGCGGCCAACTTTAGCATTCGATCTCAATTATCACAAAGAATATTTTACGCTTACAGTAAATGTGATTGTCGGAAGTAAAGCAATTAAGGTAGATCATAAACCTCATCTATTCGTTTTTGATGAAGAAACGCATACTGGATTTTTAATGAACAGCATCCAGGATGACGAATTATTGATATGGATGATGGATAATAAAAATAAGATAACTGTATTAGCCGAACATTTTGGTGAGTTTGACAGGGACTTTTTAAGTCAGCTAAATGAAAAATATGTTGTTTTCTTTTCAGACAGATCGGGTAAAAGGATAGGCTATGATTACAATTTTGTGAAAACGATCGTCGGACTATAAAACTTGCATGGCGGTTAGCGGTTGCGGCAAACGACTCCATTCTTACGCCGTCAGCCTCACCGCAAGAACAAAGCGCAGTTGCCCTTTGCATAGCCCCTCAATCACCATCCGCCGCAAAGGTAGCCTACGCCGGAATAAAACGTCAAGGCTATACGGAGCGGGCCGAATTGTCCGCTTTCAGCGGCTGGCCCGGCCTTGACATTTTATCCAGCTAAGCGCTTTTGGTTGCTTACATAGTGATTAAGGAGAGGTCAGTAATTCATAGCGCTATTTACCACCATCTGCAAAAACTAGAAAGCATTACGTATTTTTTTTATTTCATAGTTGATGAGGCCACGGCTTTTCAAAGCCTCATCTGTCATACGATTGCACTGATTAATAAGGGTTTCTGGACTTAGGTTTTCATTAAGAAACCTTCTTAATTTATTAATTGCAGACACTGGAATATCATATTCCATTAATGCAGCAAGACTTGCCGGTAAAAAAGTGTGTTCTAAGGAACTTGCAAAAAAGCTATAGTTACCGAATGGCATATTATTCTTTTTTAATACATATTCCTGTAAATCAGAAATAACTGAAATCCACTTAGGCAATTTGTAATCGAACCAATGCCTGGTAATATTTAATATAAAAAATGCCATTGTATTTATTCTCTTCTGCTCCTCTGGATAAAGACTCACATAGTAAGAATCATTAATGATGTCATTAATTAATGCAGATACAGACTTCAGATTACTATATTTTATAGTCAGTACAGCTAGATGGGCAGGACTTCTGATATCAGCTTTATTTTCACCAGGTTTTAAAAGATTATTCCACGCCAATTCTATAACTGCCAAAATTTGATCATAAGTTGGATAAGCTGACCAGTTTAATAAAAACCGATAACTTTTGATATCGTCTTCTATCAGTTTAATAATCTTTAATTGACCATCAATATTAATACTCGCATTTTTTTTAAGAACATTTTTTAAATCATCATCTAGATTGTTGAACGCATCAAGTCTATGTTTAACGTTTTTATCGACGTCTGCTTCATCTAGTGCCACTAGGATCTCCAACGGCGCATTTTCTTGGTCGAAGAGAGGGATGTCTACGAAAAGCTCCATTTGATCGGGTTGCTTTTCAAAGCGGATAACATTTCCAATAAAATGCTTTTTCATTCGCCCTGACCTACCAGCTATGTTTTTATAGTCAAAAAAATCTATTTGCTTAGTTCCCTTTTCTTTATCAAAAAGAACTACATTTTTTGCGGATGTATTTACGCCTTCGATTAATGTTGAAGTGCAGAAAAGCCATCTAATAGATCCGGAATTGAAAGCATCTACTATTGAGCTGCCCAAATGTCGCGGCAATGCCCCATGATGAAATGCAACACCAGAATTTATTGCATCGATGAGAGACCATTTAGGATTAACATTCTGCGTAATCCATTCAAGTATATCCTGATTGTCCATTAAATTCTCAATTCCCAAGTTTACTTGGTGTGACATTAAATGAGAAATAAACTCTATCCCGAGAGTCGTCGCTTTATTGGGTGATGAACAGTAAATTAGCGTTTGATCAGTTATATCCGATAAGTAATTGAACAAGCTCTCCTTCTTTTGTTTCTTCTTTTCAGTGGCTTTGACTTTTCCAGTAATTTCGAGACTACGCTCATCAACAGAAACCGTTGAAAATTCTGTAGGATACCAAACTAAATCAAACTTTTCTTTAAATGATAAGGGGATATTCCGAATCATTGGCCCGAGCAAATAAAATTTGTTTGTAAGTTTAAGTAATCTGTTGAAGGCCTGATTTAGCGCTATTGCTCTATCGTCATCCCGACTCAGGCTTAACTTATAAAACTCATCAATAACAAAAAAATCTACAGTACTAAAATGTTCATATTCCACTACCCGCTCGCCGGTAAATAGGAATATGTTCCGTTTCTGCTCGTCAGGGACTTGGTTGGTTGATACAATAATTTTATAGTTGTCCCGATATTTCAAAAGTTTTTTTCGTGTTTCATCCAATAGCGCTAAAGTTGGTTGAATAATTACAATCTGTTCATAAATACAACTAGCAACGACCTCCTCGATCAGTAGACTTTTTCCAAAACTTGTTGGAGCACTTACAACAACGGCTCTTTTACTTTGTAGTTCTACAGATAAATGTTGTTGTTCCTCATGTAAAAAAAAGTCACTTATAAACGGGGATTTATGATATTCATAGCGCAATAATGCACTGGATGATAAATTTTGAGTGTCTAAATACGGATAGAGACCTGCCGCTTCGGTCAAATCATTCCAGATAGGTTTGGTATTATCCTGTAATTTTGACCAGGCATCACGTATTCTAATAACAATATCACGCCCATACTTTTCTTCATCTTTATTACGAAGTAATTGAGAGCAATATTTTGACAGCTCAAAACTGTCGTCGTAACTAATAAATTGTGAATCCGATATAAATCTGATAGCATCTGTGGCGGATTGAAATATCATATCTTTTGCATTAATTTCAGTCGTGTATCAAGTTCTGTATTTAAAATATCTTTATCGGGGACGGGCAAAAGCATCAGAATTATTTCAATCTTTATATCCCCTTTAAGCTTGACAAATTGATCATTTAGCGAGTTCCACTCTGATATAAAGTCAGCAAAACATTCGGAGGTGTTTTCATTGTGGGTATTAAATAAGTTGCTATTATATGTGCAAACCATTGGAATGACTATACTGGAAAAGATCACATCAAGTCTCTGATGTTTATCCATTAAGCTTCGCCAATACTCAATTTCTGGAATATTGCTTGGTAATTTTTTTGAAATCAGGCTAAATTCACTACGTAGATAATCTGCATTGACATGTTTTGTGATGTCCTTCGCAAGGTCTTTTATCCCGCTGCTTCCGGACTTATAAAGTTTGGATTCACCTAACCATAGTTTTTTGTCGGTATCAGTGATGCTAATCTGAACACCGTCGAATCCATGTGCAGGTACATTGTGTGAATCTTTAAAATAGATTTTTGATACCAAAGGGATTGTATTATGAAAATCGCGCAGAAGGAGATGTAAAATGAGTTCACCAAACTCCCCTCTAGTCTTGTACTTGTCTGTCATATAGACAGTTTCAGCAGCCTCTTTCAGTCTTTCAATGATTTCTGTAAGATGTACATGTTCTCCGCAATGATATCCTAAAGCAAATTCAGGAATTACATTCCTAATTACATCAACCAAAGGCTGTAATCGAAATTTGTTTTGATCAAATCCCACGTAATATGCTTTTAAAGTAGGGTTTGAAATCTTTTCTTCTAAGATTAAATCGGATTTAAATGGTCGAGGCATTAAGTAAGAATGTGTGACTTTAAGGTTTATTTATATCGCAACTGGGATATTCTATAAATATATAAATAAACTTTAAAGTGTATATTTTAGGTTTATTAAAGAATTTTTACATGAAGATTTTCAGTGTAGGATACTGTTGCTATCTCTGAATAGAGTTGTATCGAGTATTTAAAAAATAAGTAGTGGTACACCCAAGCGTGATTATTATCCCCCTTTTAATTTACTATAATTGCTTTATTTTACTAACCGCTTCTTTAATTTAGCCCTATGACCATATCCTTTATCTCTCTTATTGAAAGTATTAATAAAGCATATCGCCTCATTAAACCTCGCCGTGAGGACTTAGATATTTTTAAAGCCAACTTTACAAAGTTACTTGGGCATATCGATGAAAAAGAAACTGAAGAAAATGTAAAAGGACATTTAGCCGATTTTCTAAAATCAACATATTATGATCCCAACCATTTAATTGCCACTAAGGGACGCGCCGATCTCGTTATTCACTTAGAAAAAGAAGCCAAATCACACGTAGGCGTTTTGTTTGAGGTTAAAAAGCCATCAAACAAACTCGATATGGTTACTAAGGACAACCTGAATACCAAAGCGATGCATGAACTTATCCTATATTTTTTAAGGGAAAGGGTAAATCATAAAAATATTTCGCTTACTCACTTAGTAATAACCAACATTTATGAGTGGTTCGTCTTTGATGCCTCTTTATTTGAGCGTGTATTTGCTAAAAACACACAACTACAAAAAGCATATAAAGAATGGGAGGCTGGGCAAAAGGTGAGCGTAAAAACCGAATTATTTTATAATGAAATCGCAAAACCGTTCCTTCATGAACTACAGGAAGAACTAATATTTACACACGTAGATATCAGGGAATATCTAAAATATTTAAAAGCAAATAAAGAGAAGAACGACAATAAACTAATACCACTATACAAATTTTTTTCGCCGGTAAATCTACTTAAGCTGCCATTTATAAATGATAGCAACTCCCTTGACACCGGATTCTTCAAAGAATTGTTGCATATCATCGGTTTAGAAGAAGTAAAGGATGGTAGTAGAAAAATCATTCAACGATTACCACTCGAAAAGAGACAACCAGCCTCATTAATTGAAAACACCATCAATATGCTGGAAGTTGATGATGTTTTACGAAAAGTTCCAAGTAAGTTTCTAAACGGTAAAACGAGTGATGAGCAACTGTTCAATTTAGGTTTGGAATTGAGCATAACATGGGTTAACCGTATCCTTTTCTTGAAACTATTAGAGGCGCAATTAATTAAATATCATAATGGTAATACAAGGTTTAGATTTTTAAACGTACAAACAGTAAATGATTATGATGAGTTACATAAGCTTTTTTTTCAAGTACTTGCCAGGCAACCCGATAATCGTACACCAGCAATTCAGCAAAAATATAGTCACATACCGTATCTCAACAGTTCTCTATTTGAGATTTCACCATTAGAGGATGTTAGTCTTAGGATCAATGGTCTGGATGATAATTTAGATATCGACTTATATAATAATTCTATTTTAACAAAAAAACGCGTACGAAATCAAAACTTAAAAGCAATGAATACATTGCATTACTTTTTTGAATTTTTAGAGGCATACGACTTCTCCTCTATCGGCAAAGAGGAGGTACAAGAAGAAAATAAAACCATAATTAATGCAGCTGTATTGGGGCTGGTTTTCGAAAAAATGAACGGCTATCGTGACGGTTCAATATACACTCCAGGCGCAGTTACCATGTTTTTATGTGAGGAAACGATACGCAAAGCTGTAGTTCAGAAATTTAATAAGGCCTATGGGTGGCAATGCGAAGATATTGGCGATTTAAAGAACTATCTGGCTGATAGAAAAAACCGTAAAGATATCTTAGAATATAACCTGCTCGTTGAATCTATCCGAATTGTAGATCCGGCGGTGGGATCTGGCCATTTTCTTGTATCGAGCCTTAATGAATTAATTGTTATAAAAGCTCAATTGGGAATATTGGCTGATAAAGAAGGGGGCCGATTAAGCGATATCGACGTAAGTATAGCGAATGATGAATTGGTTGTCACATATCGCAACTCTTCTTTTTTTGAATATTCTGTCTCAACAACGATATCTGGTGGTCATGTAATTGCACCTGAGACCCAACGTATTCAAGAAACATTATTTAATGAAAAGAGAAAATTAATTGAAGGTAGTTTATTTGGAGTCGATATTAATTCTAACTCTGTAAAGATTTGCCAGTTACGATTGTGGATCGAGCTTTTAAAACATGCTTATTATAAAGCGGATGAGAATTATACCCAATTAGAAACATTGCCCAACATAGATATTAATATTAAGCATGGTAACTCCCTACTAAATAAATATTCACTTACTGAAGATCTATCAGAGGTATTTAAAAAGCAAAAATTTGGCGTAAAAGATTACCGTTTAGCCGTTGAGGCCTATAAAGATGCACCCAACAAAGATGCCAAAGCGAGCTTACAAAACTTTATTAAAACGATAAAAGAACAGTTTCATGAAACTGTGAGTAATCGCGACCCACGCAGAAAACGTCTTTCTGAACTTCGGGGGCAATTAGCATTAGCACAAAACAATTTCGACTTGTTCGGTAAAACGCGCTCCGAGAAGGAAATGGAGGTTGAGGTGCAAAAGATAATGGTAAGCATGGAAAAAATTGATAAAGAAATCAGTGACATACAGAACAATGCAATATATCGTAATGCTTTTGAATGGCGATTTGAGTTCCCAGAAGTATTAAATGAAAAGGGTGACTTTGAAGGTTTTGAAGTCATTATAGGCAACCCTCCGTATATTCAATTACAAAAGATGGGAGAAGATGCAGATGCGTTGCAAAAAGGGGATTATAGCACGTTCACCCGGACGGGTGATATATATTGTTTGTTTTATGAACAAGCCATTCGTTTGCTCAAGCCGGAATATTACTTTGGTTTTATTACATCTAATAAATGGATGAGGGCCAATTATGGAGTAGCAACTCGCAAATTCTTTTTGGAAAAAACAAATCCATTATTATTAGTTGACTTTGGGGGCTACCAAGTGTTTGAATCTGCAACTGTAGATACCAACATGCTCATTTCTCAAAAAGCGCCATATGGTGGAGAAACCCAGACCTGTTTACTTGATAAAAGCTTGGGTAGTTTAGAAAAAATGAGCGTTTATCTTAAACAGCACACCAGCACGGTTAAAGGCTTTTCTAAAGAGAGTGGGTGGGTGATTTTAAGTGAAATAGAAGCACGAATAAAGTCAAAAATTGAATCAATCGGTACCCCACTAAAAAATTGGGATATACAAATCAACTATGGAATTAAAACCGGCTTCAATGAAGCATTTATTATAGATAAAGCAAAGCGTGATGAACTACTAAAAAATTGTCCGGAAGCTGACGAAATTATACGTCCGATTTTAATGGGCAAGAATATTAAGAGATATCAATTCAATTGGGATGATAAATGGATTATCTTCACCAGAAAAGGAATCGATATTGATCAATACCCGGCTATCAAGAATTATTTATACAATTTTTATGATAGTTTAAGGCCAAGAAATAATAATGAGCCGACTGGAAGGAAACCAGGCCCATATAAATGGTTTGAAATTCAAGATAATGTAGCATACTATAAAGATTTTGAAAAACAAAAAATTGCTTGGGGAAATTTGGCTCTTAATGGTCAATTTTCCATCGTAGATGCTGGTTTTTATATAAATGCGCCATCATCATTTATCGCTACGGATCAAACTTATTTGGTAGCAATATTAAATTCGAAGCTTGCTGATTTTTATATAAAACAACTTGGAGTAACAAGAAATGGAGGATATTTTGAGTATAAGCCAATGTTTGTTGAAAAATTACCCATACCAGAAATTTCGCCAGAAGATCAAAGGCGTCTTTTAGAATTAATGGATACGGTCATGTTATCTGACAATCAGAAGATTAACATTGAAATTGACGAATTTATATACAAAATATATGGGCTAACCGTCGAAGAAATCATTTTTATGAATGCTTTCAAATTTCAATAAATCCAATAACTTCTCTTTCCTCTATCGTCAAGTTATATAAATCAAAAAGCATCTGGTCAATTTCTTTTTCCTGTTTTATAGTGCTAATTTTCTGATCTTTCATTTCCTGAATTGTGTTCACTTTATTTTTAAACGACTCATTGATGTCATCATTAACAGGCATAACTGGAATTAGATCAAAAAATATTTTCCTCAATTCTCTTGTGCCGCCCATCAATTCTGGGAAGTTATTTATAAAACAATATTTGAAAATAGAGGAATTAAAGAATGCGGTTAAATATTCCAGGTGTTGGCCTGAAATCACAAAGCATTTATTATTTACAAAGTAATTCTCTTTGCTGTCTAAATAAAAGTTGATAAACTTAGTTATCTCGGGGTAGATAATTTTAGGTTCGTAAAAATTCTGCCAATAATTAGACCCAAACCGTTGTAATGCATACCATTCATATCTGATGCCTGTTTCTGCCTGATTTCGTTTTTTCAGCTGATCTCTAAATTGCAAAAGATGTTCATACACAGCGGTATAATCTTTCTTAAAGGCTTCCTCAGCGACTGTGGAAACACCCGTGATCGTGTTATCGTTATGCAAAGGAAAATGCCAAGGCACAAAAAGCAAATACTGATCGTTCTTTTCAATCCAATATTTATGGATCTCCCTGCCACGAAGAATCGGACGTATAATTTCGTCATTTTTAGGCGAAGCCTCTATTAAGGCATCTCTCGTTTTTTGGTCAATAATAAACGCATCGTTAAGTCCGGTTAATATACCTCGGTTTATATTAATTTCCCAATCTTTTAACGGAGTTCCTACCGCTTCAATTTTGTTTTTTATAGTGGCTTCTAATGGTGAAAGTATTACCCATCCGCTATCAGGTTTAAAGCCCCCTTGCGTAGTAACTGACTGTCTAATAAAATCGCTCGTTGTTTTTATTATATACCTATCATAGTCAAATACACAGGAAGGTTAATTTATACTTGTCTTATATAAATTAAAACTGGTAATAAATTAATCAACATGAACTACGGATACATTCGCATCAGCACGGACAAACAGACAACAGAAAACCAACGGTTTGAAATTCAAAACTTTACGGACAAACGACAAATATTTATAAACGAGTGGGTAGACGAAACAATAAGCTCTACAAAAAAATTGGAAATCCGCAAATTCGGAGCATTATTACAGAGAATGCAAAAAGGAGATATTCTTATTGTGTCCGAATTATCGCGTTTGGGACGTAACCTAATGCAGATCATGAAGATTTTGCATGATTGTATGGAAAAGGACGTTATGGTATATACGGTTAAGGAGAATTATGAACTCGGGAATAATATCAATTCAAAAGTATTGGCGTTTGCTTTTGGCTTATCAGCCGAAATAGAGCGTAACTTAATATCCCAACGAACAAAAGAGGCGCTCGCGCGCAGGAAAGCAGAAGGACAGATACTTGGCCGCCCCAAAGGTAGCAAATCACAAATGCGTAAACTTACAGGTAAAGAAGACGATATTAAATCATTGATGAATAAAAAAATATCCTACAGTGCTATAGGAAGGATTTTAGGCGTTCATCGCTTGACTGTTTCTTCGTTCGTCAAAGAAAAAATTTGATTTGATTTTAATAAAGGTGCTGCTATAATTATTTATTATAGCAGCACCTTTTTCCGGCATTTCATAAAAATCGTTTTTTACCTGATTAAAATATTATCAATTTTAATTACCCCTCAAGAATACGTATCAAATCGTCATTTACGTAGAATAATTCTTTACCATCTTTTATAGGACTTAATATTTTGGCATCAACCAATTCATTGAAGTATTTTGTTAGGGTTGTCCTAGATGTAATGTTTAATTGATCACCGATGAATTTAGGTTTGATATATGGTTGACTAAAAATTAATTCGTTTACCTCTTTATTATACCATTTTATTGAATTTTTGGCGTGCATTAACGTTGAATCCATTTGTGCAAGTATGCTATTAATTAATTGACTTGTTAATAGCGCTGTCTTTTCCACGGCATCCAGCATGTATAGTATCCATGATTTCCACGAACTTCGTTGAGTAACAATACCCAGATTATAATAGTAATCGTCTTTATTAACGATAATATATTTAGACAGATAGAGCACGGGTTGATTTAATAAGCCCGCATGTACGAGATAAAGTAAGTTTAATATGCGACCAGTTCTTCCATTACCATCAGGAAAAGGATGTATCGCTTCAAATTGATAATGAGCGAAACACATTTTTAGTAAAGGATCTGTAGGATATTTTTGATCGTCATTTAAATAGTTCAATAAATTATCCATTAGTTTTTCCAATATTCCGGTTCCTCGTGGGGGAGTATAAATTACTTCTCCTGAGCGAAATTCACTTTGCCCGCGCTGAATTATAGTTAATGATGCCGGTGACCTAAGCCCTGATGATGTATTTTTAATTTGCCTAAAAATTCCTAATACGCTTTCTAAGTCAATATGATTATTTTCTTTAATGAGTTGATAACCAGTCCATAGAGCTTCACGATAACGTAACACCTCTTTTGTTGCAATATTAGCCTTATCTTCTTGGACGGTATCTGAAACCGCTTTATATAAAGCGTCCTCGGTTGTAAAAATATTTTCAATGGCAGTAGAGGCTTTGGCCTCTTGTAGAGCTATTGTATTTACCAGCATTAAAGGATTTGGCAATCTCATAATGCTGCTGTTTACAGCCGCTAATGCTCTTGATGCTGTTACCAATTTCTTCAGAATCTCAACATCATTTTCGATTTCTGATTTTGGGGGCAGCAATGGTAAATCATTAAATGGTTTTGTTCTGTCGTAAGCCATATCATGTGTTCATTTTATTTTCATTCGTGAACACAATGCAAATAAACGCAAGTGTTTTGATAAATTAAAACCATATGTCCAATTTTGTTAAAAAAATGAACGCGATTGATCTTGGGGATTAAATTATGGACAAAAATCAACTATATGTTCATTTTTTAATGAAATATGAACATGATTTAGATGAAAATGTAACAACAAAATTAAGCGGTAAATTGAGGCAATTGTTGAGAAATTGCGTCGAAGTTAAATAAAATCAATCCCATAAATAATCATGTTATTTACTAGGTAGGCCAACACGAATAATACAACTCGAATCTTGCGGGCAGCAAATCACTGCAAATGTAATAAAGGGTTTGAAAATAGAAAAATGGGTATTTTAATAAATTTAGCGGCCTTAATTATTGAAGAAACGAATGCCTTATATATTATACTTCATCACTTGTTAGTTATACAAATTACATAAACTTTATTTCATAAATTGATTTAAATTAATAAATTTGTATCAATCGCTGTCGAAAAATATGTGAGTAAAACAGTGAGTAGTTCTAAAAAGTCTCAATCAACTTATTGATATATAATTATTTGCGGAAAGGATAAATCGTCCTGCCATCCCGACTAAAAGCGATACCAAGTATCAAAACCCTCTAAATTGAATTTTAGAGGGTTTTCTTTTCTGATTGGTGGAATAGCATACCAGCGCAGGTTTAAATAAAAAAACGGGATGTAGCGTAGCCCGGTATCGCGCCACATTTGGGATGTGGAGGCCGCAGGTTCGAATCCTGCCATCCCGACGAAAGCGATACCAAGTGTCAAAACCCTCTGAATGGAAAATTTAGAGGGTTTTCTTTTTACAGATTCATGTTTATTTCCTTCCATTACTTGATCCTTCGTTAACGGGGAGCAAGCAGGGGCATTTCTTTGCTCGTAAGCATATTTGTCGCAATCCTCCCCCTAAGTAGTCGTTTTTGCACTGTATCAAACTTTGAAATGAGTTCCATCTTTGTATTGTCAATAAAATTCAAACCACAACTTAAACGTTATGAAAAATTTACTCAAAGCACTTAGCCCTCTTAAATCAATATTGGTAATTGTAATTATGTGTGCAGGATCCCGATCAAATGGACAGCAAATCAAGCCTTCCAACAGTGGTTACGCGCCTGTTAACGACATCAAAGTTTATTATGAGGTATATGGCGAGGGTAAACCCCTCATCTTACTACATGGTGCTTTTATGACAATTGAAGGAAACTGGGCCGAATTGATCCCTGAATTGTCAAAAATCAGGAAAGTAATTGCAATTGAATTACAGGGACATGGGCACACACAGTTTTCAGATAGAAAATTATCATATGCTACCTTAGCAAATGATGTGGAAGGAGTGATGGATTACCTGAAAATTGACAGTGCCGACGTAGCAGGATATAGTATGGGTGGCTCTGTGGCTTACAAGGTTGCTATACAAACCCCTAAACGGTTAAAAAAATTAGTGATCATTTCTTCTACTTATAAAAGTAGCGGCTGGCTGCCTGAAATAACCAATGCGTTTAAATCCTGGAAGCCTGAACTTTTTATGAATACTCCTATGAAAGCCGCATATGATGCAATAGCACCAGATAAAACAAAATGGACAAAGTTTATAGGGCAGATGATCGCTTTCGCGCAGGAGCCGTTCGACTTCGGTGATGACAATATTTCGAAAATTTCTGCGCCGGTATTGATCATAGCCGGTGATAACGATGGGTTGGACAAAATTGAATTGGCAAAAACATATAAATTATTAGGCGGCGGCGTTTCTGCTGATTTAGCGCCAATGCCAAAATCGCAATTGGCCATTGTCCCTTCGCAAGGACATGTAAGCCTGATGATGCAGACAACAACGGTTTTGACCTATCTGAACAATTTTTTAAAGTAAGCTGATGGGTTTGCCTGCCAATAGAAGAGCGTTACCAGTATTTAGCTTTTAAATCAAAGCCCTATAAATCAACTAATTTATAGGGCTTGTCCTTTTGTAGTCTCCCACCCCTTTTAGCAGGCAAATGCGATCTGGAAGCTTCCCAACTCATCACCGAACGTTGTCGCTAATAAAGGAGAACCGCTGGCTTTTATTATTTCAAATCCAACTCTTGTAAACCTCCTGTCCTCATGAACATCGCTTCAATACCAGGATGTAACCTGGCATCGGTAAGCGGGTATAATTCCTTTAAAAAGTCAGCCGTAACAGGTTTGGGATTAGGATATTTGTTCTTCATTAAGAAATTTTTCAACGCAAGGTTTACCTTCTCTTCGCCAATTAATTCACTTAATTGATACATAATTACAGCGCCCTTTGAATAGGAAATATGTGTACTCTCGCTTTTTACCTTAGATAAGGGTTGTTCATCAGCATAGCCTCTTTCGCTCAAATAAATTCCTAAATGTATTTTTATTTTTTCACGCAATTTTTCTTTACCATACATTTTTTTGAGCAGCATCATTTCGGTGTACATGGCAAAGGTTTCTGTAAGCATGGCTGCACCATCTCTTTCATCCGGAGAGATCTGGTTATTACCCCACCATAAATGTGATAGTTCGTGTCCGGCTAACTCGTTAATCACATCCTGTTGTTCACCAGCTTTTATATTAGCATGGAAGAGCATATCCTCGGCCATATAAACCGTTGCAGGGTATGCCGTTGCAGCAAATCCCTTTGTAAAGCTGGAAATTTCGGCAAAACGAATAGTATTGAAAGGGCAGGAGCCAAAATTCGCCTCGCAATAATCCATAGTAAGTTTGGCATTTTTAAGTAAATGCGCTACATTTTCATAGTGAGATGGATGATAATAGATCTCAAAGCTTTTGCCTTTATAGGTTTCCTTTTTTACAGCATATTGTGCAGACGATAATGCAAAACGAAAGGGTATAGGCGAACTTGTTTTGTACTGAAAATAATTTCTATGCTTATCTTTCCACTGCTTCGTTAATTCGCCAACGCCAATAGCAGTTTGGGTTGATGGTGTAGAAATGGTCATATCAAGATTAATGAAATCATCATTGGGCGTCATAGGTGCATCAAATGCCTTAACCGGTGTAATATTTCCTAAGTGTAATTGTTTCCGCTTAAGCTCATCCTGTATCTCATTCGCTGATAAATAGCCAAACTGAGGATAATACCTGCTTATACGCATAAACGAACCGTTTTGCACAATCGCATTAAAAGACCGGTGTCCGTTCACGGCTTTCCATTCGTAACTGATGTCAAATTCTAATCGCGCCTCCTGACCAGGTAAGAGTGCTTTCTTCAATTGAACTAACTGGTATTGTTTTTTTAAAGCGATAGTTTCTGCACCATTGATAAATGCTGCCCGATTGATGGTTAGTTCATCGCCAAAATTAACCAATATGATATTGATATGCTGCTTGGTTTTATTCGCTACAATGTACAACCCGCTAATATGGTAAGCATTTTTCTCAGGGAAAAGATCAATCGTTGTAGTAACAGCTATGATGGTTGGTTGTGGCAAGTTCTGATATTTTCGATATGATCGTTCGTAAGTGGCCTGGGCCTGCAGGCCGGAATTTTCGGTTTTAGGTTGATAGCCGTTCATCAAATTAAGGCCTGCATAATAAGTTATCGCCGCTGATATGATGGTAACGGTAATTACCGGCCAGTTTAACAGTTTTCTTTTAGACAGGTTAAAAACGATTGAAAGCATGGCCACTATCCCTAAACCGAATAATAATCTTTCTGCGTAAGCGGAGGGGTAAGTGCCAAAGCCGTTCATGTCACTATAATTGCCGTTAAACGGTTGTAGGAATCTGGCCAATGGAGATACAACGACTTTTTTTCCCAGCGAGGTTGCCATTATGGCCGCGAATAATGCCGTTAAACCCAAGCCTGCATACTTTAGCCTGATGAGCTTTTGGATCAATAAAACCAATATAGACAATAACACCAATGGAAAAGTGTTGAACAAAAACACATAAGCATAAACCCGCCACATGATGACAGGATATTGATATAAAAGCTGAAATAAGATGCCTTCAATTATTACCAGGCAGCTAAACAGAAAAATAACGATAGTAAGTGAAAGGCATTTAGCTATAAAATGGGTCTTAATATTGGCCGCTGTATCTTCAATAAGATTAAAATTGACGTTCCTGCTTCTCCAGAATATCTCATGCGCATAATACAGAACAGCGATCATGCACAATGCGTGAAAATTTTGAATTATAGTGCTTACCATTAAGCCCGAGCTCGCATATTTTTGTGGTATCCTGATGCCTTTTTCTATCTCGGCATACATTTCCATACCTACAAAAAACAGCAAGGCGATAGCTGTTAAAACAAACGGGATGCTTTTCAATATATAGATCAGGTCCATTTTTGTAAATGAAAGCAGCGCCCGGATATGTGCAAAAAAATGGTGTGCTGTTTTGGCCGTTTTATACGCCGCACCGGTTGTATTTTGTCGGGCTGCTATGATGGATGCAGTCTTTTTATGCCGGGTAATTTTGATCAGGGAAAATCGCTTCAAGCAAAAGAATATCAGGCCTGCAGATATCAACACGATGGCCAGCCGGTTTATTAAAAAAATGCCGCTTAATGATACCACATCGGTATTTCGCTGTAATACCGACCAATTGGCCGTCTGGTAAAAAAAGGCCGAGAAACCAAAGGGGTCAAGTATAGCGGCGATTAATTGGGCCCGGTCAGACTGCGGCATGCTTTGGGCCATTAGAGGAGAGCCTGAATAGATCAAAGCAACCATATAAAATATGTACAGCAGCAGTCCGCTTACATACACTAATAATTTGTTGCGGCTAAACCATGCCACAAAGCTTAAAACAGCCGTGGTAAATACCGTATTAATGAACACGAAAAGTATGATGGGGTACAGGTACCAGCTCAACACAAAACCAGTACTTTTTGCAGATGACGCATTCATTGCATGCCCTATAAAAAAATTGATTATCAATAACAGAACACATAAAAAGCTCATCACAAATAATGACGCGTACCTGCCCGCCACAAATTGACTTCTTTTTACCGGCATACTAAAAAGCAACAGTTCAAAGCGGGCATCCGCTTCCCTGAACAATAATTGGGAGGCAAATAACGTACTAAAAAAAAGCGTAGTTAAACTAATAAGGGTTGTAATAAAGCTGATTTGATAAGGTGAGTTATCAAATATATTGTCACTAATGGAAAACCGGGCGTTAGCGCCACCCAGTATGCCCGATGCTATGATCAATAATAAGATGGCATAAAAGCCCCATCTTTTAAAATAGCTTTTAATATCGAAAATAAATATAGCTTTCATGATTAGGCTATTACTTGGTTAAGGGTGGCGAAGTATACATCTTCCAGTGTTGGAGAAACAGGCTGGAAATTTTGCAGTGGACTATCTGCCAGCACGTGGATATTCATTTTGCCAGCAATAAATTGCGATGAGATCACATTCAAATCATCTTTATAATAATCCAGTTCACTTTTAGCAATTTGCTTTTGCCAGATCCTGCCTTCCAAAGCCTGAATGAGATGCGCAGGGTCGCCATGGGCCAGTACGGTACCATTGTTCATGATGGCCATTTTAGTGCATAAATTGCGCACATCCTCAACCAGGTGTGTAGACAGGATAATGATGATATTCTGGCCCATTTCGCTTAATAAACTGTTAAAGCGGTTGCGCTCCTCTGGATCCAGACCTGCCGTCGGCTCATCAACAATCACAATTTTAGGGTCGCCCAATAACACCTGCGCCACCCCAAATCGCTGCCGCATACCGCCCGAAAAAGTATGTACTTCTTTGTTACGATGCTGAAATAGATTTACCTTCTCCAGTAAAGCCAATACCTGTTGCTTTCTTTCGACGGCATTGATCATACCTTTTAAAATGGCCATATGCGTAAGCAGGTCATAAGCCGATATTTTGGGATATACGCCAAAATCCTGGGGTAAAAAACCTAAATGCTTTTTAATGATGGAGCTGTTTGCTAATACGTCAGTATTGTTAAATATGATCTGTCCGCTATCGGCCGGCTGCAGGCCCACAATGGTTTTCATCAAGGAGGATTTACCCGCGCCATTGGGGCCCAATAGCCCAAACATGCCGTTCCCAATTTCGAGCGAGACATTATTGATGGCCTTCACACCATTAGCATATGTTTTGGTTAAATTTTTAATTGATAGCTTATCCATAATATTAAATTTTAAGGCAATACAATTCCATGCCCTTTTTTTAAGAGCTTTTTTACTTCTATAAATTTTACTGTTTTACTCTTCTACATATTCCAGGACATCGCCGGGCTGACAGTTTAATATGCTACAAATTGCTTCCAGCGTATCAAAGCGAATGCCTTTTGCCTTACCGGTTTTAAGTATGGATAAATTGGCTGGTGTTATACCTAATTTTTCCGCCAGTTCCTTACTTTGCATTTTGCGTTTGGCAAGCATCACATCTATGTTCACGATTATTGGCATTGTTAAATAATTAGGTCCTGGTCGTTTTGTAAATTCACTCCCTGTTCAAATATGGCAGCAATAAAAAGTGCGAATATGCCCATGATACCATGCCCAATAATCATCACCATATACGGGTAGTCTTCGATAGAGTATATGCTTAAGATAAGGAACAACACCGGACATATGACCAGGTTGGTGATATAAAACTGTTTGAGGTTGTGAACACCCTGCACTGTAAATAATTTTTTTTGCCTGAAGGTTTTAAACACATTGCCCAATAACCAGAAAAACATCCCGTAAAATGCAATCAACAAGGCCATTTCAATAATGTACTTTGCCGTATATGCCGAACCCAATAAAAAATATTTAGAAGTGAATGGATAACAAATAGCAAAGCGGCCGTTAGGCAGAAACTTCAGGGTGGAAAGTTTAAAAACTACCGAAACTACTAAATGTAACGTTGTTAAAATATACCCTACAGACATGACCCTGGTAAGGTAAAATGCAATAGTTGAAATAAGGCGTACTAACTTCATATAAATACCGTAATTAAATTATTGGTAAATGTAATAATTAATTATTGTAAAACAATAATTAATTATTGTTTTATTGATTTGGCAAGGCATTGAAGGAAATTTAAAATTAGATGTAAAGGATTTTAAGTGGATGAAATCAATTTATTGATTTTATTTATCGGGGTGAGGTTTGTTCTCCCTTACTCATTAATACTTTTTTCAATCAAATCTTCGTCGTAATTGTTGTTGCCTAAAAAGGAGGAAGCATGCCCTGGTATAACGGAGACTACCCGCCATCTTACAAAAATCAACCTCCCAAACTGCGGGAAAAGGCGGTAGAAATTGCTAATGAAATTTTAAAGGAAAGCGGCGATGAAGGTATTGCCATAGCCACGGGGTTAAAAAAGGCGCGGGAATATTTTAAAGATCACCCCCAAGAAGCTGATGCTGATGACGATTAAATTTGTTCAGGGGGCTATTCAAACATCGCTGCGCTTTTAGGGGTTACTTTACCGACTCTTTTATCCCTGCACGAAACAAGTTCGCAGAGCTGTATTGCCGAACTTTCAAAATCATCGTGGCTGTCACTGAGCAGGAGCCAGGTCGTATCAAAGCCCTCATCTAATACAAAATGAGTGATGGCCGGTATTTCCTCTTTGAGGCTGGCATGATTTTTCCGCCCGGTAGAGATCCAAATACCGTTATGCTGCGGATTTTTATTAACCTTTCGGAAGATCAGCACAATCTTTTTATCGAAATAGATATAGAACATGCCTACCGCCGGCTTGATGATTATGCCGGTCGGCAGGTAATCGAGCAGGAAGTCAAATGGCACGGGTTTTTTCATGGTTTTCAATGAATGTGCAATATAGTATACCCTGATGAAAATAGAGGATCTTTCATTTGGTATGGCGGTCCAATGGAGAGTGAACTCCTGTCATAATATGCCACATAAATGGCACTAACGCACCTTGTTTGGCCTTAAAAAACCAATTAGTTTTGAGGTAGTTAAATATCCAAAAATGAAAACAGATTAAAATCCTGAGTTCTTATTCCAGATGCCGGACTCCAAGGTGAAGCCTTAGCCGGCGGTGCGGCCGGTCAAAACAATTAACGCTTACAATTTTTAATTATATATCACCACTAAAATCATTTACCTATGTTACCCATCAAACCACACATCTGGTTCGACCAGGATAAAGCCCGGGAAGCTGCCGAGTTCTATGCAACCTTAATGCCTGATTCGGCTTTAAACTATGTTAATCATTTCCCAATGCCCGGCGGAGAGTGCGAAATAGTTGAATTTACCTTTGCCGGTCAGCCATTTCTGGGTATCAGCGCCGGAGATGGATTAAAGATCAGTCCATCTATTTCTTTTATGATCAATTTTGATCCGTCGCGTGATCTGGACGCCGCCAGGCGTATTGACGAAGTTTGGAGCAAGCTGTCAGAAAACGGAAAGATAATGATGCCGCTCGACCGCTATCCTTTCAGTGAGCGTTATGGTTGGGTAAGCGATAAATATGGTGTGTCATGGCAACTGATACTGACCAACCCGGCAGGTGAAGAAAGACCGGTGATCGTTCCGTCGCTAATGTATACCGGCCAGGTGGCCGGTAAAGCCAATGAGGCGATCGACTTTTATTGCTCTGTGTTTAAAGACAGCAAACGGGGTATTACAGCTCCACGTCCGGAGGATATGGGCCCCGATAAAGCCGGCACGCTTATGTTTGCCGATTTTTATATCGACCAAACCTGGCTGGCAGCCATGGACAGCGCGCATCCGCATGGTTTCAATTTTAACGATGCGGTGTCGCTATTGATCCCCTGCGAAACACAGGAAGAGATCGATTACTACTGGTCGGCGCTTTCGGTTGATGGCGAGCCCGGACAATGCGGCTGGCTGAAGGACAAATATGGAGTGTCATGGCAGGTTGCATCAACAATTATGTTAAAAACAATGAAAAATGGCAACCCCGAACAAATTGCACGCATTACACAGGCTTTTATGACGATGAAGAAAGTTGACGTCGCAGCCCTGCAGCGGGCCTCTGATGGCCTGTGACCGTATCGGCGTGATGCTGCTATTTAGTTGTTAATTTGCCGAGTTTGGCATATTCTATATCATTAGGTTCCCATAACTCAATTTTATTACCTTCGGGATCCATCAAATGTACAAAGTTGCCATAACTGGCTTTCTCTACTGAATCGGTCGGCAGGATACCGGCCGATTTGAGATTGGCTAATAAACGGTTAAGGGCTTCCACGCGGTAGTTGATCATAAACTGTTTTTCAGAGGGTGGAAATATTTAGTGGTTTCTTTAAAGGGAGCCCATAAGGTAAAGCCTTTTTAGTGCTGTCCGTGCCCTGGTGCCATTCAAAGTTAGACCCGTATTCACCCATTGCAAGCCCAGGTTTTTGCTGTACCAGGCCTTGAGCGCCGCCGGGTCTTTGGCTTTAAACAAAATGCCGCCTATACCTGTTACCCGCGGGCCGATGTTCACCTGTTGGGTAAACAGGCTGAAGCCGTAACCCAGCATAAAAGAAACAGGCAGCAGTGCAGCAAGGGTAAATTTTTTCCTGGCACCTAAATTTAAACCTAAAGATAATCAATTGATTTTGCTTATCTTGGTCTATGAGCATTACGGAATTCATCAGTGGAGCACCCGGAGAAAGACAGGCTGTTTTAACAGCGCTCCATGAGGCGATTATAGCGAACGATCCGACTGTTATGCCGGTTGTGAAGCCGATGATGGGTAAGGAAATGATCTTATACGAGGAGCGTTCTTATATGAAGTACGGACTGGCCACTACGAAGAACCATATGTCGTTGCATTGCCTGCCAATGTATATGAACCCGGCGCTGCACCAACAATTTGAAAAGCTGTTGCCGGACGCTAAATTTCAGAAAGGCTGTATCAACTTTAAAGATGAAGCCGCTATGCCTGTAGCGGTCGTGGTCAGGCTGATCATCGATTGCTCGGCCGTTAGTATCGCAGAGATGCTCGAAAAACGTAAAAGATAGATCACCTATGAGTTGGATCTGCCCGAAATGTGAACGGGAGCTGCCAAAAGCGGAGCAGCGCCATTATTGTGCACGCGTTAGTCTCGACAGCTTGTTCAAAGGCCGCCCCGCAGAACTGGTACTGGTGTTTGATAAGATTTTGGCGGAAGTGGCCGATTGGGAAGGTGTACTCGTCGGTACCACCCCAAATTGTATCGTTTTTACCCGGCGGCTCACCTTCCTGGTGATCAGGCCCATGAAAAAGGAACTGGACATTAAATTCTATTCAAAAACGCCACACCCGGGGAAGCCGGTGCTTAAAAGTATTGCCTCAGGTAATAAGTTCGAAAACCACATCCGTATTGCGCTGCTGGATGATCTGCGTCCGGTGTTGTTTACTTACCTGCGGGAATCTTACCAAATGTTATAACCAGTACCTCGGCCGGGCCAGCATATCGGAACGCTTTATTATATAGTGCGAATTGGTTTATAATATTGATTTGCAAATATTTAGATATGTTTTCTATCTTTATAGAACAAAACCTGCAACCATGTCTCACTATAAAATCGTCACCAGCCTTTTCGCTAATACTTTTAAATCCGTTGATCATAATGGTAATGGAAAAAGTAAGAACAATACAATTTTGATGGGGTCGTACGTTTTACTTACCGGCAACGCCAGGGGCGATTGGCAGGAAGTAACTGCATTTAGCACAACCGGTTGGATCAGGAACAGCGATATTGGAGATGAGCCGGGGATGAAAGTGTTTTTTGTGGATGTTGGTCAGGGAGACGGTGCACTTATTGAAGTTGGAAATAAATTTAAAATGCTGATTGACGGAGGGCCGGACACTAACCTTGGCAATTACCTCCGGAAATGGCAGTATAAATATTATTTCGACAGGAACGAGAAAGTTCATTTTGATTATGTGGTGATCAGCCACTTTGATAAAGATCATTACCAGGGACTCATAGACATCATAAATGACGATCATTATACTTTTGGCACTATATTCCATAATGGTATAGCCAAATTTAATAGCGATAAAGCCGATTTTCCTGCCTCGTACAACACCGAGCTTGGAATCAAAAAGAAAAAAAATGGAGTGAATTATTTAACCACTTATTTTGACTCTATAGCGGATTTAATTGCTTTGAAGGCTAATGGCGGGATGCTCGACTTAATGCAGAAATTTACTTTTGCAGTTAGTAATGCCGGACAGCAGGGGCGGTTACAGAATTTTATGAGAGCCGATTACCAAACAGGTTTGATCCAGGTACCTATTGCCGGTAAAACGCTCAAACTGGAGTTCCTTGCCCCGGTTGTTAAACATGATCCCGTGGAATATTTATATTTAGATGATGAAGCCCACACAATTAATGGGCATAGCGTCGTCTTGAAATTGACCTATGGAAGTCGTTCCGTATTGTTTGGCGGAGATCTTAATTCGCAGGCTGAAGATCATTTGTTGAAACACTATGGCGAAAATAACCCATTTGAAGTGGATATCGCCAAGTCATGTCATCATGGTGCGTCGGAGTTTACAATTGAATATATGGCAAAGGTCAACCCATATGCTACCGTTATTTCTTCGGGAGATAATGAGTCATATTCGCACCCCAGGGCTGATGCGATAGGTTGTGCCGGAAGATATTCAAAATCAAAACGGCCACTGGTGTTCTCTACTGAACTTGCCAGGTCTACAAATATAACAACCGATAAGATCAAGTATGGTATGATCAACCTTAGATGTAACGGCGATGATATAATCATGGCGCAAATGAAGGAGGTTGTTTCCGGTGCTTTAGTTTGGGATCTTTATGACAAATTCGTCGAACTTTAAATAAAGCTTATCGGTTTTATTTCTTTATAAGCTTGCCCGCCCGGTATAACCCTGGCCTGTTTCCTGCCGTATAATTATAACGGGTGCCCGGCACTATATATTTACCGGGCATACCGGCCAACGACCGACCATTATTCTCTTATTTTGAAGTTTCAATGAAAATCAGCCGATATTTCCGTGACCGGTATAATCAGATCCTTGCCCGGGAACCTGAAATGCTCACCAAAGCCCGGATACGCATCCTCGCGCAGGCTATAATAGCCTTCATCTTTTTATTCGGTTTCCTGTTTATTTACAGTATAGTAGCAGACTGGGGGATTTTAATCAACGCAAGGTTGGGCGTATTCCTGTCGATTTTTATCATCACATTTGCGCTTTTTTTATTTAAGCAGCCCTGGACACGGGCCGGGCATGTATTCCTGGCCTGTTTTACCGTTCTGATCTGGTCGGGTGCTTTACTATCCCGCCAGGGAGTAACCCTGGTGACCATTCAGTATACTTTGCTGATCATTACCGGCGGTTATTATATTCTTGGCGCCCGCTGGGGCCTGATTTATTCTCTGGCTAATCTGATACCTGTTATTGCCCTGGTGATCACGGAATACGTATTTAACTATCATTTTCCCAGCCAGCAGTTAACCACAAAACCTTATGCTTTCGTTTTTGTCATGGTTTTCAATTTTATCCTGCTGGTTTTTATCCATTACAATTTCTTTAAAGCCTTCAGAAGAACCAACCGGACAGAGCAAAGACTCAAGGCCGACTTGCAGTTGGCGTTGACGGCCGCTCAGGAACTGGCCGCAGCGAAAACCAATTTCCTGTCCACCATGTCTCACGAACTTCGTACCCCGCTGAACGCGGTGATTGGGATGTCTAATATCCTGGCGATGGAAAATAGACAGCCCGAACAAAAGGAAAATCTGGACATCCTGCGTTTTTCGGCGGAGAACCTGATGGCCATTATCAATGATATACTGGATTTTAATAAAATAGATGCAGGCCAAGTAGAACTGGAGCAAAACGATTTCCGGTTGGACGATCTCCTGAAAAATGTATATGGTGCCTTTCGATCAAAAGCTGTAGCAAAAAGCCTGGACTTTTCCTATTTTCCCGATCCGCAATTGTATGAGGTAACAGTAACCGGCGATCAGAGTCGCCTGACCCAGGTACTGTTCAACCTGGTCGAAAACGCGCTTCGTTACACAACCTCCGGTTATATACGCCTGCAAACCAGGGTGAGCTCAAAAACAGATGAGGGAATCCGGGTACTATTCCGGGTCGAAGACAGTGGCATTGGCATTCCGCAGGATAAACAAGAGCATATCTTTGACCCTTTTGTCCAGGTATCCGCTAAAACGAGCCGGCAATACCATGGTGCAGGATTGGGGCTGACCATTGTAAGCCGGTTGGTTGCGCTGCATGGTGGAGTGCTCATTTTTGCCAGTGAAGAGGGAAAGGGGAGTACCTTCAGTTTCGGGCTCAGTTTTCCGATTGTTCATCCCGAACCTGTTCCGGTTACCGGGACTTCCCGGGATGACAGGGGGATAGATACCCTGCGTGTGCTCATTGCCGAAGATAACGAGGTCAATGTGCTGGTAATGAAAAAGATATTGAAAAACTGGAACATCCAGCCGGATGTAGCAGTTAATGGCCAGGAAGCGGTTGATGCATGCCGGCAAAAGATATATGACGTGGTGCTGATGGATATCAATATGCCGGTCATGGACGGGTTTGAGGCAGCCAAACTGATCAAAGAATCAACGCCTCCGGGCAAAGTACCGGTGCGGATCATTGCGGTAACGGCTTCTGTGGATGCGGCGGCCGAGCAATTGGGCGGATACCGTTACCTGGATGATTACATGCTCAAACCGTTCCGCCCGGAAAGTTTAAAAGAAAAACTACTGCTCGCTTCTACTATATGACTTTCCTCATTAAAGCTTACCTATTTTGTAAAGATTGCCGTTGTCCGTAACACCATATAGTGCGCCGTCTTTGCCTGTAACAAGAGAGCGCCAGCGTTCGCCCTTGTCTTTCAGCAGGCGTTCTTCCGCTACAATCTTGTTGTCTTTGATTATGAGCCTGATGATATGTGATCCGCCTAAAGCGCCCACAAATAAATTTCCTTTCCATTCGGGAATCAGATTGCCTGTATAAAAGGTTATGCCGCATGGTGAAATACTTGGGTTCCAGTAATAAATAGGTTGGGCCATGCCTTCTTTTTGCTGTATCCCATCGCCAACTTTTACACCCCTGTATTCGATGCCATAAGTAATAACCGGCCAGCCATAGTTCTTTCCCGGCCGGATAATGTTAATCTCATCACCTCCGCGCGGACCGAATTCCGACTCCCATAATTCACCTGTATTGGGGTTCATCGTCATACCTTCTGGGTTTCTTAAGCCATAAGCATAAATTTCGGGCAAAGCGCCGGCTTTTTGCGCAAACGGCCCGCCGGGCACCGGTTTCCCGTCACGGGTTATATGCAATACTTTTCCGATTGCAGTATTCAGGTCCTGGGCCTTGACACGCATTTCATCATCCCCATGTTCGCCCGTGCTTACAAACAGGTTGCCCTGTTTATCGAAAACGATTCGTGAGCCGAATTGCAGGTGACCGTTATATGCGGGTTTAGCATGATAGATCACCTTTACATTTTCGAGCCTGCTGTAATCGGACGAAAGCACGCCAGTGGAAATGGCCAACTGGAATCCCTCGGGAACTTTTTCGGAGTACGACCAAAATAACGTCCGGTCTTTTACAAAAGAAGCGTCAAAATTAACATCTAACAAGCCACCCTGGCCACCCACCGCTACTGCCGGCAAACCTTGAATATTCTTATCCAGACCGCCATCGGCCTTTAATATCCGCATGGTGCCGCCTTTTTCTGTAATTAAAAAGCGCCCGTCGGGCAGGCAGCGTAAAGCAAAGGGCTGTTTCAACTCATGATTGATCACGCTTACACTGAGTTTGGTTTTAGTTTGCGCGCCGGGAGCTCTTGTCTGACCCGGAAAAGCAGGCTTATAGTCGGCCGTTGGTGATTGTGTTTCAACGGGCGGCAATGATTGGGCATCAGCCTGCGAAATGTCAAGAAAAGAGCAAAGTGAAGCAATTGCACACGTAACTAACAAGGGTTTGATTGGTTTTGACATGGTAAGATGTATTTGTTGTGAAGATAAATAATATGCCGGCAAATGTTAAAATGTGGTGAACAAATAAATCAGCCTGCTCCGGTAACAATAACCGGCCATCAGGTTGTCACAAAGCCCAGGAACACTGATTAATTATCAGTGTATATAACGAGCGTTACGTATATGGATTTAAAGAGAAATGACTGTTTGATTTGTATTGGTATTCCTGGTAGAAATACTTAAATTTAACTATTGGTTCCCGGTCTCAAACCTAACTTAAACTCTTCAATATGACAGCGATAACAATTAATGGGAAACAGCGGGAGGTTGCCGCTGACCCGGACATGCCTTTACTGTGGGTTATTCGTGATCTTTTAGGCCTTACCGGCACCAAATTCGGTTGTGGCGTGGCGCAGTGCGGAGCATGTACTGTACACCTGAACGGCGAAGCTGTGCGGTCATGTGTAACAAAGGTGAGCCGTGCGGCAGGGCAACAGGTCACTACAATTGAAGGACTGTCTAAATTAAATGACCACCCTTTGCAAATTGCCTGGGCTGAGTTCGATGTTCCGCAATGTGGTTACTGCCAATCTGGTCAACTCATGTCTGCAGCTGTTTTGCTGCGGGAAAATCCCAACCCAACAGATCAGGATATTGACGATGCAATGTCGGGTAATATTTGCCGTTGCGGTACTTATCCCCGCATCCGGGCGGCTATACACAAAGCGGCAGAACTGCAGCGGGAAGGAGCAAAATCATGAACAGGCGTAACTTTATACAATCAGGTGCATTATTGAGCGGCGGCTTGCTCATCTCATTTACTATTCCAAAGGCCAATAAGCTGGCTGCCCTTGCAGATATGGCAGACCTGAACGTGTTTGCCCCGAATGCATTTTTAAATATAGGTACAGACAATAGTATTTCGGTATACCTGAGCCATGTAGAAATGGGGCAGGGCATCTGGACTACGCTGCCCATGTTGATTGCGGACGAGCTTGATGTGGATCTGAAAAAAATCAATATTAAACATGGCGGTGCCGATAAGGCGTTTAACCATGTTATTTACGGCGCGCAAATTACCGGGGGGTCAAGTACCACCTGGTCTGAGTTTGACAGGTATCGGAATGCCGGAGCAACCGCGCGGACGCTCCTGCTTCAAACAGCCGCTACCCGTTCGGGGACTGCTGTCGAAAGCTGCAAAACGGAAGATGGGTTTGTTATTGCCGGGAGCAAAAGATACACTTATGGAGAGTTAGCTAACGACGCGGCAAAGTTACCTGTACCTGCAAAGGTTCCGCTGCGTTCATCTACCGACTGGAGGTATATAGGCAAAGGAAGCAAAAGGATGGATGCGCGAGTAAAGACTGATGGTACTGCAAAATTTGGCATGGATATCCAGTTCCCCGGATTACTCACCGCAGTTGTTGCTCATGCACCTGTTTTTGGGGGTAAAGTCAAATCGTTTGATGCCGGTAAGGCGAAAGCAGTTCCCGGCGTAAGGGAGGTTGTTCAAATCCCGACCGGGGTGGCTGTCATTGCCGACCACTTCTGGGCGGCCCAACAGGGACGGAAGGCCTTACAGATAAGCTGGGACTATGGCACCGGCGTGCAGTTAAATACCGGTATGCAAACTGCGGCTTACCGAAAACTGGCTGCATCGGATGGTCTGCTGGTTCAAAAAAAAGGTGATGTAAAAACAGCGCTTACACAAGCGGTAAAAACCATTTCGGCAGAATATGTTTTTCCTTACCTGGCCCATGCACCGATGGAACCACTGAATTGCACAGTAAAGATTGAAAATGATAGCTGCGAGATATGGACAGGTACACAGTTGCCAGGCGGGGAACAGGCTGCCGCAGCAAAAATTCTTGGGTTTAAGCCGGAGCAGGTAAAAGTGAATATACCATTCCTTGGGGGAGGCTTTGGCAGACGTGCTACACCTGCCTGCGATTTTGTTTCGGAGGCGGTTCATATTGCGAAAGCAAGCGGTAAACCGATAAAAATGGTATGGACACGGGAAGATGATATGAAGAGCGGGTTTTACCGGCCTTTTTATGTCCATAATGTAAAGATCGGTGTAGATAAGGATGGTCTTCCGGTTGCCTGGAACCATAATATTGCAGGTCAGTCAATTATGGCGGATGCGGCAGTGCTTTTTGGTCCGCCTCCGGCAATAGATGATACCACGGTGGAAGGCGTTAAAGGATCACCATACCTGGATGAGATACCAAATCATTTTGTTGGCCTTCACACCACCAAAGAAGTAGTGCCTGTTTTGTGGTACCGGTCTGTGGGGGGGACGCACACTGCATATGTAATGGAAACGCTTATTGACCAGCTTGCTTACAATGCAGGTATCGACCCGGTGGAGTACCGCCGCGAGTTATTTAAAAATCATTCAAGGCACCTGGCTGCGCTTAATCTTGTGGCCGAAAAAGGCAATTGGAACCGGACACTGGCTCCTGGGCGGTATAAAGGTATCGCGGTACATGAGGCTTTTGGCAGCGTTGTAGCGATTATAGCCGAAGTAAGTGTTGAAAAAGGAGTTACGAAGGTACATCAGGTAGATTGTGCAATTGAGTGCGGCCTGGCCGTGAATCCCGACGGTGTAAAAGCCCAAATGGAAAGCGGGATCATTTTCAGTATCTCGATGGCAATGTACGGCGAGCTGACGTTCGTTAATGGGGAACTGCAACAAAATAATTTTTATGATTACCGGATCACCCGGATGTACGAAGCACCCCGGATCAATGTTTACATTGTGGATAGCAAGGAAAAAATGGGAGGTGCCGGAGAATGTGCAGTTCCGCCAACAGCACCGGCTGTAGCTAATGCAATTTTTGCAGCAACCGGAAAACGGATTTACAATTTACCTATTGTTAACAACCGACTCGAAAAACAGGCATGAAAAAACTAATAATCACCATGATCGTTTTGTTTATGTCAAGCGCGGTCATATTATCGTTCAAAGAAGAAAAATCAACATTTAATTATGCGGCGCTGCCTAAAGATAGTGTGGCTTCTGTTGCAGCTTTTAAACAAGTTTACACCGTATTAATGAGTGCCCGCTGTATGAATTGTCATCCCCCGGGAGATATACCACTGCAGGGTGATGATAGTCACTTGCACACCATGTTTCCCAAAAGGGGGGTAGATGGTAAGGGTGTTTATGCGATGAAATGCGCCAATTGCCATCAGCCAACAAATACTCCGGGCTTGCATACGCCTCCGGGCAATCCCAATTGGCATCTGCCACCGGCCGACATGAAAATGGTTTTCCAGGGGAGAACACCCCGCCAGTTGGCAAAACAAATCATAGATCCCAAGCAAAACGGGCATAAGGACATGCAGAAGCTCATTGCACATGCAGATGATGGACTGGTGCTGTCGGCCTGGAAACCGGGGGAAGGCCGTAAACTTCCACCAATGAGCCACGCCGCATTTAAGAAAGCCTGGCTTACCTGGTTAAAAACCGGCGCGTATGCTCCGGCTAAATAAAGTGTGGCAAAGCCGGGATTACTAAGGATGAAGGAAGCGAAATTTTCTAATTCCCCGGCTATCTAAGTTATTGATTTATTATGCTGTTTATTTAAATGCGGTTTTAATTAATAATAAAGCGCCGTCCCTGGCCGGCGCTTTATTTTAACCTGCTATCAAAATTGCCGGCAACTTCCTGCAACAGCCCATCGGATATAAAAAGTTTAAGCTCTTTATAAGACAAAAAAAAGCCCGATACGTTTGTACCGGGCGCTGTTAGTTAGTTGTTTGATATATTATTTATTAATTGCCACTTACAGTTTTATTATCAAACTGATTTAGGGATGCGGTATTACCGGTACTAAGCATTCCATTTATAATGCGCTGATTGATGTATGCTGAAAATTTTAAAGCTCCTTTGAAATTCAAATGCCCAAAATCGGCAAAGTCATCATTTTTTAGCGGAAAGTTATTGAAGTCCAGGAATTTCATATCGCCAAAGTAACGTTCACGGATCAATGAAAACTCCGCCTCATTATTTCTGTACTCATACAAAGGATGTTGCGGGCTCCTGATCAGGAAGACACTTTTATGCATGCCGTTGCAATAATCTATTATTTTCCTTAGATATTGAATATTGGTTGTTGAGATTGCACTTTTATTTGATGCTGCTTTAATATTTTTGCCCGCCGGATTATTTGAAGGTAAAAGCCTGGAACCTTCTATTTTGAAATACCCTCCTGTTTTTCCTGTATAATCGTAGTTAAATGAAAGCGCTTTAATAAAATTGGTACGCGCAGCTATGCCTATACAATTCATAAAGTATTTTGAATTGTGCTTAGCCAGCAATTCAAAATCGGCCAGGCTCATAAAAGAGGCATATTGCGGAAACATATTTGACATGTAGGTATATCCCCATGTCCAGTCATCCATTTTTGTGTCAATTTGGTTATTCGAAAATTCTATAAGTACAGTAGTTATCTGGGGATTTTGCGACAGGTATTTTTTAACTTTTTGAAAGGTGTAAAAATAAGATTCGGCAGAGTGCGACAGATTGGTTAACTTGGGTATCAGGGTATCATTGTAGGCACATTCCGAATGCGAATGACCAAAAAGTGCAATAGTATTGTCTTTCTTTAGCCTAAACTTTGAAAATTTATTTACCATATAGCCCGGGATCAGGGCAATAGCCAATATGAGCAGGCAGCTCACTAAAACAAATGATATGGTTTTAATTAAAAAGCGGTGCATTGCTTAAAATTGAAAGTAAATAAACTGTTGCTCTTTTCCTGTAAATAAAAAAATCACCACAATCAATGTATAGTAAAAGGTCAATCTGTACCCTCTTTTTTTTAACCAGCTTAACTTCTCAATGGCATATTGGTTTTCCCGCCCCTGCCACTCAACTATTATAAAACATAGAATAAGAATGATCACTTCAAGCAATTGTGCTTTATTAACATCTAATTGAGGTATGAAAAAAAGCGATCTTGAAAAAATCCGGCCAATGTATTTAAATGCTTGTGTAACACTATCAGCCCTAAAAAAGATCCATGCAAAAATTACCTGCAGAAATGTGGTCACCATTTGCATGAATTCGGTGAACGTTGGCATAGCTTTGCCTTTGGCTGCAATTTCGAGGTGGTTTCTGTTTGTTTTTAAAAGAATAGAAGGGAGAATAAATAAAGCATTTAAAAGGCCCCAGATGATGAAGGTCCAGTTGGCGCCGTGCCAAAAGCCGCTAACCAAGAAAATGATTAATGTGTTTCTTACTTTGAGCCAGGTGCCTGTTTTGCTGCCCCCAAGAGGTATGTATAAGTAATCTCTAAACCATGATGATAGTGAGATATGCCATCTGCGCCAAAACTCGGCCATATCTCTTGAAAAGTACGGGAATGCAAAATTTCTCAGCAGTTCAAATCCAAAAAGTTTTGCTATGCCTAATGCCATATCAGAATATCCCGAGAAATCGCAATAGATTTGGACTGCAAAAAATATAGCGCCTAAAACCAGGGTACTGCCTGGATAATGCGAACTATTTGCAAATATCATGTTGGCATAGTCGGCACATTGATCGGCAATTACAGCTTTTTTAAACAAGCCCCATAGAATTTGCCGCAGCCCATTAATTGCCCCCTGGTAGTTAAATTCTCTCTTCGTTTTCACCTGGGGCAAAAGGTGTGTTGCCCGTTCGATAGGGCCCGCCACCAAAAGCGGGAAAAAACTTACGAACAATGAATAGTCAATGAAGTTCCGTTCGGCTTTAATACGGTTTTTATAAACATCAATTACATATGATAAACCATGAAATGTATAAAAAGAGATACCGACAGGCAGGATTACATTTAGAGTAAACGGGCTTAAATGAATCCCTATACTGGCGCATAGGCCGGCAAGCGATGCTGCAAAGAAGTTGTAGTATTTAAAAACACCCAAAAAGCCCAGGTTTACAGATATGCTTAACCAAAGCCAAAAGGTTTTTAGGCCTTGTGTTTTTGCCTGGTACATTTTTAGCCCGGTAAAATAATCTAAAAGGGTGGAAAAAATTAACAGTAAAAGAAACCGCCAGTCCCAGCAAGCGTAAAAAAAATAACTTGCAGCGAGCAGCAACAAATTTTGCTGTTGCAGTTTTCGGTTAAGTACAAACCAATAAAGCACAAAAACCACAATCAGAAATATTCCGAACCCAAAGGAATTAAAAAGCATGTTATGATGAATTTTAAAAAATAGCCAAAGTGGCCGACTTAGGATACTCAGTATGTACAGAGGCTGGGAAATAGGTAGACGCAGATGTATAACAAAAGGCAACAAAAATTGATCGCTGTTTTGCAGCAACCAACTTATAACAATATAAAAAAAGTAAGTAAAGGTCTTTTGTCAATATAATAATTTTGTGATACCTGGAAGCTGTCAATCTGGCTTTAGTGTGTTTTCGTTACGCAACGCTTCATTGAATTTTTCAAGCAATTTTATATACTTGTCCATCCAATAATATATGGCATCAAGCGGAGCGTCTTTTGCTTCATGTGTTTCGATATCCTTTTCGGCATTCGGCGAGTTAAATCTCAAGGCAAATTCATTGGGAAATTCCTTTGAAAAATCATGCTCAATAACAATACCGATCTGACAAATTATATCAAAGCTAAGCCTTTTGGTGTTGAACCAATTGTATAAGGTTCTGCGGCTTACGTTGAGCTTCCGGGCGATTTCACTTATCCCCATATGGTCACGTCTAACAATTCGCTCTACAATTTTGCCAAAATGTAAATCTTGAGTGTCATTAATACCAATAGATCTTTGATCGTTATTGATATATGAGCTAACAGGGTAATAAACTTTGCTGTGCATAAGATTAGATTCGATTAGGTGTCAATTTTTAGTTGGTTAGCATAATTAAATTTAGGTTATAATAAACTGCAAATTACTTATAGATACTTATGATCATAAATATCGGGTCTCGGCTTTTTCTGAATCATGATTTAAGTTTAGGTTATTCATTAGTTTAATGTTTAGTGCTCACATTCGTTTATCAATAAACAAGCGATGGCCTTTTTGATAATTCGTATCATCGTTTGTGAATTAAATTTATGTATACTTCCTATCTTAATCAACCTATAAAAGGCCAAATTATACCTGTAGAAGGCGTTAATGCACACTAATTAGGAATAGTAAAAATGGCTCTGCACGTTTTTGGGGCCAATATTTGCCAGTTTTTGTGAGTGGTAGTTAAGTTATTAAACTGTTATCCATCCAATAAAGTGTTATTTTAGTTGATTTTACTAAAGGTGTATTTTTTTTCAAAATAAGATAAATTTAGTGCGTAGCGCTAATGTAAACGCATAAATTCATAAAATATTGGCGAATTCTCATTTTTTTATCTTCCGGTTGAAGATCATCGCGATAAAATTTTTTTCTAAACAGCTCAATCCGTTAAAAAGTTGGCCATTTTAAACGGTGAAAGAGGAGTAATATCCAGAAGTATTCCTGATAGCTTTTTACACTTGTTATTTTGAAATTCAGGATAACCAATAATTCTTATCTTTCTTGAATTACCTTTGGCAGTTATCATATCAACTTCAATATCAAAAGAGCTTCCGTATTTTAACGCGTCTTTTAAAGCTTTTTTACTGAGCCTCTCGCTTTTGCCTTGTTTAAAAAGCTTCCATATCGTTTTTATATCCGGTACGAAGTACTCAGGTACTTCAAGGATGCTTTTTATAACGTTATCCCATTGCATGGTATGGGTAAGCAGATCTCGTGTCCAGGTACCTATTTTTGACAAGGCAGCGGCTCTTTTTAGAAGCTTCTCGGCCTGTTTGTTTTCTTTTTCTATGGCTTTAATTTTGGAAATATCTTCGGTATGGATAAATAGTCCGCCTGTTTCTCCCGAAGTTGTAAACCAGGGGTGAATATTCCATTTTAGCCAAACGCGGGTACCATCATTCTTTTTTAAGAGCAGGCCATCACATTGATATATATTACCTTTTAAGCAATGATTATGGAGTTTTTCGCATTTCTTTTTTGTAGCCGGTAAAACTTCATATATACTTTTTCCAATAAAACCTGTGTTTTCAAGTTTGTATTCGGCAACCCATCTTTTTGAAGCAGCAATAAATTGCATCTGGTTATTGAACATGGCAATAGCAATAGGGGCCTGTTCTATAAGCATTTTATTATGCTTATTATTTTCTTTTTGAGTTTCGATGAGCTCACCATCGGATGATTTTTCTTCTAAATATCTATGATAACATGCCGAAAAATTTGACGGATTGGAAAAATTGAGCATTACTGCCATTTGGTTTTTATTGCAGCGCTTTTCCCTGATATATCTGTCTGCAATTTCCATTTGCAGATATCGGTAATAGGAAAAAATAGTTCTGCCGAAACTTTGCTTAAAATCTCTTTTTAATTTTGACTCAGATACAAAATGTTTTTTTGAAAGTGCGGAGATACTCGGAAATCCGATAAACAGGTTCTCATTTAGTGTTTTTGCAACATTTTCAAGGAGCTGGTCGTTTTGAGTTACAAACTCAGGTAGTTTTTCTACTCCTGTTTTATTATCGTGAGATTTATTATTTAACGGGCTAATGTCTGCCATATGCGCATAAAACCCCTTTATTTCACCTTCAACATAGTTGGGATGATAAGTTACCCGCACGTTTTTAGCTTTGCCCGAGTACAAATGAATTACCTGGTCAAAAACCTGTATTTTACCACCTAATACACCGTTAATATAAGGAAGCTGCATTTCAAATAATGTTCCTAAAATTTCTGAAAGATGCGATTTATTGATCATATGCTCCGGGGTTATCCCAAACCAATCGGCCGTAGCTTTATTGGCATAGCGGCAAATCAGGTTTTTATCCCAATAAGCCAGCATGGCCTCAGTATGCTCCGTCACGTTGAACGCTATCTCAGAAAAATCAGAATTCGGATCAAAGGACATTAGATTTCCTCTTTAAAAATAACAATCATCAGCTTTACCCATCGTGATGAAAATGGGATCTTAGGTTATAATTTGCTTAAATCTGCAAATTATTATTGGAAACATATAAGATTAATCATATAAATTAAAAAAAAGCTCAGTTTACCATTTGTTTGTCAATCAATTTTATGTCGAGCTTTTCATATTGGGAATTATTGCTGATGTAATCGGGCAATATGGTTTTCATTTTCGATACCATCAAATCAACTTCATTATGTAGGTTGAGCTCCAAAAGATCCTTTATTAAATTGTTGATCTTAGCGTAACTAACCGGGATGTTTTTGGAGATCTTGATGTCTTTGTTATAAGTTGGTATTACCTCTTCTTCGGCATTTAACAACTCTTCATATAGTTTTTCGCCGGGCCGCAAGCCGGTATAAACAATCTGGATATCTTTTCCCGGAACAAGACCGGCCATTTTTATCATATTCGCCGCCAGATCGGCAATTTTTACCGGTTCGCCCATGTCAAACAAAAATATTTCGCCTCCATTGCCCATTACGGCTGCCTCAAGTACCAGCTGTACAGCTTCGGGTATAGTCATAAAGTATCTTGTGATATCCGGATGGGTAACGGTAACGGGCCCGCCTTTTTCAATTTGTGCTTTAAAGCGGGGGATCACGGAGCCATTTGACCCAAGGACATTGCCGAAGCGGGTTGTTATAAACCTGGTTTGGTTACCTTTTGACGGATCAGAGTTAAAAAAATGCTCTTCAAATAACAGGTTATTTAACGATTGAATATACATTTCGGCTATCCGTTTTGAGGCCCCCATGATGTTTGTTGGACGCACCGCTTTATCTGTTGATATCATTACAAATTTTTCGACATTAAATTCTATTGAAATATCTGCCAGGATTTTTGTGCCCCATACGTTGGTTAAAATAGCTTCGGTCGGGTTATTCTCCATCATAGGTACATGCTTGTAAGCTGCCGCATGAAATACTATTTGAGGCCTGTATAAATTAAACAGTGTTTTTATACGACCGGAATTTTGGATATCAGCAATAAAGATCCTGGTGCGGTTACCGTACAAGCCGTCTTCAATTTCCATTTGAATATCATGCAACGGGGTTTCGGCCCTGTCACATAACACAACAAATTCGGGACTATACATTAACACTTGCCTTACCAGCTCAGAACCTATTGAACCGGCAGCACCCGTGATCAAAATCCTTTTACCTTTAATATCATCTAAAATATGTTCATTGCAGATTTTTATGGGTTTTCGCTCCAACAGATCTTCTATTTTTAGGTCTTTAAATTGATTTAGGTTGGGTTTGCCATTGATCCACTGGTCGGATGACGGCACAACAATTACTTTTATGCCAAGTTCAATACATTTTTCAACCGCCTTTCTTTTTCCGTCGATTTTTATATCCTCGGATGTTATCAGCATTGACTTTATATCGTAGCGTTTTTTTAGCATATCAATTGATTTGATAGGATAAACCTGCTTTTGCTCAATGCATTTTGATATTCTGTCAACACCGGTGTCGATAAAGCCCTGAACATTGAGTATAAATCCTTTTTGTGCTTCAAGGGCATTTTTAATTAGTATGGAAGGCTCGTTGGAGCCGTAGATCAGTACATTTTCTTTTTCAACTTTATAGCTTGTTGCCTCAATGTATTTAAAAACATCCTTGATAATAATACGCATACACATCAGCATAGACGAAGTGATAAAGAAATTGATCAGCAGCACATCCATCAATCCGCTGACATCAATTTTAAGGTAGAAAGCGAAGAACACATGATAAAACAGCAAAAACGTAACATTACTTGCCAGTACGGTTATTAAAATCCGCATCATATCGCGTGTGTTGGAATACCTGATAATACATGTATGTATTTTCATTATCATAAAAACCAGCACCGCATTGCTGCAATAAAAAAGCATATAATAAAGACTGATGGGATCAAACTGAAGCCGGTTTTTAAAATATAGTGATGTCCATAATGATAACAAAACTACCATCAGGTCAATTACCAGGATTAGCCATCTTGAATGGAACTTATCCTGGAACAACAAATTTTTGAGGTATATCATAACTGGTTTATTTAGGTATTATCTTAAGCGTATCTATATAGCGGAAAAAAGTCTACTTCGGCATTTTCTTCAATGCCCTTATCCTGCAAAAGCTTTTGGTATATTTCCGGGTTGGCAACATACCTCCATGTTTTAAAATCAAGGTGGAAGTCGGAGAAGGCGCATTTCCAATCAAAGAGTTTGTCGTTCTTAAATCCAAGGCCGCCTCCCAGGTTATAATATTTCATTCCTTTTTCCCTGCCTATCTGGGTTATAGAGTCGGCCAGGAATTTGGTGGGGCTGTGGTGTAAATATTCTGCACGGGTACCTACTAAATGAGCCTGGATAATGCCATTGGTAAATACTATTATGGTACTTGCAATTGCAGTGTCATTGTAGTAAACAGTTAATAAACGTGCGTCATATTCGGAGGTGTTTAATATTTCTGAAAAGTACTTTTCATTAAATAGATAGTAGTTGCTGGCACCTACCCGTTTCATGTTTTCGGTATAAATTTCAACAAAGGTTTTTATGCCGGCAGTATTAGTTTCGTCTTCTATTCTGAAACCCTTTTTCCATGCATGTTTAATAGCATCCATAGTTGATTGCCTGTATTTTTTGCGTTGTTCATCAATGGGGAGTGAAAGGTCAAGTACTACTGTTTTTCCGTTTTCGTGAACGCCTCCAAATTTCTCCAGTAATTTTTGCTGCTTATAAAAAGGATGAAGTCTTACAAAAACAGATACATACTTTTCCTTTACAAGGAAATTGTTGAAAGCACTTTTAAAATTTTCCATCAGTTCCTCATCTATCTCATCAATCTTTTTGTTTGAAAACGGGCCCGAAAAACCATATACACAGGTTAGGTCGCTATAATCAGATCCCGGAATTTTTCGCTGAAGCAGGGGGAAGCCGATAAAGGTGTCTAACTCTTCATAAATAAATAGAACAGGATCTCCGGCTGTTTCAAGGGAGTGATAATGCCATGTATGATAAAAATCATATTCGGCCGAATTACCGACGTAAGAAATCCATTCCTCTTTATTGAGCAGGGTAAAGATCTTAATCATTGAATTAAAGTTTAGGAGATAGTAAATTATGACTGTTGATTTTGAAGGCAAACAAATTTACTTTTGGTAATACTCATTGTAATCAGATCATTTACCTTACCTGTAATTTCAAATCCGGCCTTTTCATAAACGGTTATTGCCGCGATATTTGCAGGATGTACCTTTAAATAAATCTCATCCAATTCCTTTATTAAAAAGCCATATCGTATCATCTGTACTGTTGCCTGGTAACCAATTCCTTTACCCCAGTAAAGTTTGTTACCAATAAACAGGTGCAGTTCTGCATCATGATCAGTAATATCGAGCAGTTGGATATTACCTATATATGTATTAAGCTCTTTAACACAAATTGCAAATCTAAGCTGATCGGGCTTGGCCAGCTTTTCACGTAACCAGGCTGTTTCTATTTCCGAGCTAATATAATGAGTGGGTTTGTAGCCCGTATATACCCATATCAATGGGTCATTACGCCATGCGTAAGATACGGACGCATCTTCTATTACAAGGGGGCGTATGTAAACTGAAATGGTCATAAAAAAAGTCTTAGCGTATTTAACATATAAAACATATCCTGAAGGTCATACCGCTGGTCGATTGGTAATGGCACTAAGCACCGGGCCAGGTAATTTTCGTTGGTGTTTTTCTTAGTCCACTTAAATACATTGGGCCAGTAGGTGGCAACGTATATTTTTTTCTGTATCAAATGGACCTTTAGGTGCCGGTCGTTTGTTAAAAAAGGATAAACCAATGGTACTGTGTGCTCATCAGCGGCGTTAAACTTAAGCAGGTTAAATTGAGCAAGGTGCTTATGCAAAAAATTAAAGTTTCGTTGCCTCGCAAAAACACATTCATTGTAATTGATGCTTGAAAGCATCTTTTGGGTTAATAACGACATAGACCTGATCTCGTTGTTTTCCAGATCCTTGCTGTTGTTTACATAGTCAGAATACCCGGCTTCTATACCTGCGTCTATGCTTTTTATCAGGTGCGAAAACCGTTGTACTGAGCTATCTACCGGCAATTTTTTAGCGAGCTTTCTCTTAATGCTTAAATATGCACCGTCCGGAACGCCAAAAAACTTACGGCACGAGTAAAATGTATCAATGCCGGCAAGGGGCTCTGAAAAAAAGGCTTGCGAATTATCAATTATAAGATTTTTGATTTTGCCGCTAAGCTCTAATGCTTTTGTTTGTTTTATGCCAAAGTAATTGGTATATAAAAAACAGGCGTCAGGCTCAATCTCAAAATCGATGATGGGATCTAACTGCCGGTCAACATGATAAAACTGGTATTGAATACCTGTTCGTGCAATTGGCTCAAGTAGCACATCGCAGGTAAAATAAGGGATATAAATTTTATGGTATTTTTTTTGTATCAGTATGTATTCTAATGCATTACGTCCTGTGTTTAACCTAACCAAATCGGGGTAGTATTCATTCCCTTTGGGCAGTTCCAGCTCCAAATACCCGCCTATGGGTTTTAACGCGGCTTTATTTTTTTGCATGACTGTAAATTGAGTGTGAAAAATAAAGTTGTTATCCCTGGTCGCTTTTATACATTCTTAAATGAATGGGCTGATAATATTCATCCAGGTTTTCAGGGATACGTGAATTGTAACCCAATACCTGCCGCTGATCAGCGCTAAGCTTATCAATAAAGTCGTAGCCTAATACCCTTGGATAGTCCATTTGTGGTTTAATAAAAGGGCGGGTAAATCCCAGCGTTAATGCCCGGCGTTGCTTAATTGTTTTATTTTCGCCTGCGGCATGCCATATGTTAGAGTCGAAAAGGATGATGCTTCCTTTTGGTGTTACAGCCCTGTCGGCGGTTTCATAGAAATAAGTTCCATTAGGTTTGATATCTGTTTTATGTGAGCCTGACAGGAAATAGGTAGCACCGTTTTCTTCGGTAAAATCATCAAGGGTAACTATCATTTGCACTAATAATTTGGTATCGCCCATAAAGGTGCGTACATCACGATGCATGTTACTTACATAAGGATGTTGCTGCTGGGTGTGTATTACTGCATTGAACCCATTCAGTATATAATTACCACTCAAAAAATAAGCAATCTCATCGGCACAATACATTTTTTCAATAAACGGCAGGCTGAAATTGTCCTTTTCAACAAGGTGATGAAGTGTGCCGACCATGTTAGAGCTTATCCCATTTTTTTCCTGAATGGCTCGTCGTTTTACGTACGCTTCCTTTAAATCCTCATTAATAACTGCAACAAAATCGCTGTCTAAAGCATTCTCAAAAATAACCCATCCGTAATCACGCATTGCAACGCGGAAATCTTCAAAATGCCTGTCTCCGTAGTTAAGTCTATTTCTCATGAATTTGTATTGTTGATTTTCGGCTAATTAATTTAGGTCCATTATCTGCATCATCATGGCATTTACTTTATGCACATCAAATTTTTCCTTTGCCAAGGCCAGCCCGTTAAGACCGAAACTGCTGATAGCTTGCTTGTTGGTTATGAAATACTCCATTTTATGCACAAGTTCGGCTGTGTTTTTTACAGGTATTAAAAATCCATTGCTGTTGGGTGACGTTTCAACGGTTTCCCTGCAACCAACAGAATCGCAGGTGATAATGGCACGCGCCATAGCCATGGCTTCAAGCAAACACCGTGGAATTCCCTCCCGGTAGTATGATGGCAGTACAACAACAGATGAACTGCTTATATATGGTCTTACATCATCAACGGCGCCCAGGTAGTTAATTACACTCCGGTGCTTTATCTCCGAAAATAAGTCGGGGTGAATAGCGTCGACATTATCATCATAGGATCCGATTAGTTTGAAAGTTACCTGCGGGTGCTTTAGAAATACAATTTGCGCCGCTTCAAAATATTCGCGGATCCCTTTGGCATTGATTAGCCTGGATACCATGATAAAGCTTATGTTATTAATGTCTGGCCGGGTAGGGGTATAGTAGCTCAAATCAACCCCCGACCCGTTAACTACCGCGGTTTGATGTTTTGCCGATATTATTTTAGAATCAAGCAGGGTTTGTACATCATCTTTATTTTGAAATATGACAGACAACCCCTGTCTGTTTTTAAGGCTGAACCTAAGCAGGAAGCGGGTAATTTTGCTTGTTAAAGATGTGTTACCGCTAACAAAGTTATAACCAAGGCCCGAAAGCATCGGGGTTATTTTTCGCACGCCGCCCAGTTTGGCTGCAAGTGTTCCATATATAACCGGTTTAAGGGTGTATGGAAAAAAAACATCCGGCTTTAGCTGTTTGATGAGCCGGTAAAGTTTCAACGCATATTTCAGATCAGATAAGATCGATACATTACTTCCGTTTAGATTGTTTTCAAATAAAACGATGTTTAACATTGCCAGTTTTGCGCGTTGCTCGGGCGGTATCGCAGGGATAAAAGCATAAACGGTATGCTCTTTCCGCATCAGCTCAACTAATTTACCTCTAAAATCAATCAACGATTTGGCCGAATCGCAGGCGATCAGCACTTTTTTGCTTGTCATGATCGTACAGTAAGCAATAAGTTATAAGCGAGGATTTAATTGGAGACGTAATGTCATTCAAAAGATAAACACGATTATCGGGAGCGATATTTTAGTGAACAAGCACCGGTTCGGGCTTGGTGCTTTTAATATGGTAGTATTTTTTGTACCATGCAATAAATCGTTCAACCCCGGTATGAACAGAAACCTGGGGTTTATAGTTCAGCATGTCATCTAAATTTGAAACATCGGCACAGGTTTCGGCAACGTCGCCATCCTGCATTGGCATTAGTGTTTTGATTGCTTTTTTGTTTACTTGTGCCTCAATTTCGCTTACAAAATCAAGCAGGTTAACCGGTGCGCCCCTGCCAATGTTGAACACCCTGAAAGGTGCAGACGATGTAGCCGGATCTGGATCTTTGGCATTCCACAGATAATTAGGTTCGGCCGGCTGATCAATAACATGCGTAATGCCTTCAACAATGTCATCTACGTAGGTAAAATCGCGAAGCATATTGCCGTTGTTAAAAACTTCAATAGGCCTGCCCTCCAGAATTGCTTTGGTAAAAATAAATAAAGCCATGTCTGGCCGGCCCCACGGCCCGTAAACTGTAAAAAAACGTAACCCCGTAGTTCGCAGATTAAATAAATGGCTGTAGGTATGGGCCATCATTTCATTGGCTTTTTTTGATGCTGCGTATAATGAAACCGGATGGTCGGCAATATTATGCTCGCTGAAGGGCATTTTTTTGTTTAAACCGTAAACGCTTGATGAACTGGCGTAAACAAGGTGATTAATCTTGAAATGCCTGCAGCATTCCAGGATGTTTAAAAATCCTTTTACGTTTGTGTCAATATAAACATCGGGATTAGTAAGACTGTAGCGTACACCGGCCTGTGCGGCCAGGTTACAAACGGCATCAAACTGATAGTTTTGGAATTGCTGCTGCAGATTTTCTTTATCCGTTATATCCAGTTTTATAAAAGTATAATTTGGATATTTTGTACTGCAAACAGGTTTGTTATAAACCATTCCTGATACTTTTATGCCGGCATCCAGCAATCGGGCGTGTTTTAGCTTTACATCATAGTAATCATTAATATTATCAATGCCCACAACGCTGTCGCCGCGTTTAAGTAATTTTTGGGTTAAATGATAGCCGATAAATCCCGCAGTGCCGGTAATTAAAATTTTCATAAATAAGTGAAATTAGGTTTAAATGAAAGCCTTAGAGGAAGGCGTTGATTATTGGTTGATTATAAGCGTGAACGCTTAAATAATAGCAAATGCCTGTATGAAAAAGAATCAGGAACGGTAACGAAAAAGGGAGGTAGATGTACCTGTTGCAGAATACTTTTGAGTAAGGAGTTTATCAAATTGCGCGCGTTTGAGTGTGATTTGATAAGTCTTACTTCATGGTATAAGTGTATTTTCTCCCGTTTGTAAGTGGATTACTATTGTCTGACGTTGAGAAATACAATGTGTTGCCCCAATGGCTAAATTGTCCCAGTCCAAAACTGCGGATATCACGGTGGGTAGAGTGGGCCGGCCCCAGTTCAACGCCATTTTCAAACAGCCTGAGCTTTGAAACAGTTGGAGAGGTGTTTGAATCCCCAATTTCAGGTAAATCATAGCCAATTTTGTAACAAAAGCCGCTATCGACTCTCAACCCTATCAAGCTTATCGATTTGATAGATTCATCCTGTGGTGTTGTAACAGGAGGAGTAGTTGTAGGCGGTGTTGGTGTTGGTGTTGGCTGGTCGGCTTTTTTACAACCGTTAATAGCAGATAGCATGGCTACAATTGTTATTATAGGCAACACAACATTTCGGGTGGATTTAATAATTGTTTTCATAAAATTTTTATTTTAGTTAGTTAAAGTTGTTGCGCTACTATGTATAAGTCAGGGGCCTTTTATACCAGTGCATTCAGTATCGACTTGATGAATATTTCGGGGGTACGGTCTTCTACGTATTGCATTATAAGGTCTTTATGATTGCTGTTAGTGCTGAGGGCGGTGTTTACCGCTGTTGTTAATGAGTTTACATTATCGGCTTCTGCCAGGTAAATGCCCGGGATCTCATCGATACCTCCCGCGCAATTGGTGCTGATTACAACCGGGTTCAGGATCATCATTTGCAATAATACGTTCGGAAAACCCTCTTTTATTGATGATATAACACAGGCTTTTGCATGCTTAAAATAAGGCATAGGGTTTGCGATCCACCCTTTTAATACTACCCGGCCTTCCAATTTTAATTCACTGATCAGTTTCTGAAGCGAGGCTTGCTCCGGGCCTTCGCCAAATATCAGTAGCTGCAAATTGGGCCGGGAAGCTTTAATTTCATCAAAAGCCATAATTAGTATATCAAAGCCCTTTTCAGGTATGAGCCGCCCGGCTGCACAAATAAATTCAACAGTGGCTTCGGCAGCGGGCAGTACTTCTTCGGCCTTTATTAGGTTTTGTTCAATATCGATCGGGTTTTTCTGAATGATAACCCTTCGCTTGTCGATGTATGGGAGATGCTGTATAAAACTATCCCGCATGCTGCTGGTTTGGCATACAACCAAATTTGCCCCTGGGTAGCCAAGCCGATATGCTATTTGGTAACTCAATTTTTTTAAACCGCTGTACCGGGTTAAAACAGACGAGCATTCCCTCACTATGAGTTTTGATTTTAAATATCCAAAGCGTTTTAAAAAACCCAGGAAAGCATTTAAGTAAGGATGTGTACTAAAAATAATATGATCTGTGCGGTAAGGGCTTAAGCTTTTTACTAACTTGGAAAAGCCACTTAATATGCTTCCGTTGCTCACATATTCAACTTGTAGATCACCTGGTATGTTTAAGCCTCCGCTGTTTACCTTTTTTAGAAATAACAGGCTGGCATTACTGGCACGGGCTGCTTGTAATAGTATATTTTCGGCTCCGTTTGCCTTATCGGTGATTGAAACAAAAAGTAATTTAGGTTTCATTTCTGACATTAGTTAGGCTTGTTAAGGTTCTTTAGTTTCCTAAATACTTTTTTAAATGGCCCTATTGCGCTCAATACTTTGCGTTTTCCGTCAACAATTAATAATCCATCTTCAAAATTTATAGTATGCAATCCTTCGTCATAAGGTGCCTGGGGAAGTAGTTCAAAAGCAGTATGGTATTGAAAATCTGTTTCGGTTATAATGGTTATTTCATTGATCATTACCGAGCCACCATAACACCTTTTTGGATTTTGGCTGGGCATATAAAGCTTTTGCCCAACTACAAATAACCTGCCTGCCGACCGGCTCACGTTTGAAGCTACCTTTATAGGGTTTTGTTTATGTGCCTTAAATGGAGCGTCGAGTGTGTCGGCATAAAATAAGTACAGTACGCCGTGTTCACCCGAAACACTTGTAAAGAGCCAATATTTGTTGTTATAATGGATAATGGAACTGTCAACAAATGCCTGGCCTTCCAGCAATACCCTGATCTTTTCAAACTTATATGGGTTATTCATATCAATTTGATAAAGAGCCACCTGTTTAGCTCTGCCTGTTTCCGGAATACAGTATAGCCGGTTACTGTCAGTGAACATGTGCGGATAGGAGAGGTGTATTTCGTCTTCCATGATGCCATTTACTTTTTTCTTGTTTTTGAAATGCATGTTATCCGTCATCATGATCTCGCCTTTTCCCTTCCAGAAATTAAGCTCTTCATAATAGAGATGTAAACGGCCATTGATATTTGCAGTAAAAGGATCGGCTGTATAATCCACTTTATCTTCTGATAACCAATTGATTTTTCCGTTTAGCTGCTGAGTGTGGATAAGGTTTTCGGGAGATTGTGATATATAACCTATATTCCATTTGTCATAACTAAACACTTTGTGAATAAATGAAATGAATGAGGAGATAAGGTCTTTCATAATCGAAATATTTTTTTTAAAAATGACAGGAATGTTAGTGATATAGGTAGATAGTCGGTTTCCTGCAGCAGGCTTCCACCAAAACTATCTTTGAATTTGTTGATCTTTAAAAGTTCGGTATCTGATGTATTGTAAGCATAGCCGCCCAAATCATATATTTTGAAGCCAAGTTGTTTAAAAAAGCGGATATCTTCAAAATGCAACAAGCGGTTTGCCCGGCCTGTAACAGCCCTTAACTGGCTGTCATTTTCATTTCTGAACAGGGAAGCCGAATGCAATAATCTTACTCTTTGCGATGAATGGTCGCGGATGTAAGCGTGCATAACAATATCCTGATCCTGGTAAACCGCCTTGGTGATAAACAGGTGCGGCTTGTATTTATAAAACTCTTTATTAATTTTTTTCAGGCCTTTGGTAACTGCAAATGCATTGTAAAAGTCAATAAAGGGTTTAATGCCTGTACCCATTACGGTTGATACACCATCTTTAATGGCCCTGCGTATTTCGTATGATGTGTTTTTATCAAAATTGGCTTCAATAGCAGGTACAGGGGCGGTTATATCAATTATTTTGGTGAAAAAATCCTCTTTGCGGTACCCCGGAACAGTTTCGCTGCTTTTACTTTGTTTATAGTATTTTAACAGGCAGCCCCATAAATTGGGCTTAGCGGCAAACCACACAACTGTGTATGGTACTATACGCATAGCCCTGTTGTTAATCTGGATCATAAAGTTTAGAGTATTTTAAGCTACCTGGTATGTTGAAATTGTTTTTGAACGCTGATCTTTAAGCCATTGTGTATACACAAGCAGTTTCCAGATCTGCGTTGCCCTGTTCCATTTGCCGCTCATGTGGTCGTTTATCATGGCAAATGATTTTTGTACGTTAATACCGGGGATGTTCTTTAACTCGCTGATTGAAAGATGGTCCATTACGTGATCTCTCAGTTCGTTTTTAAACCAATGGCTTAGCGGCATTGTAAAGCCGGATTTTGGCCTGTCAAACAGTTGTGCCGGCGCATATTGGTATAGTATATCTTTCAAAATCCTTTTTTGAATGCCATATTTAAACTTATAGCTGTCGGGCAGGGTTTGAGCAAATGCAATTACCCGGTAATCCATAAGCGGTGCCCTTGCTTCTAACGAAAAGGCCATTGTGCCCCTGTCAACTTTAGTATTTATGTCACCGTTTAAATAGGTCTTGGTATCAAATGCCGACAGCTTTTGAAGCATGCTTGTTGATTTTGACGACCAGATATCCATGAACGGAACCTGCAGGCCAATGTTAGGATTTTCGAGCCAGGAGTATTCCAGGCCGCCCAGCATAAGCCCGTAAAGTGATTTAACCTCCGGATTGCAGATCCCCATTGCAATTAGCTTATGACGGTAGTTAGGGGAGATGCTAATTACATCGGCTATTTTTTTACGTAGCGCCAGCGGGCATTTAAACAGCTGGTTAACCATGTTGAACCATTTGTAACGGCTGTATCCTAAAAAGCTTTCATCGCCGCCATCACCGCTTAAAACCACGGTAACGTGTTTTTTGGTGTGTTTACTTAACAGCAGGGATGGGATGGCGCTTGAATCGGCAAAAGGCTCATCATAATAGCGGCCGAAACTCTCAATTAGTTCAAGGCCTTCTTCTTTATTACATTCAATTGTATGATGATCTGTTTTTAAATGATCGGCAATTTTTTGTGCAAAAACGCTTTCATCAAAACCTTTTTCTCTGAATTTTATGCAAAAGGTTTTTACATTGTTATAGTTTTTTGAAGCTATGGCCGCAACAAGTGATGAGTCGATACCGCCTGAAAGATATACCCCAAGGGGCACGTCGGCATGCATGCGTATATCAACCGCGTTAGTAATCAGCCGGGTCAAATCGGCCTGTGCTTGCTGGTATGTTCCTTCATAGCGTTCGGCATGGTTTAAATCCAGTTCCCAGTATTTTCTTATTCTGAAACTGCCGGTATTGCAATCAAAACAAAATGAATGCCCGGCCTCAAGCTTTTGGATTTCGTTCCAGGCCGATTTGGGTTCGGGAACGTATCCCCATACAAAATATTCGTTAATAGCCTGTTCATTGATAGTTACATTCCGACCTATACATATTTGCGATGGCTGGCTTGCAAATTCAAAATCTAAACCATTTTGGATATAGTAAAACGGCTTTTTGCCAAGCCTGTCGCGGGCGCCAAAAAGCTGGAGCGTGCGGGTGTCAAAAATTACAAAGGCAAACATACCGTTGAAATGGTTGACACAGTTTTCGCCATATTCAAGAAAGGCGGCTGTAATAACCTCTGTATCCGAATCAGTCAGGAATCTGTAACCCAGGGCTGTGAGCTTTACCTTTAAGGTTTTATAGTTGTAGATTTCGCCATTAAATACAACTTTAAGGTGATTGTAAGTTAAGGGCTGATCTGACCGGTGATCCAGATCAACAATAGCCAACCGGTTATGGCCTAAGGTAACCGGACCATTGTGTTCAAAGCCAGAATAATCGGGGCCCCTGAAATCGGCCCTTGCCAGTTTTTGAAATATAATGTTATCGTCATATCTCACTGTTGATCCGTAAATGCCGCACATAAAAAAACGTTAGGGGTTAATAGTTTTGTTTAATTAGCAAGCAGGGTTTCATATTCCATGCCTATTTTCTCGAGACTAAAGCGGTCAACGATATCGGCTTTGATATTAGGATGCTGCCAGGTTTGATTGCATGCCCTGATAATTTGATGGCGTAGTGTGCACAGATCATTTTGCTCGGCTATAAAACCATTAAAGCCTTCTCTTATCAGTTCGTTAACCCCGCCAACTCTGAATGTAACCACCGGAACGCCTACCGACAATGCTTCGAGCACTACATTAGGGAAGCCTTCGGTAAATGAGCTTAAAACCAGTAAGTCATGCTTAGAAATAACATCGGCAACATTTTTAATTTCACCGATGAATTTCACGCGTTCGTTAAGGCCTATATTTTGTACCTCTGCTTTTAAGGTATCCATCAGCGGGCCTTTGCCGGCTATAGTTAGAACATAGTTTTGAGGCAGTGCTTTCATAACCTCAAGCAGGCGAAATAATCCCTTTTCTTTGATGAGCCGGTTAACTGCAATAAGCCTTTTTACACCGGAAATTTTATTTTGAGGTTTTAAAACGTCTGTAATAATAACGGGGTTATGTATAACTATTAATTTATCGAGACTGATATGGTATAGTTTAAATATTGATTGCCTCATTTCTTCCGACTGGCAAACAATTGAGTTAAAGCGTACAAACAAAAACCTTGAAAAGTAATTGTAAAAGCGGGACTTAAATCCATAAAACTGCGCCATTTGCTGCGGATTGTTAGATGCCCGGGCTATTAAATTAGGCACTCTAACAAACATAGAAACAAAGGCTACCAGGATATTAATATGATCGGTAGTTGAAAAAACCGCGTATGGTTTTTCATCTTTCAGCAGTTTACGAAGTTTAAAAAATGAGCGTGAAGCTTTCATTGTTTTCAGGTTTAAAAATCTGATACCTGCTATTTCTGTTGAGAAACTGCACTCCTGCCCATTAAGCAACACTACAACTACCTCATAATCGGGTTTGTTGAAATATTGCGATAGCAGCCAGTAAACACGCTCAGAACCACCTGTACCAAGCGAACCAAGAACAAGGAAAATCTTCTTTCTCATTATAAATAAAATTGGGATCAAGTTTTAAGCGACAACTAATTCTTCCTGCACTGGTTCGGTTTGTTTTACCGGGTCTTTTAACCTTTTGTAGTGTAATACAGCGAAATAAATAAATATAGTAGGGCCATCCACGCTCATCAGCCACCCGTTATGTGACAGCGCGTTTAATGAAACTGCTATAAAAGTGAAAAATATAGCTACATAAATAGCGCTTCCTTTATGTTTTACGTTTTTTATAGTTTGCCAAAACAGGCGAACGGTTTTGTAATATATGGCCCATAATAACCCTAACCCCAAAAACGGACCAAGCACGGTTATAAACATCAGGTAGGCATTGTGGGATGATAAGCCAAATGTGAACATCGGGTTGCGGTAAGTTACCTCATCCCAGGTTTTGCCATAAAAAATAAGCCCGAAAGGATAATCAGCATATATTTTAAGGTTTTCGGCAGCCATATCGGCCCGGTTAAAATCGTTGGCTTCTTTAGCCTGGTTTTTTGAAAGGATATTGTTTTTGTCGTCAGTGTTATCTTTTAATACATAAGTGTACAGCCCAAAACATATGACCACTGTAGCAGCAACCAGGAAAACAGCCTTGTAACGATAGTAAATAAACAGGAAGAGCGTTACACCGACCCCAAAACTTATAAATGCCGACCTGTTCATGCCAAGGTAAATGCAGGCAACACAGGCTGCTAAAACTAAAGCCCTTATTATAAGATATTGCCCGGTGGTGCATGAGGCAATAAAGGCAAAGGTTGTAATGGCCACAACCTGGTATCCGAAGTTAAATTGTGTTACTGCCAGCCCTGCAGGACTTTGTTTAACCGGTTCGCCCAATAACATGCTCCTGATCGGATCAATGGTGCCTGCCATGCTGTGATCAAGTACCATAATGATCATAGAGCACATGAGCAGAAAGAAGAACATTAATATTGAAGCGTAATAGCGCGATTTATTTGCACCTACAAAATAGTTAAAGTATAACGAACAGGGTATTATAGTAAGGAGAATGGCAAAAAAGGTAATATAATTGCTCATCCCTACTACCTGATATAAAAAAACGCCGATTAAAAAAATTATTAACTCGTTGTAATAGCCAAAATCAAGCAAAGGTTTTTGCACGAAGAATAGCAGCATGCAAAAAATTACAGGTGCAGGAATCCTCAAAGTATCTGTCATGAAAATGTTAAAAGCAAGTGTGTACAGATAGAAGAGCATTAAACCATAAAAGAGGCACTTTTTAAGCAGCATAATAAAGTGGTGCTATTGAAAAATTCGTTTTATTGTAGAAAATATAATCTTCAGATCCATGAAAAGATCCTGGTTGTCGATGTATTCGAGATTTTTGCTGATCTTTGACGGCACGATCACCCGGATGTACATATCTTCAGGATCATCGCTGCTGGCCAGGATATCATTTTCATCAAAGTATTTGATGGATGCCCAGTCTGTTACCCCGGGTTTTACGGTTAGTACCCTTAATTGTGCCGGTGTGTACATGTTTACATATTTTCTCACCTCGGGGCGCGGGCCAACAAAGCTCATGTCGCCTTTTAAAACATTTAGCAATTGCGGCAGTTCATCAAGTTTATATTTCCGGAGCCAATAACCAACACCGGTGATTCGGTAATCTTTACTGCCAATGGTTAGTAACCCGGCTCTGTCTGAATTTACGTACATGGTTCGGAATTTGAAGAGTTCAAACTCATTTCCATCTTTCCCAACCCGCGCCTGTTTATAAAATGCGCTTCCTCTTGAGTTTATTTTAATGGCTACAGCAATCAAAAGGAAAAGCGGCAGCAATACGATGAGGGTGATAAATGACAAGCCCATATCAAAAAGCCGTTTAATCATAACTGTATTATAATTCAACTTTTGCAGGTTCTTTACACTCTTCTAATGCGGCATTTACCGAGTTTATGACGGTTGTAATTATGAAATCTATCTGCTCATCCGAAAGCTGCGGATATATAGGGAGCGAGATTTCATTGGCATAAAGCGCATAAGCCGATGGATATTGAGAGATTTCATACCCCATGTCTTTAAAAAGGGTTAACATGGGCAGCGGCATAAAGTGTACATTGGCCATGATCCCTTCACTCATAATACTGTCGATGATCTGATCGCGCTGTACTTCTGATATACCTTTAATTCGCAGGGCAAACAAATGATAAGATGATTCCCTTTGCTCATTTTTTAATGGCGGTTCAATAAACCAATCCGTTGCTTTAAAGCTGTCACAATACATTGATGCAACACGTTTGCGCATGGGGAGTAGTCGGACATCATAATTCTTGAGCTGGCCGAGGCCTATTGCAGCGCAAATGTCGGGCATATTGATTTTCAGGCCCATAAACAGGATATCGTATTTCCAGCCGCCCCCGTTTGATTTAGTAAAAGCATCCTTGGTTTGGCCGTTAAGGGTATATAGTTTTAAATACCGGTACTCATCAGCTGCATTGAAATTGGCGGGCAGATTGATACATATGCAACCGCCTTCGGCAGTGGTAATGTTTTTAACTGCATGAAAAGAAAAGATAGAAACATCACTATACTTTGCTGCAGGTAATTCATTTATGGTTGCACCGATTGAATGCGCCGCGTCGGCAATTAAAAGGACCCGGCCTAAAACTTTTTGCTTTGGGCTCTCAGCAACGAATAACTTTTTAATATCCTGCCTGTTTATAATAGATTTTAATCCCTCATAATCGCAGGGCCAGCCGGCTATATCTACGGCAATAATTGCCTTGGTTTTTGGTGTTATAGCTTTGATCACAGCCGCTGTCGATATGCAGCAATCGTCATCAACATCAACTATCACCGGTGTAGCCCCGCAATGCAGTACACTTAAGGCGGTAGCACAATAGGTGTATGCTGGTATGATAACCTCATCGCCTTCCTTTATGCCGAACCATTTCAGCATCAGGATAGCTCCTGATGTCCAGGAGTTTACGCAAACAGCCGCATCCGAAGCTGTAAGCTGCTTCATTTGTTGCTCAAGTGCGGCTACTTTGGGTCCGGTGGTTATCCAGCCGGAGTTAAGCGTGTCCATAACCTCGTTTATAACAGCCTGGTCAATGTAAGGTGGCGCAAAAGAAATTTTCATATCAGGTTTAAATAGTGTTAGTTTCCGGCGGGGATTCGTTCCATAAAAGCGATTGCTTTTTGGGCGTAATCACGTGCTAATCTTTTATAAATGCAATATTTCTCGGCAAGGGCATCTGCCCAGGTATAATTTGAAAAATCGAGGTCATCCAGTGAAACAAAAAGGTGATGGTTTTTTTCTATGAAAATTTCAAGCTCAGCAAACGTTTTGTCAGAACAGGTTTCGGGATGATAATTGAATGTCCATGTGTATTTTGTTTTTTGTTCAACTTCTGATAGTTGAACAGGTACCCAATTAAAACCAAATCTTACGTAAGGTGACTTAAGCAGGCCGTCACTTATTATTTTAATGTTAGTGTATTCGTGTAAAGCCAGCAGTGTATTACGGTCAAAAGTATGTGCAGGGGCAATGAAAACAGTGGGGTTGATATTTTCACCTCTGAAAATTTCGGCCGCTTTTCTTATTTTTTCTTTCTGTGTTTGCAATGGTAAGCCTGCAAATTCCGACCTGTTGTTCATCTTCAGTAAGCCGGAGTTGTGATTTATGTAATAATGATCAAAACCGTGCATGCCTATCACATAATTTTTATTTTGAAGTTCGCGCACCAACTGCCAGTAGTAAGGATTGAAATTACCGCAGGCTTTTAGCTTGGGGTCTTTATTGGCTGGTATAACAGCGATGATTGGTTTTATACCATGCTTGTCGAACAGGGTAAAGAAACGTTCCCATTTTTGCAGGTTATTTGTAGGGCACAAATCATCCAAACGAATTAGATACTGTAACATATTAACAGTTTGATAGGTTTATAAAGCCGGTTGGCTGTTTGTTAGTTGTGCCGCTGTTGCAGTTGCAGCAACGTGCTTTTTGATTAACGTTTCCCATTCTCCCAGGATCTTATCGGGATGGTTGGTTTGAGATATGACGCGGGCCTGATTTCCAAGAGTTGTTTTTACAACCTCATTGCCGGCCAAACGGTGCATTGCATCGGCTAAATCACTTATTGATCCTCTTTTTACCAATATCCCATTTTGGCCGTTGTTGATGATCTCCGAAGGTCCAAAATTGCAATCAACCGCTATGGAGGGGCAGCCAAAGCTCATTGCTTCAACTAAAGCATTGGGGTATCCCTCGTTGCGCGATGGTAAGACAAACATTTCGGCCTGGTTGTAATAATCCTGAAGGTTGTTTTTGCTGCCAGGCAGCAATACCCGTTCTCTTAACCCCAGATTAAAGATCTGGCAAACGAGGGTAGCGCGTTCTTCGCCATCGCCGACGATAATCAGATCGACGTCGGTAAGGCCTGATTTTGCATAGGCTTCAATAAGGATATCAAAGCCTTTTACATAGGCCAAACGGCCAACTCCCAAAATAAACCTCCGATGGTGGACCTTCTCCTCTGACGGTAATGGGAAAATAGTAACAGCATTTGTTATGCGCTCAATGTTTGTGAGTACTTTAAAGTCTTTGTCCTTAAGCAAGCAGTCCTCAACTCCTTTAGCACTTACTACAACTGCTTCGGCTCTTTTATATAAGTTTAAAGCCAGTTGTTTACGCAAATAGTTAAACCTGATAACGCTTCTATCGGGCGAAGTGCGCTCTGAAACAATGTAAGGCACCCGGGTAAACCAACAGGTAATGCCAGTCCAAACATTGGCGGATGTGATGAATGATAAAGCGCACACCGGCTTTTGAGCCCGCAATAACTTGATAAGTTTAAAAAAAGTTTCGGCAATATGATACAATCTGTAAACAAACAAATTTTTTTGACGGTCAGTAAGGTAAAATACCTTAACATCATTATCAATTTCATATGCTGGAACATCATTGTTTAAAGAAATAAGTACCGACTGAAAGTTGTTTTTATTAAAATAATTAGCAAGCGATATGATAACTCTTTCTGCTCCTCCTCCTTTAAGGGAGGGAATAATGAAAAACAGAACGGGTTTTGAAAAAGGGACGGCTGGTATGTTCATTGTTGGTGTTAAATTCCCTGCGGGTTAAAGCAGGTATTTTAGTGTATCGTAAGCTTTGCGAAACCGTTTGTTTTGTAATTCAAATAACAGATAGCGTTTAATATAAAGCAGCAATAGCTTTTTTTTTGCCCTTGCAGAGTAGGTGAAGTTTTTGATGATCAAATTGAAATCACTTATAACCATTTCCATACGTGCTTTGGCGTTGATCATGCTCCATACGCCGCCTTCATGATTGCGGTAACAGCTCATCACCTCGGGTATTACATAAATTTTACCGCCGGTATGCTGGGTGGCCCATAGCTTAAACATTTTATCGCCGGCAAAACATTCAAAAAACCAGGGAGCAGCAAACAGCTGATGGGTTTCGGGAATGTTGCGATAAACAACTGTTGCCGTTTTTGTTTCTTCCTGTTTCCCCGCCAGCAAATCGGCATATGTATGTATCAGCGGTGTCGGGTTAGGGTGTACGTAAAGAGTTTTGTTATTAACGTTTATCACTTTGTGGTAATGGCAGCAAATAACGAAGTCGGCATTGTTTTCTAAAAAATCAACCTGCTTTTGCAGTTTATATTCATTTGTCCAGTAGTCGTCGCCCTCACAAAGAGCTATGTACCTGCCTCTGCACTGTGTAACACAATTAATTAAGTTTTTATGTGTGCCTAAGTTGGTAGGGGAGGCTATAAGCTTGATCCTGCCGGGATAGGTTTCTGAGTAAAATTTAATTATTGACTGGGTTTTATCTGTCGAGCAATCGTCGCCAATGATGATTTCGAACTTAAAGTTGGTTTTCTGCATCAAAAAGCTTCGAATAGCCTCAGAAATGAATTTTTCATGGTTGTAAGTAATACAGAGAACACTTACCATTATTTCTTCATCGTTCATACCGTTCCATTTACATTCGCTGCCCTTACATTTATTTCAGATTCAATTTTATCGGTCACCAGTGTGCCAAAATGTTTCGGCTTAAAGTTGTTGTCGAAGTTTTGTGCACGAAGCAATAACCTGCAAATAAGGTCAAGATCTGACAGCGACAGCGTATGATATAACGGAAGACAAACCACCCTTGAGGCTATGGAATCGCAAACAGGCATTGGTTGGCTTTTTACGTATGGCAATGATGATAACGAGGGATAAAAATACCTCCTGCAATAAATCTGTGCTAACTCTAATTTTGCTTTACTTTGATGCATCAGGGCCTCTGTTTGAAAAACGACGGGGAAATATGCATAATTATAATCCTGTTCGTTTTCAAGTTTTTGGAACTGAACATCCAGGTTTTCCAGGCGCTGCAGATATTGCTCATACAAATACTTTCTTTTTTTAAGTATTTCGTCAACATGGCGCAGGTTGCATAAACCCATTGCTGCGTGAAACTCGCTGTTTTTAGCATTGATGCCTTCCTCCGAGAAAGTATCGACACCTGAATATCCGAAGTTGCGCATCAGTGCCATGGTTTTTAATAACTCCGGATCCTGGGTAAATACAGCGCCACCTTCGATAGTGTGATACAATTTGGTTGAGTGAAAGCTGGTTACACTGATGTCGCCATATTCAAATACGGAGCGGTTTTTATAAAAAGTACCGAAGCAATGTGCGGCATCATAGATCACCTTAAGGTTATGTTTATCAGCAATAGCTTGTATGGCTGTTATATCGCATGGGTTACCGAATACGTGTGTTGCCAGTATAGCCGATGTGTTGGGTGTGATGGCAGCTTCGATTTTAGCCGGATCAATATTCAGCGTTTCAGGATCGATATCAACAAATACAGGTTCGCAACCCTGCCATACAATAGTACTTGTCGTAGCAACAAATGAAAATGGCGTTGTGATAATTTCTCCGCTTAAGTTAAGTGCTTTGATAGCCAGTTGTAAAGCTATTGTACCGTTTGTAACAAACAGCATATGACTAACGCCCAGGTATTGCTTTAACTTTAATTCGAGCGTGTTCACAAGGGGCCCATTGTTGGTGAGCCATTGCCTTTCCCAGATACTTTTAACATAGGCTCTGAATTCCTTTTCGGCAGGGAGAAATGGTTTGGTTACTGGAATCATCTTTTTAGGATTAATTGGTTAAAATCTTTAATAGCGGAGAGCTTAATCAACAAACTGGTACCATAATAAACCGCAATGAACACTATGAGTAATATGCCAATTTGCATAGTCGGGATGAAAAAATCATTGATCAGTAATTTGTCGAGAAAATAACAGCAGAGGCCAATGCTTCCGGCTAATGTTACTGTTGGCAAAATATCTTTTACCTGCTCGGTAACCGGGTAGTTAATTAGGCGACCGCTGTAAATGGAATTGATGTAGTAGGCTATTATGTTAAAAAGTAACTGAAAGTATAATAACCCATAAATCCCGAAGGGAATAAAAAGCAGGATGCCAACTACACTTAAAACCTTTTTAATAACCTCTAACTTTAAAAACAATGCGCTTTGTCCCATTACTTTTAAAACATTTAAGTTGTATGAATGCAGCGGGTACATAATGCCGCCTATGCATAACAATTGGAAGAACGGAACGGCGGGCAGCCATTTATCGGTTAATAAGATGTGAAACAAAGGTCTGGCAATAACGCTAAGTAATATAAGTACCGGTGCATTCCAGAATACTACCTGTTGCATAAGCCGTTTATACACATTTTTTAGCTGTACCGGGTCGTTTGAGATCTCTGCGAACATAGGATAAGTAACTTTATTTATAGCTGCCGAAATGTTACTGATAGGCAGTTGGCTGATTGAATCGGCACGGCTGTAATAGCCAAGCTGAGTTGCCGAAAAGTACTTACCTATAATGATTAGGTAGATATTTTGGTAAACAGTATCAATTAAACCCGATAATGTCATTTTATAACCGAAATGAATATGTTTTTTAAAGCACGCTTTATCAAAGATCAGTGCCGGCCTCCAGTTTGAGGTAATCCAATGTATGGCAGTTGATAAAAAGGATGTGCATAAACCCATCCAAACAAGGCTCCAAACACCATATCCTAATTTAGCGAGTATAATACCTAATATACCGCCGCCAATAGCGGATGGAATTTGAATATTGGTTTGTTTCTTAAATTTTAGCTCTTTTATCAGTAAGGTGCTTTGTACCCCGAAAAAAGCATTGATGATCAAAATCAAGGTATAAACACGTACCACCGGTGTTAGTAACGGCTGATTATAAAAGGCAGAGATCAATGGTGCCGATAAAAAAAGCAACAAATACAGGATAGTACTGCCAATAATATTAAAAAAGAACACGGTTGAATAATCGCGCTGATCGGCATTGGTTGTACGGATCAGCGAAGCTGTCAGACCGCTGTCCAGGAGGCTGTTGCCAACCGAAATAAAAAGCGACAGCATAGCTATCAAACCAAATTGCGATGGCTCCAGGATCCGCGCCAGGAAAATGGATATGCCAAAGCTCACCACCTTTGAACTTAATTGCTGCCACAGCGCCCATACTATGCCGGATACGGCTCTTTGTTTGTAGGTCATAAATTTTTAAAGCCGGGCATTAACAACGTTTTCTGGTAAAAATGCCTTCAAATCATACAATACCGCATTGGGTTTGCACAGCGCTTTTACATTCATTTCTTTAAACTCCTCGTGGGCAACAGCAAGTAAAACCCCATCATAGGTACGGGTTTTTGACTCGCCGTTTTCGCAGATGATGCCATACTCTTTTTTAGCATGTTCTGCATTGGCCCAGGGATCATGGACATGCACTTTTACTTTATATTCTTTCAATCGTTTTACAATATCTATTACACGGGTATTCCTTACATCGGGGCAGTTTTCTTTAAACGTGAACCCAAGTATTAGTACTTCACTATCTGTTATGGAAGTGCCGCGGCAAATCATCTGTTTAATAAACTGATCGGCAACATAGCTACCCATTGAGTCGTTAATGCGGCGACCGGCAAGTATAATTTCGGGGTGATAACCTGCTTCCTGAGCTTTTTGCGCAAGATAATAAGGGTCAACACCGATGCAGTGTCCGCCAACAAGGCCTGGCCTGAAATTTAAAAAGTTCCATTTGGTACCTGCAGCTTCCAATACCTTGTGGGTATCGATGCCTAACTTGTTAAAGATCATCGCCAGTTCATTCACAAAGGCAATGTTGATATCGCGTTGGGCGTTTTCAATTACTTTAGCTGCTTCGGCAACTTTTATTGAATGGGCTTTAAATGTGCCGGCGGTTATAACTGATTGATAAAGCTTATCAATGGTTTCTGCAGCTTCAGGAGTTGAGCCTGATGTAATTTTGCGGATCTTTGAAACTGTATGTAATTTATCTCCGGGATTGATCCTTTCGGGCGAGTAGCCTGCAAAAAAATCAACGTTATAAGTAAGCCCCGATACTTTTTCTAAAATGGGCATACATTCATCTTCAGTTACCCCCGGATACACGGTTGATTCGTAAACCACGATATCATTCTTTTTTAACACTTTGCCTACAACCCGACTGGCATTTATTAACGGAGAAAGATCCGGCCGGTTATTTTTATCAACAGGGGTTGGCACAGTTACAATGAATATAGAGCATTGCCGTAATTTTTCAATTTCATCAGTAACGTATAAACCGGTTGCGGTTGTGCAAACAGGAGTAATTACTGCATTTAATTGGTCGGACTCTATCTCTAAAGTGTGATCAATGCCCGATTTGAGCTCATTAATGCGATCTACATTAATATCATAGCCAATAACCTTGTATTTTTTTGCAAATTCAACTGCCAGGGGCAAGCCTACATAACCAAGACCGATAATGCCTAATTTAGGTTGGTAATTCTCAATTTTCATGATTTCTGCTGATGTTATGAACTGATAAGTTTTGGATTGAAACACGTGTTACCAAAGCGCAATTGATGGTTTCAAAAACCATTAATACATTTTTGCCCTGTATCTGCAGTACCTTACCCATCTGATTTACAAGAGCGCCATCTTTTATTTTAACTGTATCACCAACAGTGAGACTCTTAAGGCTCACAATTTCCATGTCTTTGTAGCGTACAAGATTTGTCCTGATCTCGTCTATTATGTTGTCTCTCACTACAGCTGGTTTACCCATATAGTAAACAAAGCCTAACGCCCCCATTACGTAAAGCGCCCTTGACTGCTCATAGGCATCGACATGAACAAATACGTAGGAGCTAAACAGAGGAACACTGATCTCCTTTTTCCTGTCAGACCATTGGCTTACTACATCTCTGACCGGGCAATAGCATTCAATGCCATTTTGCTTCAAAAGCTTGTCCACCTTTTTTTCCCATCGGGGCTTGGTGTAAATAACAAGCCATTTTTTTTCATGATAATTTGTCATGCGAAATTGCGGTGTTCTTAATTGGGTTTCCATAAAATGAATAAAGTTGGATCGGGGGAATTAATAAGGCTTATTATAGCTTCGCCAACTCACTCACATGGCGCAAGTGATGATGGCTTTAAAAGAATAGTAATTGAAAATTACTAACCTGGTTATCTGTTTTATTACGGCCGCAGCCAGTGTTAGCTGTGGCTCCGCCAATCCAGTCACATGGTTAGGCAGTTAATAAAAAATAAATCGAACTAATGGTTTATAATATTCGCCGGTTTTACCCGTTTATCATAAAATATAACAGGTGTTCTAGTCTCCTGCGGCTCCGCCAATCCAGTCACACTGGTCAGGCAGTAAAAAAAGCAAGCTAACGGCTTATATGGTTCTCCGGTTTTACCCGGTTATTGGTTCATAACAACTGCAACTTATGTTGCTTACGGCTTCGCCAATCCAGTCACATGGAACAGCGGCAGTCAATAAATACTTTAACTAAAAGTTTATAACACGTATTAGCATTAACCTTATGCTATTGTAAAATGGTAGCTATCAACTGCCATATGCAGATGCATATCCATAGCCACCATAGGCATAGGCCTCCCGGTTTTCTTTTTTCGCATCGTTAAACACTACCATAAGGTTATTTAATCTATCATTATCATAAATATCTCTGAGGATACTTAATTGCTCGGTATTAGTATAATTATACCGTACAATATAAATACTCAACTCGGCGTATTTAGCCAGGCTAAAAGCGTCGGCAACGGCACCTACAGGCGATGTGTCGAGCACGATATAATCAAACTCGGTTTTGCACCAGTTAAAAAGCAGGTCGAGCCGTTTATCTGATAATAGCTCGGCAGGGTTAATTGCTTTACTGCCGCTTCCCATTACAAAAAGGTTATCTGATTCATTATACGCCTGGATGCATTCGGCCGGTGAATTGGTATCGCCCATTAAAAAATCTGTAATGCCTTTGGTTTGCTCCATGTTGATGTTTTTAAGCAAATCGGGCTTGCGTAGGTCAAACTCCATAATTAATACCCGTTTATTGAGCATGGCAAGCGTTAAACCCAGATTGATGCTAAAAAAGGTTTTGCCTTCGCCTTTCATAGACGATGTAACAAGCATGGTTTTGTGCTGCGTTCCCTGGTTCAGGAAGCCAATATTGCTTCTGATATACCTGAAGAGTTCTGAAATGTTGGTATTACTGCCGTTAGAGATAACTACAGGGCTTTGACCTTCATTATTATGGCATAGTTCGCCCAGGATCTTCACTCCCTTTATATTCAGCAGGCTTGATTGATTCCTGATTTTCAGGCTAAATTTATCTTTCAGGAAGATGAAAATTCCCGGCATAAACAACCCGGCTATAATAGCGAATAAATAGGTGAGCTGTTGCTTGGGAAATTCAGCTATCGGATTAGCAGCAGGTTTATCAATCAATTGTGATGAAGGAATGGTAGCTGATAAAGACAACGCTGTTTCTTCCCTTTTTTGCAACAGGTACTGGTATAAATTAGTTTTTACCCCCTGTTCACGGCTCCGCTGCAAAAGTCCCCGTTCAAGCGACGGAACAGAGCGGATGCGGGAGTCATACTGGGCAGAATTTTGACTGAGCAATTTGTGGCTAATAGAGAAGCCTTTTTTAATATTACTGAGATTTTCCATAATATTTACACGAAGGCTGGCTATTTGGTTGCTCAGGTTTTCAATAAGGGGGTTGGCGAGGTTTGCGCTGCCCAGCATGCGGTTCCTTTCCAACTGCAGGTCGTTGAAACGGCTAACCAGGGTATTTAATGCCGGATCCTTCAATCCCATGGTACTGGGTACAGCATCATATTGGTTAGCCGAGTTTTTTAAATACGCTTCAATGGAATTCACAATACCCAATTGAGTATTTGATTCTTCAAGCAGTTGATTATATTCTGCAGATTTTGTCAGATTTACCTGTGTGCTTGCATTGATCTCTGCAGCTCCGTTCCTTTGCTTAAAAGTTTCAATATCACCTTCGGTGTATGACAGGTCTTGTTCTAAATCATGTAATCGTTTATCAATGAATAATATAGTGTTTACGGCTGTAACGTTTTTCTTAACAACGTTTTCGGCGTTATAGGTAGATATGATGTTGTTAAGAATATCAACCCCTCTTTCGGGCACCGCATCAACCAGGCTTAAGGTTAAGGTGTTTGATTCTTTAACTACAGGGTTTACCTGTAATAACCCGGCGCTGTAAGCTGCTGCCAGCCTGGTAAGGTTTTTAAACTGGATCAGTATTGGGGTTTCGTTATCTGCACGGGCCGGGCCTTTTTCTACTTTAAAGGAATAATCCTTGTGATTAATCAGTTGGTTATAGCTGTAGATCCATGTTTTAGTTTCCTCTTTTAACAAAAACTTATTTTGTGAATATGGCTGGATATATAGTTTTTTTAGATAGCCGGTTTTCCCTATTCTTTTTACAGTAATGGTAAAAGGCCGCTCGTTACCATACAGTTCTTTTACTTTAAAGCCGCTTTCATCAAAATAGGAAGTTTCCAGGTTAAGTTTTTTGAATACGCTATAAATCAAATCTTTTGATCGCAATACCTCCATTTCATTATCCACGGTTTTAGTTTCCTGAAACATGTTCAGGTCGCTGAAAGCAGTAGCTTTTAAAATACCATCGCCTTTTTTATCGTCGGGGATTTGCAGTGTACTTGTTATTTTATACAACGGGGTAACATAGTTAAGGTATGCCCAGGCTGCTCCAAAACAGATAATCATGCTTATCAGGAATAAATACCAGCCGTTTAAATAAGGCTTAATGTTGTTCCTGAACTTGTTGCCTGGCAAAGGTTCTTTTAAAATAAAATTGTTATCCATGTCAGCTATTCTTAGGTATCTTTAAAACTGTATTTTATCTTCTCAAAAGTACTGCCGCCAACACAGCCAATGCCGAAATTGAGGCTACTACTATTGGTGCTAAGCGCGTGCTTTGACTATACTCAACCGCCTTTGATTTGTCGGGCTCCACATAAACAATATCATTTTGTTTAAGGTTGAAGTAAGGCGAATCCATCGATTCAACTTTATTAAGGTTAAGACGGTTCATTGTTCTTCGTCCGTTTTCTGTGCGGATCACCAATACATTTTCCCTGCGTCCATAAACTGTCATATCCCCGGCCATACCTAATGCTTCAAGTAAGTTTACATTTTCATCGGTTATTATAAATGTTGATGGTTTGTTAACCTCGCCTATCACGCTTATTTTAAAATTCAGAAGCTGGATGTCAACTACCGGGCTTTTAACAAAAGCCGAAAGCCTTTTAGCTATTTCAGTTTGCGCTTCCTCAATGGTTTGCCCTTCAATTTTATAATCGCCTATAAGTGGTAAATTCACAAATCCATTTTCGTTTACTTTATATCCGCCGCGGGTTGACAGATTGTTTAAGCCCACATTTTTGTTGCCATTGAACAGCAGGTTTGATTCAGGGTTTAAGCTGTTAACAGTTACATTTAAAATGTCTTTCTGATGAATGACTACTGTTCCGTTTGTATTGTTATTTGCAGCGCCTGTATTTGCCATGTTGCTGAAGTAAACAAGATCCCGACTTCCGGCACATCCGGTTATCAATAGCAATGCTGTAATGAAACAGTATATATTAATTTTTTTCATCATCAATAGTTTAAGAGAGTTTAGGAAACTATTTTGAACTGGTTTATTTGGTTAGTCAAATTTATCTATTTGGGCATCGATAGTATACGGTTTTAGTCGATTGCCGCTTTTTTGTAAACCTGTATCTTAGTCTTTACAGAACATGTAAAGCAGCAATGCAGGCATGTGTAAAGGGATGAGAAAAATGTGTCTGAGTTGGGCATTTTGGGCTACACTTTCATATAATAGTGTTACACCCAGTAGCAACAGCACATAAAAAAAGCAGGCTCAGGCCTGCTTTTAGGGAGTTTGTTGGTTAATTATTACAAATTATTCTACTGTAACCGATTTAGCCAGGTTACGGGGCTGATCAACATTACAGCCCCGTTTTACGGCAATATGATAGGAGAGAAGTTGTAGCGGGATAGTGGCCAGCAGTGGTAAAAAGGCTTCGTCGGCGTCGGGTATTTCAATGCAGTAATCGGCCATTTTTTTTACTTTAACATCGCCCTGGGTAACAATGGCAATCACTATTCCCTTTCGCGCCTTAACCTCCTGTATATTACTGATCACCTTTTCATACGATGAGTTTTTTGTGGCGATGAAGATCACCGGCATCTGCTCGTCAATTAACGCAATTGGCCCATGCTTCATTTCGGCGGCAGGATAACCTTCGGCATGGATATAGGAGATCTCTTTCAGTTTTAAAGCTCCTTCCAAAGCTACCGGGAAACCAAAACCACGTCCTAAGAACAGGCAGTTAGGCGCATTCTTTATTTTGGAAGCAATGTCTTCAATCAATTTATTATCCTGTAGCAGCGTTTGTATTTTATCGGGTATGGTATCAAGCTCGGTTAATAAATTGGTAAGCTTGCCTGGTGTTAAAGTACCTTTGTGCTGTGCAATATATAAAGCAATTAAAGTTAAAACTGTAACCTGCGCTGTAAAGGCCTTTGTTGAGGCCACACCTATTTCCGGGCCGGCATGGGTGTAAACCCCTGCATCAGTTACGCGCGGAATTGATGCGCCAACAACATTGCAGATCCCAAGGATGGTTGCACCCCGTTCTTTAGCTATCTCGATGGCGGCTAATGTATCGGCAGTTTCTCCCGATTGGGATACCGCCATTACAATATCTTTACCAGTAATTATGGGATTACGGTACCTGAATTCGGAAGCATATTCAACTTCTACCTTAATGCGTCCGTATTCTTCAATAAGGTATTCGCCTGTTAGGCCGGCATGCCACGAGGTGCCGCAGGCAATAATAATTATCCGCTCGGCATTTTTAAGCTTATCCGTATATTGTTTAATGCCACCTAACTCAACCTTGCCTTCAAGCGGAAAGATACGACCGCGCATACAATCCCTTACTGATCGCGGCTGCTCAAAGATTTCCTTCATCATAAAATGCTCAAAGCCGCCTTTTTCTAACGATTCAAGTTTTAATTCCAGCTCCTGGATCAATGGGGTTTGCACAACATTGTCAAGTTTCTTTATTAAAAGCCCACTGGGCTTAACCTGTACTATTTCGTTATCTTTTAAATACACTACGTTTTTTGTGTACTCGATAATAGGAGTGGCGTCTGACGCAATAAAATATTCGCCATGGCCAACACCAATAACCAATGGACTGCCTTTTCGGGCGGCAATCAGCTGATCGGGGTTTTCCCGGTTCAGTATAACTATGGCGTAAGCACCTATCACTGTATTTAAAGCCAGGCGGACAGCTTCCAGTAAATCAGTTTGTTCGATATTTTGAATTTCCTCAATTAAGTGGATCAGGATTTCGGTATCTGTTTCACTTTTAAAGGTGTGCCCACGGGCAAGTAGTTCTTCTTTAAGGATCAGGTAATTTTCGATGATCCCATTATGGATAATGTGCAGGCGGTTATCATTTGAGCTATGCGGATGCGAATTTGCATCAGATGGGGCGCCATGTGTGGCCCACCTGGTATGTCCTATGGCCACATGGCCGCTCTTGTCTTTGTCGGCCGTGTGCTCCTCAAGACAAGCCACCTTCCCGGTTTTTTTATACACACTGAAGCCTACATTGTTTATAATAGCAATACCGGCGCTATCATAACCACGATATTCTAATCGTTTGAGGCCGTTCAACACAACGGGCCACGCATCTCTTGATCCGATGTAACCAACAATTCCGCACATAGTTTTAGGTCTTTAAATGATAAATTAAGTTTATTTGTTACTTGGTGAGTAAAATTATTTAATTGACTATCAATAAAGTATGAGCCCCGTTCAATTGCCCGTAAATTGTAAATCTGACGCCATTTTACACGTTTAAACTGTAAAAGGATATAAATTGCTTTACATTTTAGTTTGTTGTGTTATATCACAAGCTGGTTGAGAGTTTTTATCAAATGATCGGAGGATCAGTTCTCGTCGGGGTTACTGTACCTGCCCTCCTGAACTTGCAATGTCCTGATCAAATTTTGGCTGTGAAGTTTGTTGCGTGATTTTACAGAATGATTTACGATTGCAGTGCCGCTATTTTATATCATTTTATTTTCAGTTAGGTTTAATTAACCAAAAAAACCTGGCAATGATATTTAACTCATTTACTTTTCTGCTGTTTTTTCCTGTGGTAACGGCTTTGTATTTTCTGGTGCCCCATAAATTTAGGTGGCTGCTGCTGCTTATAGCAAGCTGCTATTTTTATATGTTTTTTAAAGCTATTTATATCCTCATCCTGTTTTTTACAATAATTATCGACTACACCGCGGGCATTTACCTGGAAAAAGTTAATGACCTTAAGAAGAAGAAGCTTTTGTTAATATTGAGTCTTACGGCAAATATTGGCGTACTGGCTGTATTTAAGTATTTCAATTTTTTTAATGCCAATTTATCGGGATTGCTATACTGGATGGGGTACACTAACCCAATTCCGTTTTTACAGATCCTGCTTCCGATAGGATTGTCATTTCACACTTTTCAGGCCATGAGCTATACTATTGAAGTTTACCGGGGCCATCAAAAGGCCGAACGGCATTTCGGTATTTATGCTTTATACGTGATGTTTTATCCGCAATTAGTTGCCGGCCCTATTGAACGTCCTCAAAACCTGTTACCGCAATTTAAAACCGAACATCATTTTAATGCCCTGGATGTTTCTGAAGGGCTAAAACGAATGCTGATCGGTTTTTTTAAAAAGGTTGTTGTTGCCGACAGGTTATCTATATATGTAAAAACTGTTTTCAACAATTATCCTGAACATGGCTCGGCCACAATTGTGCTTGCTTCATTGTTTTTTGCCGTCCAGATCTATTGCGACTTTTCGGGCTACTCGGATATTGCGATAGGCAGTGCCAGGGTGATGGGCTTTAAACTGATGGAAAATTTTAAACGGCCTTATTTTGCAAAAAGCATAAGCGAGTTTTGGAGCAGGTGGCATATCTCACTTTCTACCTGGTTTAAAGATTATGTGTATATCCCCTTGGGGGGCAACCGGGTTAGCAAAGGGCGGTTGTATTTAAATTTATTTGCCGTGTTTATGATCAGCGGTTTGTGGCATGGCGCCAATTGGACATTTATTGTTTGGGGCGCTTTACACGGGTTTTACCTCATCTGCGGAATGGTAACGCAGAAATGGAGGACGGCAACAGCAAGTAAATTAGGGTTAGGCAGCGGAGTATTTTCCAATTTTTTAAATATATCTTTTACAATATTCCTGGTTACTATAAGCTGGATCTTTTTCAGGGCTGTATCATTGGAGCAGGCCTGGGGTTTGTTGAAAGGGGTTTTTGTTTACAAACACGGTTTTTTTATAGGCGAACCTTCATATTTTCTGTATGACCTGATGGCTATAGCCGCCCTGTTTTTTTACGAATTAAAACAGGAATACGGCCTTCATTCATTACGGTTACTTCACAATGAAAATTGGGGGATCCGCATGGCTTCCTATTTAGGGTTGGTTTTTATAATTCTGTTGTTTGGCGTTTTTGACGGCGGACAATTCATTTATTTTCAGTTTTAGATTATGAAGCAGTTGAAAGAAAACAGCAATAAGTTTTTTATCAGGTTGTTATTGATGATTGTGGCTTTTGTGGCTGTTGATCAGGCAGCCGGTGTGTTCCTTTATTATTTTTTTACACACCAGGTTTCCGGCGAATACGCTGTAGCTAATCACGTTGTGTATAATCTAAATGAAGATGTGTTGGTTTTGGGTAGTTCAAGGGCATCACATCATTATAACTCATCGCTTATAAAAGATGGTTTGAACCTAAGTTGTTTCAATGGCGGCAGAGATGGCGAAGGGCTTTTATATAGTACAGCAATATTTGAACTGGCATTGCAGCGCCACGTTCCTAAGATTGTTGTTTTAGATGTAACCAGCGATGTGTTAAGTGAAAAAGAAGATGAAAAGAACAGGCTTTCCATTTTACTGCCTTATTTAAAACAATCGGATGTTATCGGAAATATGATCGAAAAGAAAGACCAGTTGGAGCTAATAAAAAGCCATCTTCAAACATACCGCTACAATGGCCAGGTGGTTTCTATATTTCAACATTACTTTTTATCATCAGGAAACACCGTCATGGGGTTTAATCCTTTGGATAGTAAAATGGACGTCAGCAGGGTTTCAAACCACACATCATTTAAGCCATATTCAGACAGCATATCGGCCGACAATGTAAATGCACTGGATTTGTTTATAAATGAATGTAAGCGGCAAAAAATCCAATTGTTTGTTTTTGTATCGCCAAGGTATAACGATGATACCCAACAGAATTCCTATTTGAAATTGAAAAATATTTGCAGCAGTAATAAGGTTATTTTTCATGATTTTACCAACGATGTATATTTTAAAAATCCGGAGTACTATTCGGACAGGGCGCATTTAAACGGTAGGGGAGCCGACTTGTATACCGATACCATTGTGGCTTTTATGAAGAAAAGGCTAAGCCCTGCGGCTAACGTTCAATACCTCAGTAAAAATGAAGAGCCTGTGCCTGAAAATTAATATTGTAATTGGAACCGGGATCAATAAAAAGTAAAAGGCCGCTTTCATGATAATTCATAAAGCGGCCTTTTACTTAGAGTGGGGGTGAATAATTTAATTAATTAACTGTTTTAACACCGGCGCCTGCTGTTACTACTGCAGGAACGTTGGCAGCAGCATCAAGCAATGAACTGTAAGCGTATGACGGTACCCAGCTTGATAAAGATGAGGTAATGTTATTGGCACCACAATTAGAATAAATGTTGGTTGATACTCCGCTGAAATAACCTACAGGATCGCCATCTAAGTTAGTGGTAAGTGGTTTTTTACAGCCTGAGAAATACTCATTATCTGTTCTTACTGTGCCACCGTACCTTGCACCGATAGAATAACCATCATTGTTTAAGTGGTAGTTGTTGTACATGTGGATGCTGCCGAATACCAAAGTTGGTTCCCTTTCAGCCACATTGTACCAGTAGTTATGGTGCACTGTAACGTGTAGTTTGCCGGTGTTGGCTGTAACAGCATCGCTCGTTACCGAACCAATAAGCAATGACAGGTAGGTGTCATGGAATTTGTTCCATGAAATGGTTACGTAGTCAGAACCTTCGGCAACACCGATGTCTTTACCCCAATAATCCCAGCCATGGCTGCGGTCTGTTGCAAAATCGCAATGGTCAATCCAAACGTGGTTCGACTGGAATTTGACGTAAATACCGCATTCGGTTACGTAGTTTCTAAACGTAACGTTTTGGATAATGATGTTGCTTACAGTGAAAAGGTAAAGGTTCAGGCTCGATAAAACGGCTCCGGTTTTACCGATGATGGTGGTATTTGAACCAACATACACAGGAGTTAAGCCAGATCCGCTAATTGTTCCGGAAACATACACAATCTTAGGTGAATTACCTGCTACCGCAGATTTGAACGCAGCAAGTGTGCTAACTGTTACTGTAGTACCACCTTTACCACCGGTTGTAATTCCGTTAACAGCAGCGTAACCGGTTAATACTGTACTTAATACAGAGCCGGTTACTGGTGATGTTACGGGGGTACTCGTAGCAGGAGCTGTTGCACCGCTGGTTGCAGTACCTGTAAGGGTGTAAGTGTACTTTCTTCCGTTTGTCAGGGGGCTGCTGTTGTCGGAAGTTGAGAAGTACAATCCGGTATCCCAGTGACTGTAACGCCCTTTACCAAGGTTCCTGATATCACTGTGAACAGAATGAGCCGGACCTAATGCAACACCGTTTTCATAAAGTTGGAGTGTTGATGCAGTTGGCTGCGTGTTTGAATCGCCGCTTACCTGAACGGGGCTGAATTTGTAAGCGTAACCTTGATCTAACCGGATTGAAGATGTGGCCATCGTGTAGATGGTGGGGGCTGTTGTTGCCAGGCTTTTGCTGACGTTTAAATCATTAATTGGAACGGTTACTGGTTGGTCTGCATTTTTGGAGCAACTGCCGATGAGGATAATTGCGCTCAGTGCCAAACTGCCAAAAGTCATTTTTTTTAAAGATTTTGTTTTTTGCATGTTATAATTTTTAATTAAGCCCTCGAAACGTGGTCTTATATTAAAAATTACCGTTAATTTTCACCTAAAGATATAGACTAAAAGCTTAAGTAGTTCAAAAATGCTGATTCTGTTGTTTAAACGTATAAAATTATGTGTATTTGTGACACGTATAGTTGTAAAGGATTTCACACTTCATGACATTTGGATGACAATTTTAGTTCAAAAGAAAAAACAATTTTCGTCGATTATTGTCTTATATCACCTCAAAACTAAGTTTTGTCCAGTATTTTTAACTTGCAATTAAAGCATAAATTGTGAAAGCAGCTTTACAAAAGGCTGGTGCTTAACCTGGTCATTATCGCGTTTTTCAATATTCTTATTGAATTTTAACTTCTCCTTCAAACGACTTCACAAATAATTTTGGAGAAAATGATGACATAAATTCTTCAGCTTTGAGCACCATATCCATTGAGCCAATAAATATGGAGGACCGCTGGTGTAGTTCCTTTACTTCAATTTCCATAATTCTTTTGTATCCATCTGATGCTTTGCCGCCGGCTTGCTCAATAATATAAGCCATAGGGTTACACTCGTAAATCAGTCGCAGTTTCCCCTTTTTTGCGCCTGTAGTAGGGGGATAGATAAAAATTCCGCCTTTTATTAAGGTCCGGTGTATGTCCGCAACCATCGATCCTGTGTACCTGGAAGTATACGGTCTTTTGGTGTCCGGATCTTCTACCTGGCAATATTTAATATATTTTTTTACTCCATCCGGAAAATGAATGTAATTACCCTCATTTATAGAGTAAATTGTTCCCGTTGCCGGAACCGTCATGTTAGGGTGTGAAAGGCAAAATTCGCCGATTGAAGGATCAAGAGTAAAGCCATTAACCCCCTTTCCTGTGGTGTATACGAGCATTGTTGAAGATCCATAAATGACATATCCTGCAGCCACCTGCTCGGTACCCAGCTGTAATACATCTTCGTTTGTGGAAAGCTTCCCTTTGTCCGATTTTCGTCTGTAAATGGAAAATATGGTTCCTACACCTACATTAACATCGATATTAGATGATCCGTCTAAAGGATCAAGTGCAACGACGTAGTTTGCTTCTTTTGAAATATCCGAGTCTATAACCAGGTATTCATCATTTTCTTCCGAAACAACTATACAACATTCTCCGCCGCTTCTTAATGCTGCAATAAACTGCTCATTGGCATAAATATCCAGCTTTTTTTGTGACTCTCCCTGGATATTGGAGGAACCCGCATCTCCTAAAATATCTACAAGGCCGGCTTTATTAATTTCCCTGTTTACTATTTTAGAAGCGATCCCAATATCACGAAGTAGCCGGGAAAGCTCACCTTTTGCATAAGGAAAATCTTTTTGCCGCTCAATAATAAATTGTCCAAGAGTTTTAAATGCCGTCATATTTTTCAAGGTTTAATGTGTTTAACCCGGTAGCTTAAAAGAAACGGGTTAACAGAATGCTTACCGATTACCAATTATAACATGGTATTTACATATTGCACCCACAATTCTGTTAATTATTTACGCAAACGTTTGCGTTTTTGCTTAGTTGACCAATTTAATGAGAATGCTATTTTAAATTGATAAACAGTCTGTTAGCATGATCCTTCAATTTTTTTTCAAGGTGGAAAAGAGTTTTTGTTTCAAAATAGTAAAATGGAGCATTATTCGTAAATAGGGAGATTGGTCAGCTTTACCTCGTTGTCGATGATCGTAATGCCGATTGTTTACGAGTTGATCCCGCCCAAAATAGAAGGCGAATAACGAAAATGAATGAGCTTACCAGGGTGCTTTTCTCTTATATTCCTAAAAATGAGGACTGAAACCAAACTTGATACCATAAGGAGATGCACCGGGATGATCAAGGTAATTAAATCGCCTTATGCCATCTATCCGCAAAAATTTAAAGATGTTTCCTATACCAACTCCTGCTTCCACATAAGGTGTATTCCCTAAGGCGTAGGTGCCGTTTGAGTCACTTGTTCCCGTCGGAAAACGGTATAAATTTGCCGAGTAAAGCGGGTTGTTTTCATTTCGTAAGCCGCCAAATAATACTTTGGCAGATAAAAATTCTCTCCATTTCAGGTGTTTTATCAAAGGTACCTTATTTAGCAAAAAGCCGTTAAAGCTATGTGTCAGGTTGATACCTGCATAATGATCACTTACAAACTCCAGGTAGGTCATTTGATTATAGCCATCTTCATCATAAGCTAAGGACTGATTTGCCGGGCTGATATTGAGGAGCGGAAAGGGCACCTTTCCTGCCAAATAATTCCCCAATACCGTAATATCGGTATGGCCAAGCTGAGAAAGATAGAAGCGTTTGAAAACGCTTGCATTAAAGCTTGTGAAATTATATGCACCATTAAATAAGCCTTTAAAGCCCTGATTGATCTGCAGATTTAAAATAGGATATTTGCTATAGATAGTGCGGCGATAAACGGTACCCTGGAGGATCTGTTCGTGCGGCGCATACCTGAAGGCAAGATTTAATTCGGTAGTTGTTAAATCATGAACCGATGTATTAGCTGCATTATTGAATTGAAATGTTAGTGCCGCGGCCGGGCGCTGGTTCCAGTTTCTGAATGCAAGGTCGAACGAAAAATGATTCTCAAAATCTTTTACATATTCAATTTTGGCAACCCTGCTATAAAGCCAATATCTTGTTTTTCCTGTTTGAAAAGATGAAAGTGCAGCCTGCTGGTTAATAGTTGAAAGATTTTGTCCCGGTACATCAACATCGTACAAATAGCTTGCCTTAATATAATCGTTAGGGTAGCGATAAAATGGTGTTTTATTGAATGAGAGGAATGTAGCAAGATTGTATTTGTAAGTTCTGTCCCGGGTGCCGTAAGCGCCAAAGCCTTCAAAGTATATTGATTTATTCAATTCGGGTGTAGTACGCCCGCCAACCTGGAAACGTGACCCTTCCTGGCTATCTCGGGAGTACAGCGCGCCAACAGGACCTAACAACACCGGCCCCCATTTGGCATAACCTCCGGTTAATGTGGCTGCAATCCAGGTTGCTCTTTTAAATTGCGGCATTTTTTCCAACTGGGTAATCCGGGGATAAACTTTGGCCTGGTGGGCAGATAGGGTGTCAGGCCGCTGATGCAGCCAGTACGAAGTATCGGGCTTGTTAGCGTCATCTGCTATTTGGAGTTCCCTCCCTTCATAAAACGTTGCCGGAAGCGGGGTATTGGTTAAATAGTGCGACAAAAACACTGTTCTTTCACCCATCAGCCCGAAACCTTTATTCTTTAAAATACCTAAGTCGGCTTTAACATCACTTTTACTTAAAAAGTAACGACCATTAGGGTGTTGCTCAAAATCAAGCGTCACTTTAAGGTTCCGCATAAAATTGATATTGATCTGCTTGTTTACATTAAGCTCGCATGACCGTACTGCATAGTTGCCCGTCATACTTACGAGTAACTTACCTTCAAAAAGCAGATCGCCTTTTGTACGTGGTGTAAAGCTTAATTCAATCAGTTTTTCCTTACCCGATTGGATAGTATCGGTAATGAAAAATTTGTAGTAGTTGGGGGAGTGGTCGGCAATAGGGCTCAGGAGCTGGTTATTTATAATGAAAACATTGTTATCGTAAATATCAATGTTATTGCCGTACAGCCTGTTCAGGTAGATATCCAAGCCCGCGGTATCAATAAATTTGAGGATGTTGGCCTCTTTTTGCGCCTTCAGGATCCTGATGGATTTTGCGGGGTTTTTACGGTAATAATTTTGGTATTGCTTTTCGCTGAAATACGCGGGGAGCAGTACCTGGGTTTGCCCGTTGTTTTTTACTGTATCAAGCATAAACTTGTACATTTTAAAATAACGGCTGTTCATTAGGTTGGCGGGCATATCGATAAATGACAAATTGATCCGCTCATACTGGTCGTATTGCAGATAATCGGCACTTTCCATCCGGTTTTGTTTTTTATGGTCGATAACCTGCTGAATGAGCTCAACCGCCGGATTGCCCTTATTGCGATAACGTTGTTTTTTGCCTGAAACAACAGTAACTTCTTTTAACTGGGTTTGACTGCTATGCAGCCGAATTTGAAGCACATTTGGCTGCCCGGGCTTAATTGTCCTTGTAACCGGCTGAAAACCTATATATGAAAAGGTAACGTGTGTAAAAGAACCCGGAGCACTTAATTCAAACTTTCCCTCCAGGTCCGAATTGGTGCCATATTTGCTCCCGGTAAACCTGATATTGATGCCTGGAAGCGGCTGGCCGTTAGCATCATCTACTACTTGCCCGCGTATGCTGGTTATGGTATGAAAGGTTGATTTTTTAAGGCTGTCCGTTTGCTGTGCCCTGCTGTATAAAGGGATTAGTAAAAAAATATAAAAAGCAATCCTTTTTGTAAATAACAGCTTTAAAACCTGAAACAATATCCGCTTTGCGGAACCGGGTATTCTGAAAAAGATCTCAAAAAAAGATAGCAAGTTATAGTAGATTAAAAAAAGATTCAGCCTGTTAATTTCCCGGGTATTATTCCGTGGCATGTTTTCCAACTTTCCTAACGTACAATTTAAAGTTGAATTGTTTCTGAAGATAGTATTATTTTAAGATTAACAGATATATAATAGTTTTGGTTAATTAACTTCCGGAAACGTTTCGTTTTATCAAATAACAAGCCCATCCCATTTATCTCCACTCAATAATTTTTCGTATTCCATGATTGTTTAATAACCTTTTGCTGTGTTTTGTTTTAATAACCATCCTGACTTTAATTGAATTAAACTTGAACGGGTTTGAACCATCATTTGTATTTGCCGGGGCTAATTTTGTTTTACTGATAACAATACCATTAAAATAAACTTAACCGCTGCATTATGAAAATCTTTATACTGTCCCTGTTTTTAACATCTTGTTTTTATAGTAGCCTACTGGCTCAAGGCAATTTTTTCAATAGTAAAAACGCTTACCTGGGGCGACGCCCGCCTAACGATACCCCGCGAATTTTTGCGCAACAAATGTTAGTGCCTGATAGCGGTATGGCTATGGACAGGTCGGCATTTTCGACAGACGGAAAGGAGTTTTATTATTGCAATGCCATTCATTGGTTTAATTCAAAGGGGAATAAGATCCGTTATTTTAAATATGAGGGTAATAAATGGCGTGGCCCCTTTGTGCTTAGCTATGGATATTACGCTCCTACTTTTTCTATTGATGGTAAAAGCATGTATTTTGCCGGTAAGGGAGATGGCAAACACTCCATTGTTTGGATCTCTCACCGGAGTAAAACAGGCTGGACAAGTCCGGTGACCTTTCTGAAGAAGGATTATGGCTTATATGATTTCATGCCTACTAACAGCGGCACTTATTATGTAGGCAGTAATGTGGGTAAGGGTAGCATGAAAGATTATACCAGGTATGATTTCTGCACGCTTACCATCTCCAAAACAGATACTATAGTTAAAAGCTTAGGCCCGGTTATCAATACTCCCGGCTTTGATGGCGATTTTTATGTTGCGCCCGATGAATCATACATGATCATCAGTTATAAGGAGAAGCCGGATTACGAGTGTGAGCTTGGCATCACTTTCCGTAAGCCAGATCATAGCTGGACAACACCACCAAACCTTGGCCCATTGATTAATGATGGTGATGCCCACCGCTGGGGTGAATATGTTACCCCTGATGGTAAATACCTGGTATATACCAAAGGCACCGGTGAAAAGGATTGCTGTCTTTACTGGGTACGGTTTGATACATTGAAGGCTAAGCTAAAAAAGGAAGCGTTTGGCAAATAACAATGAATTTATTTTATCTCAGGGCCATAAAACTTTAAGCCCAAAACGCCCGTCATGATGAGCAGCATGAAAAATATTTCGATGTAGGAAAGGCGCTGGTTTAAAAATGAAACCTCAACTAATTTGATCAGGATAAGGGTTACGGCCGTCCAAACAGCATATGCTACGGCTGTTGGCACCAATTTTATAGCCAATGAGAAGAAATAAATATTACCAATACCAAATACAATATAACCTACAAAAGGTAACCAAACGGGGAGGCCATGCTGCAGGCTTAGTACTGAATTGAGACGGAGCGCTTTCAAGTCGCTGAATTTCATGAACTTTAGCGAGAACGTCCAGGCCGCTTCAAATGCGGCTGCGATTAAAATATATAGCCAGGCCAATATGTTATTAGTTTTGTTGTAGTACTTTTTCTGGTTCGGTTACTAAAGTAACGGCTTGCTGCTCAGTATCCAATTGATGTGCTTCGTTTGTTTTAGCAGGAAGTAAAGTTTTCATCCAATTCATAAACCGTGGTCGCAGGTGGTAATACCAGTTGAACCAGCGGTATTTAAGCAGTGTTTTTTCGTCAAAGCGTTTTACGCTGAATGCATGCTGTAAAAAGTAATCTTTGGGGTAGTCATAATAAAGCCCCCAGTTTTCGGGTTTATTGCCGGGCGTGTGACCAGGATCGTATACGGTACCGAGCAGGTAATCCCAAAATGAAAACTTAGTTGCAAAGTTGGCGTGAAAAACCTCCTGGTAATTAGCGTGATGCCATAAATGCAGCTGGGGCGAGTTAATAATGTATTTAAGCTTGCCCATATTTACTTTGATGTTGCCGTGTATAAACATGCCAAACATGGCATCCAGCATAGCTTTGATGGGAACAACCATCGGGTCTGCACCTAACAGTATGATAGGTGCAAACTCAATGGTTTGATTGATGACGATCTCCATGATGTGCGAGCGTGAGCCAGCCAGAAAGTCAACCTCCTTACCCGAATGATGCGCCTCATGGATCCGCCAGAAAAATTTATTGGAATGCTGAAAGCGGTGGAACAGGTAAATGTATAAATCATGTGTAAACAGGAAGAATAATACCTGTAATGCTACCGGCCAGTTGCTTATCAAATGTAGATGCGACAGATCAAAATGCGCTTTTAACGGCGTAATAACATAATCGAAAATGAGGATCTTTAAAAAGTAACTTTGTATCAGCGTATACCATACCAAATCAATCCAAAAACCTTCCCTAAAAAATTTCAGGCCTTTTCTATAAGGCGAGATCCTTTCCCAGGCGATGATGAATGCTATCCAGCAAAAAAGGATAGTGGATGTTATGGTAAGTACTTTTTCCTGTGACATTATTATTTAACGCTTGGTTTTTCCTTGTATTCGTCGCTGATGTTTACCCTTAAACGTTTCATCGGGGCCAGTTCAGACTCATAAACGCGTTTTTCACCGTCACCCGCTGCCGTTTCAACGTCCCTGATATCGCGCACTAAACGCTGCAAACCTTGCGGTTCAACAGATGCTGCATGATCAGATCCCCACATAGCGCGGTCAAGCGTAAAGTGGCGTTCAACAAAGGTTGCGCCCATAGCTACCGCACCTACGGTAGTTGCCAAACCTGTTTCGTGGCCCGAATACCCGATAGGAATGCCCGGATATTTATTCTCCAGCGTTTGGATCATTTTAAGGTTAAGCTCCTGCGGAGGGCATGGATAAGCCGAAGTAGAGTGAGCAATAAACAATGGATAGTTTTCATCAAAAGCATTGATATAATCCATCGTTGTTTCGATCTCTTTCATGGTAGACATGCCGGTTGAAAGCATTAACGGTTTACCGGTTTCCAATATGCGCTGGATCAAAGCAAAATCGGTTAAAGATGCTGATGCGAGTTTATACAGGATAGTATCAAACTGCTCCATGAAATCAACTGATGGCGCATCCCAGGCGGATACAAACCAGTCGATGCCTACTTTTTTACAGTATTGGTCGATGGTTGCATATTCGGCTATGCCAAATTCAGTTTTGCGTTTGTAGTCGATGTAGGTAATACGGCCCCAGGGGGTATCGCGCATAATTTCCCACTGATCGCGTGGTACGCAAATTTCGGGGGTCCGTTTTTGAAATTTAACGGCATCGGCCTTTGCAGCTACAGCCTCATCAATTAATTTCTTGCAAATTTCAAGTGAACCGTTGTGGTTAATGCCAATTTCGGCAATGATATAGCTGGGCTGACCTTTGCCAATTGCCCTGCCGTTTTGCAGTGTAACAGTACCATTCCTGGTGCCCGATAAATATATGTCGCTTTTGGCTTCAATGATCAGCTCAGCAAACTCACGGAAGCAACCATCGCCGCCGTTCAATGAACTTACAAAATCTACCCGGGTTTTAACATGCGGCAAAGCATCTGCAGGTGAGGCAGTAAGCCCGGCCAGTTTCATTACTTCCAGGTCATTATAATCATCGCCGATAAAAGCAATTTCATTGGCAGAGATATTTAAGCGGCTGCAGATTTCTTTAAAAACAGCAACTTTATCTTTTACACCCAAATGCAGTTCGGTAATCTGCAATTTCTCAGCTCTTTTAATTAACGAAGGCGAATTTTCGCCGGTGACGATACCTGTATTTACACCAGCAAATTTGCGAAGGCGCTCAACCCCCATACCATCGCGCACGCTGAATTTTTTTAAAAGCTCGCCGTCATGATTGTAGTATACTCCGGCATCTGTTAAAACCCCATCGTTGTCGGTAAGCAATAATTTAATGCCGGCCGCTTTTTGTTTTAAAATCTCGTTCATAATAGTTAGTTTAAATTAAATAGCTGTCCACCCCCCGTCCACAACCAGGTTAGCGCCGGTCATATAAGCCGATGCCTCGCTGGCCAGGAATATAAGCGCGCCCTGATAGTCTGACGCCTGGGCCATGCGCCCTAATAAAGTTTTTGCTGAATAGTTGCCAATAAAATCTTCGGTTTGTCCGGCTTCAACGCCGCCCGGAGAAAGGGTATTTACCCTCACGCCGGTATGGCCCCAATAGGCTGCTAAAAAGCGGGTGAAATTGATGATGGCCCCCTTAGTAACCGGGTATGCTGCCGACTTGTAAAAAGTTTGCTGCCCGAGTGAATCGCGGTAAATGCTTTGATCTGGCCCAACCATGCCATAGGTTGATGCTATATTGATGATACTGCCGCTGCGTTGCAGAGCCATGTGCGTACCAAATACCTGTGAGCATAAGAATACGCCGGTAATATTTACGTTAAGCGATTGCTGGAAAGCCTCTAACGGATAGTTTTCAAACGCCGATAGCTCCTTGGCCATGGCCGGGTTCTCGAATTTATCGTTAATGGCGGCGTTGTTTACCAGTATATCAACAGCATCATATTGATCAAGCGTTGCGTTGAGCGCGTCAATCAATGAATCCTTGCTGGTTACATCTACGCCCAAACCTAAGTGGTTGTCGCCAAGCTGTGCCGCAAATGCTTTGGTTTCTTCGGCATTAATGTCGGCAACTATTACGTTTGCGCCTGCTGATGCAAGGGCTTCGCAATGTTTACGGCCTATAAGGCCTAAAGCACCCGTTACTACGGCGGTTTTCCCTTTTAATGAAAACAGATCCATGATTTAGGCTATGCTTTTAGGTTTGATGTTGTAATTGCTCACCTTACGGAAAACTGCCTCTAACACTTCACCTTTCAGTTGATCTTTTATATCACCGCTTTCGATAGTCGCCTTTAACAATGGTAACACATCGCGGTAAGCCGCAAGGATATAATCGATATCTTCGGTGGTATGGCTGTAGCACATATTGTGGAAGCCGGCCCAAAGTACACCGCGTTTTATCATTTCCTGCTGCATGAAAGTTTTTACTTCCAATCCGTTGCCGGCATCAGGAGTAAAGGTTACCATGCTGCGACAGTTAAAACCAACACAACGTGTGTATTTATCAACGCCTAACTCAATGGCAAGGCTGTTATAGCCATCTTTTAGAAGTGCGCCATGCTCGTCAAGGTATTGTGGTACCTTTTTATCACGGAGTTCATTGATAGTAGCGATACAGGCTGCTAACGATAAAGCTTCGCCGCCAAATGTGGTATAGCTGAATACTTCAGAGTTGAAAAGCTCCATCACATCGGCACGACCGGTTAACAAAGCAATTGGCATACCGTTGGCGCATGCTTTTGAAAATACAGCTAAATCAGCTTTAACATTAAAGTATTCCTGCGCGCCACCAAGGGCTATGCGGAAGCCGGTCCACATTTCGTCAAAAATGAGCAGGGTGCCATTAGCTTTACAAACTTCTGCAAGTTCCTGAAGGTAACCCGGCTTCGGTGCCTCAAAAATGAAAGGCTCCAGTATAAGGGCTGCTACAGTTTCATCTAAAGCAGCTTTAACCGATTCAATATCGTTATATTCAAAAGTGTAAGTTAAATCCTGGATAGCTTCAGGAACGCCTGAGTTACGGCTGGTGATACCAATGTACCAATCGTGCCAGCCGTGGTAACCACAGCAAAACACTTTATCTCTGCCGGTAAATGCACGCGCCACACGGATAGCGGCAGAACAAACATCCGCGCCTGTTTTAGAGATCTTTACCGCTTCAGCATTTGGTACAACCTGCTGTATAAGCTCAGAAAGCTCAACTTCCAGGGGGTGCATCAACGAAAAGGTAATACCATCATTTAATTGCTGACGGATAGCTTCATCAACGGCAGGGTAGGCATAACCCAAAGAGATTGGGCCGATGGCTGAGTTTAAATCGATGTATTCGTTGCCGTCAACATCCCATACGTGCGATCCTTTTCCTTTTAGAAGGTATTTTGGTGCAGCTCCTTTGGTAAATTGCCCCGGACCTTTAGCCAGGGTTTGGGTTACAGGTTTCTGAACTTTTAAAGCACGTTCATATAATTTATCCGATTCGGTGATGTTCGGAAAATCGTTGTTGAGGTCTATTTTGTTAGCCATGATCAGTGTTTTATTCTGAAAATTCAGGTGTTAAAATTTGTGGTTGATGATGGGCAGTTTGATAGCCCAGTATTTTTTCGGCAATCTGCTTGCCTGTAAAGCCTTCATGCTCCAATACTGAAGGAAGCAATGTTGGCCTAAACCATTTTTCGTTCAATGCCATAGGCAATACGTTAGCCGTAGTACGGTATTTTAATAAAACCTCTGCCACAATGGTATACAGGCCGCCGGTTAAAAAGTGATCTTCAAGCGTAACTACGAGTTTACTTTGTGCGGATGCTTTCAATATAGCTTGCTCATCAACCGGTTTAAGGCTGCGCATATTGATCAAACCAACAGAAAGACCTTCGCTTTTTAGCATTTCAACTGTAATCAGCGCCTGCTCAAACAGTAATCCGTAGGTTAATATGGTTACATCACCACCCTCAGCTATTACTTCGGCTTTGCCCATGGTAAAAGGTTCATGCACATAGGTAGTTTTGCGGGTATTAATGCGGGTATAGGCAGGACTTTTGCTTTCCCAGATCTGCGGCAGCATTTTTACCAGGTCATCCTCATCGGCTGGGGCAAATACAGTTACGTTTGGGATGCCGCGCATGATAGAAATATCTTCGATGGCCTGGTGGGTGGGGCCGTTACCATCTGATAAAAAGCCAGGGATAAATGAGCTGAGTTTAACAGGCAAGTTAGCAATGCCAACATCGGTACGCACAAACTCAAAAGCGCGCATGGTTAAGAAAGCGGCAAGTGCATGTACCACAGGGGTGCGGCCACGCAGGGCAAGGCCCGCTGCTGCGCCAATCGTGGTTTGTTCGGTAATGCCTGTATCAATAAAACGTTTGCCTAAAATGCCGGGCAGGTTACGTACCAGGGCACGGTTTTCGGCGGTCATGACAATCACTTGCTCATTGGCAAGGGCTGTTTGGGTTAAAAGTTCTTCGTAACTCATCTTATCGCACCACTAAAGTTTCTGATGTTAATGTTGTTTGATGTTCGCCATGCAGCTCTAATAAAAGCTGCTGGATCTCGTCTGCATTGAAATTGCAGAACCACCTGTCGGCACGTTCCTGTATGCTTGGCAGACCTTTGCCGCGCACAGTATCAGCAATAATTACATTGAGTTTGCCGGTTTGAAAAGGGAAAGCACCGAAAGCTTCGTCAAGCTCAGTAAAGCTGTGCCCGTTTATTCTTTTAACGGCAGCGCCAAAGGCTTCAAACTTATCGGCAAGCGGCTCCAGCGGAATCAGGTCTTCCGTACGCATATTGGCCTGAAAATGGTTGCGGTCAACCACGAATAGCAGGTTATCCAGTTTATAAGCGTTGGCTACCAGCATGGCTTCCCAGCAGGTGCCTTCGTTCAACTCGCCATCGCCCAAAATGCAAACAACTTTGTTTGTGCAGCCGCTGATCTTCAGATCCATAGCAACTCCAATGGCTACCGAAGGTAAATGACCTAAAGAGCCCGAGTGAAATTCAATGCCCGGAATTTTGGTGTTTGGGTGCCAGTAAATATGATCGTTAAGTAAAAGGTGATTCTTCAGGCGTTCTTTTTCTAATAATCCCAGTTCTGCAAAAGTGCCGTACAAGGCAGGTACATCATGGCCTTTCGATAGAAAAAGGTAATCGCGGTTTGGATCATCAAGGTTATCCTTGTTGATATTTAAAAAACTGCTATATAAATAAACGATCAGGTCCACCGCGGATAGCGATGCGCCTGTAAAACACCCGCCCTCGGTAGACATGCGGATGATATGCTCCCGTACCCTCAGAGCGGTGTTTGTTAATTCCTGGTAATTGTTGTTCTCCTCTGTTATCATTCGCTTGTTATAATTCCTGTAAGTTTGTTGTGGGCGCCTGTTTGGTTTGGGCAGATGTAATGGTTTTTAACTCATCTACATGGTGCCTATACCAGTTTACCCCGGCATATTGTGCACTGATATTATAGATCTCGGGTTTTTGAATTAGCAGGTTAAGGATATCATCGCACGAGAAATTATTGTTATCTGCATATAATTCGCGGAATACCCGTTCTATGAAATAATAGTCTTCTGCATAGTCAATCGTAAACCGGTGCGACATGGAATAATCCAAACCGGCAGGCCAGGTTATGTTACCAAGCCTGAATAATTGAGGATTTTCCCATATATAAGGAGTGGTATGCTCCAGTTCCAGCTCCCGGCTTGCTTGTTCCCAAGCTTTGGTGAGGCAATCCATGGTCATGATCTCCACATCGTTGCCATCGGGATATGTAGCCGGGTGCAGGTTGCTTACAAAATCAAAGCTGTTTTGGTTGGCAAAAAAGTAATCCAATACATGGTCCACAATACGCGGATCAATGAGCGGGCAATCAGAGGGGATCTTTAATACAACATCTGCATTATGCAATTTCGCTGCCTGGTAATGTCTGTCGAGCAGGTTATTCAGACTGCCGCGATAATAAGGGAGACCTATGTTGATAGCTTCATTGACGATAATATCATCATCCGGCGTTTCGGATGTGGCGATGATCACTTCAGCCTCGTGGCTAATCATTTTAAGCCGCTCAATCATCCTTGCCAGCAGGCTTTTACCCAGTATAGGCAGCATTACCTTGCCCGGTAAACGGCTTGATGCCATGCGGGCCTGTACTACTATTAAGATCTTTTCTTTCACGGTAAAATGATTACCAGTTAGCTATTAGTTCTTCGGTTAATTGGGCCTCTGATTTACCTGCCTGGTATTTATTCATAGCTGCCTGCGGATCGAAGCTTTCTTTATTACCATGATGGTTTAAATAACCGCGGCAAATGGCTGCAATATTTTTTGCCGATATGCCATTATTCTGTATTGGTGCAAGCCGTTTTAATTCATCGACATTAAAAAGTGAATGAACCTTTTTGCCTAAAGCGATGCCCGTGTAAACCACAGTTGAATATTGGGTGATGAGCTCGCAGCAATTGGCTATCATGTGGTTGGTATTGCCCTGCCTGTATACCAATGTGCCGGCTGGAGTGTTGGAACGGATCTCCTTTTCGGCACGGTCAAAATTTTCATTTGGGTGAAGTTTGAAGAGCAATGGTCTGCCGTTGGCAATTTTCACAGCTTTTTTAATGAAAGCTATCCTGTTTTCAATGCGGAAGGTTTCACGCATATCGGTTGTGGCTACCATAACATAGTTATGATGCGGAAAATCATTATTCACATGCTGCCCCAGGTTGTCGTAATTAGGCATACCGGTAACTACAATTTTGCGTTTTTCGGTGCCTTTACCCATGAAATATTGTTTGTATCCTTCTGATGCCGCGCAATAAACGTCGCATATATTCGATGATCCGTTTAGCGAGGTATTGCCGCACAGCGTAGGGGGAAGCTTAAGCCCTTTTACAACACTGCTCCACGGAGTGTAACGGTCAATCATGCCTTCCTGCACCCAAATGGTTTTGGTGTTAAGCATGCGCCGCGGCACAATCAGGTCGGTGCAAAATACAACAAGGTCGTATCTGTTTTTCTTTGCCCCAAAATCTATCTGTAAGGTGTTTTTTTGAAGATAATCTTCCGAAATGAGCCTGAATTTGGTAGAAAGCACTGTGCCGCTAAGCAGGGTACTTTTATTAATGATGGTGTTTAGTGTTGGGTTATCAGTAAACAACTGGCTAAACCAGCAATCAAATTCAGGCAGCTCATTAGCTATCTGGTGCATTTGCGTGGTTTGGTTAATTGAACCGGTAATGAATAGTATTTTCTTCATCCTTTTATTTCAATCAGCAATTGCGTTTAGATTCAATGATTAATAATTTTATCATTTTAATTTTAAATTACGAGGCTTAGCAAAGGGCAAAGCCTGATAATTTGATAAATGTAGGGGGGCTATTTTTAGATAATGCGAAGTCTGCGTTATCAAATCATTAAGCCGGATGGTGGAGTGTATTATTTATTAACAAATAATGTATGTTGTTAATAAAGTGCAGGTGTTGACTGTGATAACTTGTTTAATATAAGATCATTGACGGGTTTTGGTTCTGTTGTATTTATAAACAGCGTTTTAAACCATAACCTTAAATATAATAAGGATGGCAGTGACAAACAAAACGATCATCCCGCCAAGAAAAAGATAATCGGCTACCGCTTCTGCGCGGCTGCCGGGTTTGATATTCCCCCTAATGGAAAGAAACGAAAGCATGCAGCTTAACATAAAGAAAACCAGTGCTATGGTTACTGTTTCATCAATATAAGTCCGTTCGGAAAGCTTCAGGAATTTTAATGAGGTAAGTACCACAAAACACAGGCCCAGCAAATTTGACGCTGCATTGAGGATATGCGGTGATTTATTGTTGCTGGACATATACGGCTATAAAACTAATAAAATCTATGATATCGGAACCGCCTGCCTTCAAAATGTTTATCGGTCAATATCAGCAAGGTAATAATATAACCGCCGGCCGGATGTGTAAAATAACTGCGGATTGATTATTTTTATAAAAATATTAGATACCTGTTGCCGGAGATAGAAAGCCGTAATATAACAGCTATGTTATTGTGTTATTTAGAATCGTCTTTTAATAAATAACGATATATCGCTACTTGTTTCTGTGTTTTCTTGTGTAAATTATTGAAATATAGTTATTTATATATTTGGTACATCTATTGTGTATGATTCAAAGTATTTAAGTCCCTACATCTTAAACACATTACCTCATGACAAAAAAAATACTCACTTTTTTATTCCTTACAGGCTCGGCGGTGTACGCAAATGCACAGGCCATTGCACCATCAGCCTGGCAAAAGTTTCCGGATAGCACCGTTGTAAGTGTTCATGCCTCATACGATGATGTAACCGGAATTCACCGTTGGTTGTTCGGCGAAAACTATCGTAAGGACTGGGCAATGAAAGTTAAATTGCCGGTGATCCGGTTATCACAAATAAACGGTGGACTTACCCCTATAAAGCAAGGCGGCGGCATGGAGTCAAAGTCGTTACGGCTGGAAGATAAAACCGGCCGCGAATGGGTACTGCGCAGCGTTGAAAAAGTACCGGATAAATTGCTCCCGCCAAATTTGCAGGGCACTTTTGCTGTTGATTGGGTTGGCGATGAATTTAGCGGTCAGCATCCGTACTCTGCCCTGATAGTGCCTCCGCTTGCTGAAGCTGCAAACGTACCGCATGCTAACCCAATTATAGGCGTTGTGGCCGAAGACCCGGCACTTGGACAATACAGTAAGTTATTTATAGGTACGGTATGTTTGATAGAAGAACGGGAACCAATAGGTTCATCAGATAATACCCTTAAAATGCAGAGGCAACTGCTTAAAAGCTATGACAATAGGTTGGATGGGGAAGGGTTTTTGCGCGCCCGTATGCTTGATCTTTTAATGGGCGATTGGGATAGGCACGAAGACCAATGGCGCTGGGCCGATACTAAAAATGGGAAAGGAAAAACCTATATAGCCGTACCGCGCGACCGTGATCAGGTATTTCACGTTACGCAGGGCGTGTTTCCAAGTATTGCAGCCCTACCCTGGATAGACCCCTTACTGGAAGATTTTACAGGGGATATTCCGCATGTGAAATATTCTCTTTTTAAAACGCGCTTTATGAAGGAATACCCTGACGCGCAAATAAGCTATGAACGATGGATGCAAATTGCCAATGACTTTGTTAAAGCCGAAACTGATGAGGTGCTTGAAGAGAGTTTAAAGCGTTTGCCTGCTGAAAGCTATAAATTGAGGCATGATGACCTGTTAGCAAAGCTTAAAAAGCGTCGTGACAACATTCCGGAAGCAATGAGCGAGTATTATAAGTTCATCAATAGGATAGTGGATGTCCGCACCACTGATAAAAACGAGTTGATAACTATTTCAGATGCACCGGATAAGGCTACAAGGATAACCATAGATAAGCTAAATAAAGAGGGGGAAACCAAAAACCGTTTTATGGATATGGTTTACAAGCCTGAAGTTACAAAGGAGATCAGGCTATATGTTTCGGCCGGCGATGATCAGGTGGTGATCAATAATGGTAGCTCGCCAATAAAGTTGAGAATTGTAGATAGCGTTGGCAATAAAACTGTCGATGTTAAACAGGCCAACCGTAAGGTGCAGTTTTACGGCCGTAAAGACAGTATAACTTTTACAGGCAATACCGACAGGCTGAGCAAGCACTTGTCTAACGATACATTAAATACACAATTCCTGCCTACCAATTTATATAATGTATGGATGCCACTGGCAACTGCCGGTTTAAATAAAGATGATGGATTTTTATTGGGGTTGGGTTTTAAATATATCGGGCATGATGGCTTCCGTAAACTACCATACTCAACCCTGCAACAGGTAATGATAACCCATTCATTTGCCACCGATGCATTCAGGATCAAGTATAATGGCGAATGGATAGATGCCGTTGGTAAAGCTGATTTTACTATGCAAGCCAACATTCAATCGCCCGATAATACGGTGAACTTTTTTGGTTTGGGTAACGAAAGTGTACTGAACAAATTTACGGGCTACCGGAGATTTTACCGTACCCGGTATGATATTTACCAGTTTGACCCGGCTTTGCGCTGGCATACAGGCAAGAACAGCGATATCAGTGTTGGCCCTTCGTTCCAGTATTATCACCTTGATCTTGCAGACAATGCCGGGCGTTTTATTAATCAATCATCACTCATTAACTCCTATGATAGTTTATCGGTAGGAAAAGATAAAACTCATCTTGGTGCTTTGATAAATTATACAACAAACAGGCGCGACAATAATATACTGCCCAAAAGCGGGTTTTATTTTACTGTTACAGCACAGGGGTATACCGGCCTTAACAGATACTCAAAATCATTTATACAAATAAAGCCTGAATTTACTTACTACCAAAAGCTAACTCCGGGGGGCGCTATAGTATTATCTGACCGTGTTGGCGGCGGCGTAAGCTTTGGTAAGCCTGCTTTTTACCAGTCAATGTTTTTGGGCGGACAGGGCAACCTGTTGGGGTATCTGCAAAACCGCTTTGCAGGCAAGCATATGGTGTTTAATAATTTGCAGGCAAGGGTTAAACTTGCCGATATAGCCAGTTATATTTTGCCGGGCCAGTTAGGTTTAGTGGGCTTTTATGACGCGGGCCGCGTTTGGATAGACGATGAGCATTCAGATAAGTGGCATACCGGCACAGGCGGCGGGTTATATTTTGCGCCGGCAAGTTTAACAGTATTGCAAATATTGGCAGGGCATTCAAGCGAAGGCTGGTACCCTTATGTATCGCTTAATTTCAGGTTGTAATGAATCTTTGCGGAAGTTGGTAGAGGTAAAAAAATTAAAAAAATTGCAACGTTTTTTTAGAAAAAGCGTCATATTCTTAAACACGCGATCATGAAAAAACTAATCTTCTCACTTATGGCTTCGTTACTAACGGTTTCGATAGCCTTTAATACTTCTGCGCAAACTGTAACCCGCAGCGTATCCGGTTATAACGGTATTGCCTGTGGTGGCCCGTTTAACGTATTTATTAAAATTGATGGGACCGAAAGCCTGAAACTTGATGTTGATGCCAATGTAGTTGATGATATTAAAACTGAAGTAGAAAACGGCATATTAAAAGTTGAATTCAAGGATCACTGGAAAAATCATCGCAATATGCAGCGGGCCAATATTTACATCACCGCCAAAAGCCTTGGATACCTTGCTAACAGCGGTTCAGGAAATGCAACTGTTGATGGTATAATGACCGCCGAAAATGCCAAAATTGCGTTAAGCGGTTCAGGGAATATTAAAACTGCTGTTAAATCAGGTACTTTGGATCTGAAAATCAGCGGATCAGGTTCAATTGATGTTAAGGGCAGTACCGGTATGGCCGACTGCCGTATTTCAGGTTCGGGAGAGATCAACGGCAAATCATTGAGGACTGAAACTGTTGAGGCGTCAATTGCCGGTTCAGGAAATATTAATTTGATTGCCAGTAAAACAGTTTCTGCGCGTATTTCTGGTTCAGGAAGTGTTGTATATTCCGGTACCGCAACAATTGGTACAACCCGTTACGCGGGATCAGGCAGGGTTAGCAAAGCTGATTAAAACCTGGTTAACTTACTATATCGAAAGACTGCTTCTTCAGAGCGGTCTTTTTTTGTTATTAGTGTAGCGAATTAAAAGTTTCTATCGTACGGATAGGTAAAACCTTCACTTTATGATTAAGCCTGTATTGATATTTAAGAATTTAACTGTTTGCCTGTTGCTATCGGTTTTGTTTTCTCTTGGCGCCTGTAAAAAAGACAAGGCGCAGCAACCCGTCAAAAAAAATACATCCCTTTTTGGCCAGTGGTATATTCCGGTTAAAGAGGGGGAACAAGCGCGTTATTTAGTATTCTCGTCGGATAGTACTTTTATTTTGGCCGATGTAACTTATAAAAATGGTAATTCAACAACGGTTCAGTACACCGGGAAATTTCATACTAAAGGGGATGGATTAAACATTGTTATCGCAAAAAAAATGGTAAGTGAAGGTAGTAATGTTATCAGTACCGACCCTTCTAACGCTCAGTTTTATACCAATTCGGCATTTGTTGTCGACAATTATAAATTGACCATAAACTATAAAGACAATACCGGGGCTGCTATGAAAAGTATTTTTTCGATGGTGCTTCAGGATAAAGTTATTTGATTTAGTTTTGTTTTTTAGGCACGCCGGTCGGGTGCTTTTTTGTTTATACTTTATCAATTTCGCCGGCCACCCGTTGCGCCGAGCGGATACATGACTCCATACCCCTGCTTAAATTATCGGCATAAGTGCCGGCGAAATATCAATTCACATAGCCGGGGTAAACCCTTTGCGCTGGCCCTTTAGTTTAATTGCCTGGTATATCATAATTACAATAAATAATACCAGCATGATCAAAAGCCCCAGTTTTACTACAGGAGAGTCAGGTCCTTCGGCCAGCGGTTGTTCAACCGGGAGCCTGGTGAGCGTTTCAACTACGGCAGGTACCAATGAAAAAAATAAAGTGGCTGTCATGCCTATGGTTTGCACATAATCTGCCTTGCTGCCAAAAATGCGCAGGGAGGGGGCATAGTAAACTACAGGCAGTAATATTAAAATAAGAAACGAAAGGTTATGGGCGCTACTCAGGTGACCAGTTTTCATAACTAAAAATGACGATAAACAGGCCAGCACGGTAAAGATGCCGTAAAGCCTGCCGTTTTTTGTTTTAGGGGCGATTTTCCCGTCCTGAAACAATGCAATAAACCCAACGGCAACTCCTACAAGGCTTATGGCCGTATGAATAACCCCTAATGTTGATAAATGATTTGGCATAACAGTGATTTTTAAGGTTAACGATATTTTTTAAAGTGATTTGCTTACGAATAAACAGGGGTTATCAATACTTATACCTGTTTTTTATATTGTTGACAATCAATTATTTGTGTATTTCCTGGCTTTGAAATGACGAAATGTCGTAACGAATTGCCATAACTAACGGAATATAGCAATTGTCACGCATAAAATAGTAAAGCAAACTTATCTGCAGCGTTAAGGTTAGTTAAAATAGTTCATACTAAAGCTAAAACAAATGTTAAGCATTTATTATAAGATCTGGGTTGATGCCATTACGCAGGAAAGGGCAAAGAAAGGAGAGGATGGCAAGTATTGGAAGGCATTTACAATTATCCCTATGTCCCTGGTTCAGGGTGTTAACCTGCTAACATTATTGTTTATCCTTCGTTTTTTTACTGATATTCCTATCCTTTTTACATTGGACTTAACCAGGGATAAAGCCATAAACGGGTTCATAGCCGGTTTGCTTGTGTTTTTTATTCCCTTTGTGCTATTGAATTACCTGCTCATATTTTACAACAATCGTTATAATAAGTTGATGAACCTGTATCCCAGCCGTAACAGTAAGCTGTATCGTAATTACGTTTTAATAAGTTTGGGCATCATAGTGATCCCTTTTGTGTTTAAGCTCTTTTTTTAACGATGGATTGTATCAGTAAAATCTCTTAAACAGTTATGATCTGATTTTTGATGGCAAAAAGTACCATGCCCGTTCTTGATTTAAGCCCAAACTTTTGAAATAATGATTCGCGATAATTATCAATAGTATGCGGACTCAGATTCATTTCGTCGGCAATTTGCCTGTAGGTAAGTTCGGAGCAGCTTAGTTTCAGAAATGTAAGTTCATTGGAGGTAAGCTCTTTTGATTTATCGACGGGGGTATTTTTATTTTGCATGGTATAAAGCAATTTGCCGCTTACCAGTTCATTTAGATAATAGCCGTGCTTTTGGATAGTTTGCATCGCATAAACTACGTCTCTTATCTTCGATTCCTTAAGCATATAGCCAACAGCTCCGTTCTTAAGCATGTTTATAATCGGTTTATCTTCGTCAGACATACTCAACGCAAGCACTTTTACTGTAGGGTGATTTTCCCGTAACCAGGCCGTAGCCGCATAACCATCCATTACCGGCATGGTTATATCCATCAATACAATGTCAGGTAAGGAGGATTTTTTTAACTTGCTGATCATATCCTCTCCATTTTCGGCGTCGAAAAGGATATTGATCTCTTTAAAATCGCCCAGCAGACTGATCATTCCCTGTCTGAATAAGGTATGATTATCAATTATGGCAATTTGTACAGGCCCTGTAAATGTTGAAGTGTGCATTAATATTAGGTGTATATGTTAACTGATGTTAATCATATTGCCAAAGTAAAAAAAATAATAAACTTATATTTCATTTTACCATGCAGTTTAAAGCAAAAAAGGGTGGTTTCACCCTTTTTAATTCTTAATTGTTAAGCGAGATTTGGGTTGTTGAAAGAAATATACCCAACTTTTAATTTACACACCTGATAAAATAAATATTAAAGTGCTGCGAAGAGGCGTCGGGATATTGAAATTACAGCTCGAAACGATATTAACTGAATTTAAGGAAGCCCTAAACCTTTTTGCTCAATTATTTAATATTGATGTTTAGCCCATTATAAGAGTCATCGGCTTTCGTAATGGGCTATTTCTTTTTACAGCCGCTTGTCTTCTTCTTTGATGGGCAGGTCATTGATGCTGGCATAGCGCTTTTGCATCAAGCCGTTTTCGTCAAACTCCCAGTTCTCGTTGCCATAAGCACGAAACCATTGGCCTTCAGCATTATGATATTCGTACTCAAAACGTACTGCAATACGGTTATCTGTAAAGGCCCACAGTTCTTTTTTTAATTTATAATCGAATTCTTTTTCCCATTTGCGGGTTAAAAATTCCACTACCTGTTGGCGCCCGTTTACAAATTCCGAGCGGTTGCGCCATTCGGTGTCAATGGTATATGCTAAAGAAACCCTTGCCGGGTCCTGGCTGTTCCAGGCGTCTTCGGCTAATTGCACTTTTTGGGTGGCTGTTTCAAAGTTAAATGGCGGTAATGGCAGCTTTTGTTCCATGATGGTAATAATCTGATTTGATATATCAAAGTTAAGACGATGCAGGGTTATTTAATGGTACTATTCAACGTTCCTTTGGTATTATGTTTTCTTTTTTTAAATTTAAATAGCCCCTCTTAACCAATTTATTACCTGTTAATCATGAAAGCCAAAAGTACCAAACCAGTTGTCCTTGCCGACTCGGCAGGGGTAGACAGTTACATGCAAAAGCTTGATCATCCATTGAAGGAAGTGTTAGGAGCGCTGAGAAAAATTACCCTGGCTATTGACGATGAAATTGGCGAGCATATCAAATGGAATGCACCGAGCTTTTTATATATCGGTGAAATGAAACCCTTTGATCCTAAAGAGTATAAAAGATATATTATCGTTTCGAACGTATACCAAAAAGATTGTATCAGACTGGTATTCCCCTCAGGGGCAAAGATCAATGATACATCCGGTTTGCTTTCCGGCGATTATGCCGACGGCCGCCGGTTGGCTTTTTTTCACAATATGGAAGAAGTTAAGGCAAAAGAAGAAGCTTTGCGAAACGTTGTGAAAACCTGGTTGACTTTGCTGGATAAATAAAAGGAGAAAGCTATGATCAAATTTATTCAGCACATAAAAGATCTTAACGTTGGAGCTGTTAAAACGATGATCGAAAAAGATCACAGATGGCTTACCTGGGCCGAGGACAGCGGTAAAAACGCACTTCATTACCTGTGCGGCATTGAAATCGCCAAACGCCCTGCAAAAGCCGAAGAAAGTTTGAGCATGCTTAAGCTATTGCTGGCAAAAGGCATGGATATCAATTCAATTCACCGGATAAAAGAGGAATGCGGCTTTTTTCCGGCCACCCCGCTTTGGTATGCTTATACCCGGGGAAGAAATAAGCTGTTATATGAATATTTGCTGGCTAATGGCGCCAATCCGGAGCATTGCATGTATGCTATAACCTGGTATAATGATGTGGAAGCCGCCGGTCTGTTTAAAAGTTATGGTGCACAAACAGACCCAGGTGTGGGAAATGACAGCCCGTTCATTGCTGCATTTAACTGGAAACGCTTTGAAGTGGCCGAATGGTTTTTAAGCAATGGTGCTAATGTAAACTTTGCCGATAAAGATGGGAATACTGCACTTTTTTATGCGGTGAAACGAAAGTATAAACTGGATCAGATCAGGTTGTTGCTGAAATATGGCGCCGACTTTAATATAGAGAATAAACAGGGGATATCAGCCAGGAAATTGGCAGAGCAAAATAATCAGACCGGGGTTTTGAAGTTGTTTACCTCTTGAATTAAATAATTATTCTTATAATGGATGTCTAAAAAGTAGCGTTGACCCGGGGCTTTTTTTAATTGCAATAATCGGGTAAGAAATGATTATAGGCATGTTTTTAAGCATGTGGCTCATGCCAATATTTGAATCTCAGTACTCCCCAGCTGTGTCCTGTTTGTAGCGCCCATTATAAATTGCTGTTGATTCTGTAGGTGGCTCCTAATCTACATGTAAACATCGCCATTTTAGTATTCGCAATCTGCCCATTTTATTTAATTTTGCCGAATGGATTTTATCATAGAAGCGGCCGTAAAAGCAGTTAAACAATTATATCAAACTGACATTGAACCGGCTGCCGTTAGCATACAGGAAACACGTAAGGAGTTTGAAGGACAAGTAACCATAGTAACCTTCCCGTTCACCAAGTTTTCGCGCAAGGGGCCTGAACAAACAGGTGCCGAAATAGGGGAGTATCTTAAAAGTGAATTGAAGGAGGTTGCTTCTTTTAATGTGATCAAAGGTTTTTTGAACCTTTCTATAACTGACGAATACTGGATTAGCCAGTTATATAATAATATTACTGCCGATGATTTTGCGGTAGCAAAGCCTAACGGACAAAAGGTAATGGTAGAGTATTCATCTCCCAATACCAACAAACCGCTGCACCTTGGCCATATCCGTAACAACCTGTTGGGTTATTCGGTTGCTGAAATCCTGGCTGCCGATGGTTACGAGGTGATCAAAACCAACCTGGTTAATGACCGCGGGATCCATATTTGCAAATCCATGCTGGCCTGGCAAAAATTCGGTAATGGCGAAACGCCTGAATCTTCGGGCATGAAGGGTGATCACCTGGTAGGTAAGTATTATGTGCTGTTTGATAAGGAACTGAGAGAGCAGCTCAAACCGGTTTTGAGCGAAGTTTATGAAAAACATAATCTTTCGGCCTTTAAAGAAAACCAAAAAGCAAAGATTGAAGAATCGTTAGCTACCATAGCTAAGGTAAAAGAAAAACGTGCTCAAACCGACGAGGCAAATCAAAAGCTGATTGGCGAACTGGACGATAAAATTGCCGGCGAAGAAGACAAGATCAAAGAGATAGCCAAAAATGCTACTCCTATCATGATAGAAACCCAGCAGATGCTGCAAAAATGGGAGGCAGGCGATGAAGAGGTGATGAACCTGTGGAGAACCATGAACGGTTGGGTATACGCAGGCTTCGCCGAAACTTATAAGCAACTGGGCGTTGATTTTGATAAATACTATTACGAATCGAATACTTACCTGTTAGGCAAAGATATTATTGAAGAAGGCCTTGCAAAAGGAGTATTCTTCAAAAAAGCCGATAACTCTGTATGGATAGACCTTACCTCGGATGGGCTTGACGAGAAACTCGTACTTCGTGGTGACGGTACTTCAGTTTATATTACCCAGGATATGGGTACCGCCCAATTGAAGTATAACGATTATCACATGGATAAATCCATCTACGTGGTGGGCAACGAACAGGATTATCACTTTAAGGTGCTGTTCCTGATCTTACAAAAATTAGGTAAAACCGGTGCGGATGGATTGTTCCACCTATCATACGGTATGGTTGACCTGCCTTCGGGTAAAATGAAATCGCGCGAGGGGACGGTAGTTGATGCCGATGACCTGATGGCTGAGATGGAAACAACCGCTAAAGAGCAAACCGAAGCCATGGGCAAGGTTGAAGCGTTTAATGACGAAGATAAGGTTGCATTATATCATACCATTGGCATGGGAGCACTTAAATATTTCCTGTTAAAAGTTGATCCAAAAAAACGTTTACTGTTTGATCCTAATGAATCGGTAGATTTTCAGGGACATACCGGGCCGTTTATTCAATATACACACGCCCGTATTAAATCGGTATTAAGCAGGGCTGATTATGAACCAGCAATAAAACCTGCAGTAACTGAACTGGCAGGCGTTGAACGCGATTTAATTGTACTGCTTGATAAATACCCCGAAACTGTTAAGGAAGCGGCAAAGGGTTACAGTCCGGCTGTAATCGCTAACTACGTATATGAGCTTGCCAAAACGTATAACAAGTTCTACCACGAAAAGTCGATCTTACAGGCTGAAGATGAGGACTCAAAACAATTTCGTTTGACTTTATCTGCATCATCAGCAAAAGTGATCAGCAAAGGGATGAAGCTTTTAGGTATTGAAGTGCCGGAGAGAATGTGATTTTAAGTTGGCAGTTTATAGTTAGCACTTTTGCAGCGTCCCAATAATTCAATTTGTAGTTAGTACATGTTTACTGCTAACTGCAAATTGAAAACTGGCTACTGAAATTTATCTCCAATACCCCTTCATCCATACATAACCGCGATTGGTTGGCTGCCAATGGCCTTGTACATATACGCGATTGTAACGTGGCCTTGCGTAAAAGCCCTGGCGGTAAACGTAATGGTTACCGCGCCAAACCCATTCGCCGGGTACCCAGACAGCATTAGGGTAGGGTGCTACCGGGCGGACATAAACCGGTTCAACGGGTTGTTCGGTTACATAAGCCTGACCGGCGCATGATGCAAATAATGAGCCCGTTAAGGCAAGTATTATTCCTAATTTAGCAATGGTTTTCATGTCAGATGTTTTTAGTTGTTCAGTATAATAACTATTGACAATTTCCAACATCGAAAGTTTAACCGCGTTCAGATGCTGAATTTATCGGCTACAACCAAATCTTTACTACCTGCTGTATATTTATAAAATCCGCTGCCTGTTTTAGTTCCTAAATGGCCTGCCACAGCCATGTTTACCAATAAAGGGCAAGGGGCATATTTAGGATTACCGAAACCATCATGCAATACTTTCAAAATAGCGAGGCAAACATCAAGCCCAATAAAATCAGCTAATTGCAGCGGGCCCATAGGGTGGGCCATGCCCAGTTTCATCACCGTATCAATTTCCTGTACGCCGGCAACGCCTTCATATAAAGTATAAATGGCCTCGTTTATCATCGGCATTAAAATTCGGTTGGCTACAAAACCGGGATAATCGTTTACCACTACAGGGTCTTTGCCTAATGTACGGGAAAGCTCCATAATGGTTTCGGTAACAGCATTGGTTGTGGCGTACCCTCTGATCACCTCAACCAGTTTCATTACCGGTACGGGGTTCATAAAATGCATGCCTATTACATTGCCCGGGTTTTTAGTAACTGAAGCAATTTGGGTTATAGAAATAGATGAGGTGTTGGATGCCAGTATTACGTTTTTGCCACAAATTTCACTTAGTTGCTTAAACAGCTTGAGCTTTATTTCCTGGTTTTCGGTGGCGGCTTCAATTACGAGGTCGGTATTTTGAGCGCCTTCGGCCAGGTTGGTAAAAACCCGGATACGGCTGAGAGTTTCGTTTTTTGCCTCTTCATCTAAAGAGCCCTTTTTTACCTGCCTGTCCAGGTTATTGCTGATGGTTTGTAAGGCTTTACTCAGGGCATTGTCGCTGATATCAACTAATGATACCTGGAAACCATATTGGGCAAAGGTGTGGGCGATACCATTGCCCATAGTGCCGGAGCCAATTACAGTAATGTTTTTCATAGTATGTGTTTACGAAGCCGGCAATATCGGTTGTAAAGCTGCCGGTATTACAAGGTAATAAACTTACCGGCTTCTTTAACAGTTTTTTTGTTGATAGTTTTAAACTCAGGGATCTGCCCCAGATCGGCAACTTCTGAATAATCGAGGATATAGCTTTTTGAATAGATATCCTTATCACCGTTAAAAATTATCCCCATAACAGGAATGCCATATTTTTTTAATGCATGTAAGGAAAGCAGGGTATGATTAATACTGCCTAAATAGTGTTTGCTTACCAGTATTACCTTTGCATTAAGCTGCTTAATAAGGTCGATAATAAGAAAGTTATCATTCAATGGTACCATAAGGCCGCCGGCGCCCTCTATAATTAGCTGGTTATCTGTTTTTGGCAGAATGATATTTTCAAGTTCTATGGTCACTTTATCGAGAGCCGCAGATTTATGAGGCGAAAAGGGTTGTGTGAGCGCGTAGGCCTCGGGAAAAAAATGGCTGACCTTATTTGAGATAAGGTTTTTAACTTTCAGGGTATCGCTGTTATCAAGGTCACCCGATTGTATGGGCTTCCAGTAGTCTGCGTTTAGTTTTTCAGTTAAAATAGCCGAAACCAGGGTTTTACCTATTCCGGTATCAATACCGGTAATAAATATCGGTTGCGTATCAGGCATGTAGTAATATAAATTTGTTAAGAGTTACAGCCAGCAAAGTTAACTCATTTTCCGTATTAAAGCTATGCAGGCAAATCCTGATCCGCTCGGTACCCTGTGCAACCGTAGGGCTTAAGATGGGCCTCACATCAAAGTTATTCAATTGCAATTGTTTAGCCGCTTCCCTTGCCATTTCATTGCTTTTGAACACGATACATTGAATAGCGCTATCACTATTTAGTAAAGTGAAATTTTTGCCTGTGTTTACTTGCTGTTTAAACAGTTCAATGTTCTTTTTTAGGCAGAAGATGGCCTCGCGGGAATTTTCCAATAACTGATAGGCCATTTTGATCGCTGCCAGCTGATGAAAAGGTGCTGTTGTTGTATAAATAAAGGAGCGTGCAAAATTGATTAAATATTTCCGTAAGTTATTACTACCAAGTACTACAGCCCCGTGGCCGCCCAGTGCCTTGCCAAATGTTATCACACGGGCAAAGATCCTGTGCTGTAAACCAAGTTCGCAAACCAACCCTTTGGGATAAAGGCCTACAGCATGGGCCTCATCAACAATGAGGGCGGCATTATATTTTTCAGTGAGGCTGAGGATTTCAACAAGGGGAGAAGCATCACCATCCATAGAATACACACTTTCAACAACCACATAACAATTGCCTTTGGATAATTTTAACTTGGCTTCTAAACTTTCCAAATCGTTGTGCCTGAAACTGTAGCGATTGGCATAGCTTAGTCTCGCTCCGTCGATGATTGAGGCATGTACCAACTCATCTAAAATAATGGTATCGCCGCGCTGGGCAAGGGATGAAAGCAGGCCAAGGTTGGCATCATAGCCCGAGTTAAAAAGCAGACCGGCTTCACTTTGATGATAGATGGCTATTTGCTGCTCCAGATCTTCGGCATATTGTATGTTTCCTGATAGCAATCTTGATCCGGCGCCTCCATTTAAGCTAAGCGGATGGTTGTTTACCTCGTGAGCGATGCTTTGTTTCAGAATTGGCGAACGGGCAAAACCCAGATAATCATTCGAGCAAAAATCAACCATGCCGTTTTCGGGTTTCAGTTCACGGTAAGTGCCAGCTTCCTGCCTTTCCTGTAATTTGCTGTTTAAAAAATCTTCGGCTGCGTTCAATGTGCTTTGTTTGGTGCAAAAATAAAAAAAGCGACCATTGGCCGCTTTCTTATATGTTATAAATGTTTACTGGCCACCGCCGCCCTGACGCATACGGTCCATTCTTTCTTTCATTGCTTTGTCATAAGCTGCAGCTTGTTCGGCTGTTAAAAGAGCTTTGATCTTGGTGTTGGTTGCTTCCATCATAGGGCGCATTGCAGAGCGCATCGCATCCCTGTCGCCATTGGCTGCAGTACGTACGCTATCCATTTTAGTTGCCTGCTCTTTGTAAACCGCAGTGATCTTGGTTGTTTGATCATCTGTTAATTTAAGCTGGGTTTGCAATTCTTTTGCTCTTTCTTCCGGGCTTCTCCTCATGCCGCCCTGCGCATAGCTGGCTGCCGAAATTCCTAAAAGGAAGCAGCACATTAACAATAATTTTTTCATAGCTTTTTAATTTAATTTACGTTTTATCAGTATGATAAAGATATATCGTAATGGTTTAAAAAAGCCGATGTAACTTAATTGTTGCCTTGCTGTAAATTAGATATAGAGCGCTGCATCTGGGCCATCATTGCTGTAAGGCTTTCCATGGTTGGCTCAGGTGAGGGCGACGGTAATTGTGTCGAGATATATCCTTTAGCTTTCCATAATTCCAGTACGTCTTCACCCGATATTTCATAAGGTTCGTAAACTGGGTTATCGGAAATAAGCTTTAGCTTTTTGTTCTCTTTAAATTTATTACCAATGCGTTTATAAACTACGCCATCATTTTTAGATATTACTACATAGGTTTCGCCGCTTTTTACGTCACCCCAGTTTTCTACATATTCACCTATTATAATAGTACCGGATACAAGGGGTAGCATGGAGTCGCCTTTGATTTCAAATGCGCGAAATGTACCCTGCTTAAACATGGGTAAATAAAATTTGGGTAGTTGAGCCACATATTCAGGATCGGCGTAACCGTTAAGATAGCCGGCACTGGCCTTTACGGGTACCATTTCTATATTTTCATTTTCTTCCTTATCAACAGAAATACTCAGGATCCGCAGATTGGCAGGGTTACCTTTGGGTTTTGGCTGCCATTTTTCGTTGATGGTTTCGTTGATGAAGTCATCAATAGTAACATCAAAATAGGTTGCTAATGTTTTTAGCAGGTCGTATTTAGGGTCGGCCCGGTCTTCTTCGTATGCGCCTACTAATGAACGTTTTATACCTAATTCGTCCGCAAATTGCTGCTGTGTTAAACCCTTCTTTTTGCGGAGAAACTTAATATTTTGTGAAATTATTGACATAAAATTTGGATTTGCTAAATTTATTAGTAATTTTATGCTCATAAAGTTAGTAATAATTATCTGTTCACCAAATTTTTTATCATAAAATGAAACGTTTTGTTTATATCATTACCGACAGGAACCGTAAAAATCTGCATGTAGGCTTATGTTCAGACCTGATGAAAACCATCCAGTTTTACAGCGAAATGCCGACTTTATTTTTCGACAATGCACAACAGCTTAACCGTTTGGTTTACTTTGAGGAGATCAATACCGAAGAACAGGCTATGGAACGTTTTAAAGTGGTGAGCACTTATACCCGTCCGCAAAAAGAAAAAATGATCAGATCTGTTAATGCCGACTGGATAGATTTGACCATTGGATTAAAATATGAGCAGGGCTTACGTGTAAGGCCGCAGCTACGCCCGTCCTTAAATGTGAACCGCAGGGTTATGGCTTTTTAATAAATTTTAAAGCCCCTGAGTTCATGCAGTACCTTTTGCCGCCGCGGTCGGCAGGTCCGTCATCAAATACGTGGCCAAGGTGTAAGCCTGTACTTTTTTCAATAACTTCATCACGGCTCATGCCGTAGCTGTTATCAGTAATTATTGCTACTTTTTTCGAGTCGACAGGTTTAACAAAACTTGGCCAGCCCGTACCGCTATCAAATTTGTCATCAGAGGTGAATAGCGTATCGCCGGTTGCGGCGCTTACGTAAACACCTTTTTCATGATTGTTCCAATACTCGTTCTGATAGGGAGGTTCGGTGCCGCTTTCAACCATAATATGGTATTGATTGGATGTAAGCGTCTTTTTCCATTCATCGGCAGGTTTGCTCAGTTTACGTTTAGCGTCCTGTCCGTTGGTATTTTGGCATCCAAATGCTATCAGGATGGTTAAAGCTATCACTGTTAAGATGAGTGTTTTCATAACCCATTATGTTTTGATGTTATCTTAATTATAGATGCTTCCTTTTCGTTGCCGGAAACTACTATATGCTATAACTCAAATACGTAATTTTATTATATGAGGATTGTCATTTGGCAGTCTGTTTATATGAGCTTCTTTTTAGGTACCAGTACTTTGTTTACCAGATGTACTATGCCGTTGTTTTGTTTAATATCAAACTTACTGATCGTACTTTTACCTCCATTGCCATCAATCAAAACGATATTGCTGTTGCTATCTATTTTAGCGAATAATTTACCGCCCGAAAGTGTGGTAAATGTGGCTATGCCTTTTCCTTTATTGATCTTTTTCTGAATGTCTCTTGCCTTTAGCTGTCCTGCAATGGCATGATAGGCTACTAAATCTGTAAGTTCCCAAATATGCGCTGGTTTGGCAAGGGAGTCGAATTTACCGGTAGGCATGTCGCTAAACCCGCCATCAATCGGTACAAATACGGTGATAGGCCCGCGGCTTGTGTAAGTGAGTGCGAGGTTTGTTTTTTGAATGAAAATATAAAATGTATGCGTATTGGGCGCTACAGATATGTTTTTTACAATATCATTGGCAGGAAGCATTGTTGTTGTATTACTGCTTTTGCTGTCGGTTTGGGCCAGCAATAATGCCGGGCAAAATACAATGGATATTAACAGCAGTAACTTTTTCATAGTGTGTAGGTTATAGGTTAAACATACAAAATATAAATAGGTTTTAAAATGGATAGCCGGGTTGTAGATTATAAGCTACCTTTGTTAACCTATGGAAATCTTCCCTACGCAATACTCAACCTTATCATCAAAAGCACTGAATATAAAACTTCAGGAAAGTTATGGTTTAAGTCATACAACGTGCCGGTTATTGATCCGCAATGTGAGCGACACTTATATTATAGAAAATGCAGCCGAAAAGTACATTTTTAAAATTTACAGGGATGCGCACCGAAAGCTGGAAGAGATCAAGGGTGAGGTAGAGCTGTTAACTATCCTGTTTGAAAAAGGAGCCAAAGTGTCAAGGCCAATTCCAGATATCAATGGCGAAATGTTGCAGGTTTTCAATGCTGCCGAAGGAATCCGTTACGGCGTGTTATTTTCATGGGCACAAGGCGGCGTTGTTTATGCTATGAATGATCAGCAGCTCGAAACCGTGGGCAGGGAGATGGCTGCTATACATAACATTACATCTTCAACTGAGCTTAGCTATCACCGTAAAGCATACTCAGTGAATACGGTTATAATTGATCCCATCAAAGTTATTGAACCTGCATTTGCCGGACTTGAAAACGAGTATGAATACCTGAGAAATACTGCTCTTGATGTAATCGCCCAATACAACCAATTTTGCGGCGGGTTTAGCCATGGCTATTGCCATTTTGATTTTCTTCCGAAAAACTTTCATTTCGATGATGCAGGTGAGATCACTTTTTTTGATTTTGATTTTGCAGGGAAAGGATTATTAGCTTACGATATCACCTCTTTTTTTATTCACTATTTTATGGAGGTTACCTACGGAAAAATTACAGAACAACAGGGACGCGATGCATTCAAAGCCTTCATTGCAAATTACCGTAAAGTTCGGCCATTATCAGATAAAGAAATTAATGCCGTTCCATATTTAGGATTCGGCTTTTGGGTATTTTATCTTGGTTTCCAGTATGAAAACTTTGATGACTGGTCAAATCTCTTTTTCGGGCCAAAATTTTTAAAGGATAGGGTCGCGCTGATTAAAAAATGGATGGAGACAGCTCATCTTTTATTGTCATAGCTTATTGTTAGGCAATATAAAACAGAAAGGCGGCTATGCAACTGCTTTTCTGTTTTATCATCGTAATAAGTAGTATTACATATTACCAACCTGGTGTAAAACCTAAACCAAACAACGGTTTTTTAACATCGCTGCGGTTAAATGGAACAGCCAGGTAAGGCTCTAATATAAAAGCACCAAAAACGTTTATTCGCAGGGAAATACCTGCACTCAATGCAGGTACCCGGCCGTAAATGTTTTGTGTTGTAGTAGTACCATCAGAGTTTATAAAATCCTGCTGACCAATCACCGGCGGATCTTTCTGAAAATAGATATGATCGCCGGCATTCCAGGCCAATCCCGCATCAAAAAACAAGTTAAGATCGGTAAACAGGAATTTCGATTTTATAGCAGCCAATTTTTCGGGGCCGGTAAATGGTAAACGTACCTCAAAGTTAAACACAGCTAAACGACTGCCTGATAATTGATCGATAGTGAAGCCATTAGTCGAAGCCTTACCGTTATTATAAAATGTTTGCCCTTCGTAACCCCTGATATAAAAAGGATAACCCACAAATAATGGATAAAGCCCTTTATCATCGCCGAAACGGCCTGTAGCAAAGAACCTGGCCGCAAAGGTTACCGGTGCGGTACGTACGTATTTCCTTACATCAATTGTTGGTGCAAAGAACTTATAGGTGCCAAAATTATAACCGGCTTCCAGCCTGTACCTGAAACCATTTAACGGTGCTGTAACACCAAAAAATGAGTTGTCACCAATTAGCGCGGTTGAAAGCGTTAAAATGGAATATGATTTTAAGTTATAGAAATAAGTAGAACCGTAGTTTTGATTAAGGGTTGCAGACTCTTCGTCGTTAGGGATTTTTTTCCTGTCGGATGTGATGTAGTTACCAATACCTACCTGGGGTTTGCCATTTACCATAGCGGTATCAAGCAGGTAATAATCGCTGTAACGGTCAACACGGTAATAGTTGTGTGAGGCTGCTCCGCTCACTTCAAAGCGTGTTGTCCTGGAAATAGGGTATGAGGTAAACACCCTGCCCGCATCCTCAAAATTCCGGATAATGTCAATGTTATCAGAATAAACGGTTTGATTTTTACCGCCCACATTCCTCACCGGGTAGGTGGTTGTATTGAAGCCAAACTGGTAAGGGATGTGGGAAACGCCCACACCAAGGTTCCAACGGCCGGTTTGGTTTACGTAGGTCACGGCAGCGCCTGAATCATAGATCTGCCCGTTTACCGATGCCGCGGCAAAGATCTGGTTACGGCCTAAAATATCACTGAATACGCCCTGGATTCCGCTTGAAAGGCTTGTGCCGTAAAAATTACTTACGCCAACACCAATGCCGCTGCCTGCCAGGTAATCCAGCTTAAATTTTGAGCGAAAAGGAATAGCCTTAACCGAATCAGTCGGGATTTTGCGGTACGCCAAAAAGTTATTCAGGTTAGAGTTGATCAGGTCGACGCCAACAGAGCGGTTTGGTGGTAGTGTGCCTGCTGCAAAGTTAACTTCGCCCGGCTGCACTACAATTGGTGTAAAGTCGGACGCTTTGGCGTTATAAATGGAATATTTTTGTGCGCGGTAGTATGAATAAACAATGTCGTCGTGATTGGAAATACTTAATGCCGGTGAATATTCAGTAATGCCCGAAATGCCGGTAAACAGGTTGCTCATTTGTTCTATCTGACCCGAAGCGATAGTATAACGATAAAGGTTGCGGAACCCATCACGGTTTGACAGGAAATAGATCTGCTTACCATCAGCCGAATATTGCGGGTTAAGGTTGTTGGCGCCGTTAAAGATCTTAATGTCAGTTATTTTACCTGTTGTTAGATCAAGCTCGGCCAGGTTAAAGGGGATATCTTGCTCCAGCGACTGGTCATAAGTTGTCCTATCGCTTGAAAAAATGATCTTTTTACCATCCGGCGAATAGCTTGGCTGGTAATCAGAAAATTTATCGTTGGTGAGCTGCGTAATCTTTTTGGTATCGAAGTTATAAGAATACAAATCGCCCTGCCCTTCAACCAATCCCTGGAAAACAATGTCTTTGCCATTTGGCGACCATGACAGGTTGCTAAACTGGCCTACCTGCTCCATCGAGATATCGTCAATTACATTGCCGCTTTTCAGGTCAACTACATCGAGCCTGTTACGCCCTTTGCTAAATACACTAAATGCAAATTTAGTCCCATCCGGCGACCAGGCACCTGCCGATTCGATGAAGTTAAACTCATCAATATGGGTATTGGATACCTTACTCGTGAGTTTTCGTAATATTCGCCCTGTTTTAGCATCAGCCAAATAAAGATCAATGCTGAATAAACTTTTGGCGGATAGAAAGGCGACATATTTACCATCGGGACTAACGGATGGGGCAACCACAAGATCACCGCCGTTTTTACTGTCAACCAGTTTGATGCCTTTAGGTGTTTGAGTGGTATCCTTTAAAAAGGGTTTATAGGTAGCCTCGATAGAGTTTTTCCAAAGGCGGGAAAGGGTACGGTCGTCATAACCAAACGTACGCCTGATACCATATTCTAAACCAAATTTAGCCGCGTTTTTGAAGAAGGGTACAATTACCGTGTCGCCATAAGTTGAACCGATGAACGACCAGAATGCTTCGCCATAACGATAAGGGAAGTATTTACTGCTTTCGGTAAGGTCACGAACGGTGGGGATATCATGATTGAGATAAGCGTCACGCATCCACATGGCGGTATAGCTGTCCTTCTTACCTAAGGACAGGTATTCGGCCATACCCTCTATCATCCAAAGCGGAATGTTGTTTATATTTTCATATTCGGACGAATCATGACCCATCAACAACCGGTATTGGAAAGCGTGCACTAACTCATGGCCGATAACGTGCCTCGTAGTTTGATTGGTTTCCATCACCGGCATTACCACACGGTTTTTAAGGCCTTCGGTAACACCGCCGGTACCTACGCCGATCTCGCCATCTATGGCCGTGGTTTGTTGAAAATCGGGGTGATTGGCATATAAGATTATTGGGTTGGCATACTTAAATGTATCTCTGAAAACCTGTTGGTGCAGAGTGTACCAAAGCTCGCTTTCCTGGGCAAAGCGTTTTACCATACTATCATTTTTCAGGTAATAGTAAATCTCGAAGTGAGGAGTTTTATAAACGTTAAACTTAAGGTTTTTGTACCTTACCTTGTTTTGGCCAAAATATTGCGCCCTGGCATTGATGCTTATCAACAGCGAGCCAACAAAACAAATGAATATAATGGTGTGCTTTTTAACTCTATTGAAAAGTGAGTAAACTTTATTCATATATTATTTAACTAAATAGATATGGCTAATTTAATAAAATAAGGTTGTTCTTAGTTCAAAAAACAACCTTATTCATTTTCTCTTCACAGTATGGAAAAAAACGCCTCTACCTGTTTACCGTTGGTTATTAGGCGGTGTGCTTTCCGGGTTTTCCGGATTGTTTTCCTGTACAGGTGTTACGCCCGTTGTATCAATAGGGTTGCTTATGCTATCAGTTGAAGTTGTATCTTCTTCAATATGCGGCGATGGGCAATTATAAGTTTTGGTGATCTTGGTCCATGGTTTGGGGAATGGTCCGTAAGTATAACCTAACGACTGATCGGCATATACTTTTTCCATAAACCTGCCGAAGATAGGCAACGCCGTATGTGAGCCTTCGCCGGTTTCGGATGTGGTAAAGTGTACTGAGCGATCATCAGCACCAACCCAAACGCCTGTTACCAGATCTTTGGTGATACCCATGTACCAGCCATCCACATAATCAGATGATGTACCGGTTTTGCCGCCTATCTGGTTGTCTTTTTTCCAAAGGCCGTTGTATTCCCACAGCGCCTGTGAGGTACCGCCGGGTTCCTCCATCCCCCCGCGGAACATGTAAAGCATCAGCCAGGCAGTTTCCTCGCTTAGCACTTTCTCGGTTTTAAGCTTAAACTCCTGTATCACATTGCCTTGCTGATCGGTGATTTTGGTGACCAGCAACGGATCGAGTTTTTCGCCCTTGTTAAGGAACGTGCTATAAGCCCTAACCATTTCATAAACTGAAACATCATTTGAACCCAATGATACCGATGGAACGGACTTTAAAGGGCTTTCGATGCCGCAGCGATGAGCGTATTCCACAATTTTATCCCAGCCCACTTTTTCGGTTAGCTGCGCTGTAATGGAGTTTACCGATTTACCCATAGCCCAGCGCAGTGACATTTCGCGATAGGAGAAATGGAAGTCGGCATTGTTGGGCTCCCAGACTTTATCCTCGCCGTTGTCCTTGTACTTGATGGATACCGGCTTGTCGGTAAACTTATCGCAGGGGGTAAAGCCATTATCAAGCGCCGTTAAATAGGCAAATGGCTTAAAGGTGGAGCCCGCCTGTCTTCGGCTTTGGTTTACATGGTCGTAATTAAAGAAACGATGATCGATACCGCCAATCCAAACTTTTATTTTACCGGTTGATGGCTCCAGTGTCATCATGCCGGTGTTCAGGATTTTAGCGTAATATTTTATAGAATCTATAGTAGAAAAAGTAGTATCCTGTTCGCCATGCCAGGTAAACACAGTCATCCGCTTTTTCGTTTTAAAGTAATCCTGGATCTTAATCGTATCACCGCCGTATTTTTTTTCAAGTAGCTTGTAAATAGGGAGCCTTTGTTCGTTTTTGAGAATGAAATCTTTGATCTCAACGCCTTTTGAATCGCGCCACGGATTTTTGTTCCCCCAAAGATTATAGAAGCGTTTTTGCAGCATCTTCATTTTTTCGGTAACTGCTTCTTCGGCATATTGCTGCATTTTTGAGTCGATGGTGGTGTAGATCTTCAGGCCATCCTCGTAAAGGTTGTAATCGTTTTCCTTACACCATTTATCCAGCCATTTCTCAACGGCGCGGCGCAGGTACGAATCGCCGTGGGAGTCGTCTTCAACATAACTCAGGTCGAGCCCGAGTGGCGACGCGAAGTTACTTTTATACTGGTCGGCAGTGAGGTACTTATATTTCGCCATCTGTCCCAACACAATATTGCGCCTTTCGGTAGCACGCTGCGGATTTTTAATGGGATTGTAGCTCGATGTGGCTTTCAGCATGCCGATAAGTAAGGCTGATTCGGCAGGATTTAATGTGCCGGGCTGTTTATTAAAATATTTTAACGACGCAGTTTTAATACCGTACGAATTATTGCCGAAGGGCACGGTATTGAAGTACAACGTCAATATTTGCTGCTTGCTGTAAACGTGCTCAATTTTAAACGCGGTAAGCCATTCCTTGCATTTATAAACAATAGTGCGCAGTACCGGGATATGCTTAATGACGCCCTGCGATTTCTTTTTACGCGTTTCAAAAAGGTTTTTGGCTAACTGCTGGGTTATTGTACTGCCGCCGCGGCGGTCGCCTTTGGCTGTTGAGAGTACGCTGGTAAAAAAGGAGTAAAAATCTACTCCGCCATGACTGTAAAACCGCACATCTTCAGTTGCCACAAGGGCGTTTATAAGGTTGGGGGAGATCTCTTTAAATTCAATTGGTGAGCGGTTTTCCTTGTAATACTGGCCTATAAGTTTGCCATCGGCAGTGTAAACTTCCGATCCTACCGAAAGTACCGGGCTTTTAATGTCCTGCATATCAGGAGAGTATCCGAAAAGCCACAAAAAGTTAAGTTCTATCGAACAAAAAAAGATGATAACGAAGTATATAAATATGACGAAGTATCTTAAAAAGCGATTGCGTATACGTCTGAACATTGGGTAAAGATGAAAATTTATAGCACTACATCATAATGCTGTTTGACAAATATAAACAACGTAAAATAGACAGGTAAATTTTAGGTTAACACTGGCATAATACATATTTATATTGTGCAAAGTACACAATTAATAAATCAAAAGCTGTTTGGATATGAAAATCGCCTGTTGAAGGTTGCAGCGTGTATTTGAAATCAAGTTGCTAAAACTTTAATGTGGTTTTTGTACTTTGTATGGATATCTATTTATATGAAAAGTTTGACAGAACAATTTAAAGTACCAAGTAATAGCAAATTTTCGCTGAATGATCATGATCCTGCATTTAGCGATGGTTACGAAAAAGAAGATGCCGGGGCTGTTTTGGATGAACTGATAGCTGAAACTTCTAAATTGGAGGCACAGCTTTATGCCTCAAATAGTTATTCACTGCTTATTATTTTTCAGGCGATGGATGCTGCCGGGAAAGACAGCGCTATAGCGCACACCATGTCGGGCATAAACCCGCAGGGGTGCCAGGTTTATAGCTTTAAACAACCCAGTTCAGAAGACTATGATCACGACTTTTTGTGGCGGCATTACAAAGCCCTGCCCGAAAGAGGGCGTATTGGTATCCATAACAGGTCGCACTATGAAAATGTGCTTGTCGTTAAAGTCCATCCCGAACTTGTTTTAAAGGAAAATAATCCAACGATAAAACAAGTAAAAGATATTAACAAGCAGTTTTGGGAGCAACGGTATGAGAGCATCCGAAATTTTGAAAAGCATATCTGTAACAGCGGAACTGTTGTGATTAAATTTTTCCTTAATGTTTCAAAGCAGGAGCAAAAAAAGCGGTTTTTAAAGCGAATAGACAACCCCAAAAAAAATTGGAAGTTCCAGGCCAGCGATATTGCGGAACGGGAGCATTGGGATGAGTATATGAAAGCTTATGAAAAAGCCATTAACGAAACCGCTACAGATGATTGCCCCTGGTATGTTATCCCGGCTGATAAGAAATGGTTTACGCGCATCGCGATATCAACTATAATCAGAGATACCTTGAAAAAGTTGAAGCTGGAATTCCCTGTTTTGCCTAAAAACGAAATGGAAAAACTACAGGAGGCTAAACATTTGTTAGAAAAGCAATAACGGAAATATTAAGACTTACGAAATTTTCAAAACCTCGTAAGTCTTAGACTGCGCTGTGAAAATCTTAAATGCCCGAAAACATATTTTGTGCGGGCTCTCCAATGAGCGGCATCGGTTTTCTTTCGCCATTAACAGCACCAATTAAGCCGATAACCCATATGATCAGTAAGCCTAAACGTATAATCCAAAGGATTGACGCACCTATGAATATTCCTGATGTTACAAAGGCCATGCCTATAATAAAACCGGCAAGCCATGAAATTACGATTGAAACGAGATGAAACAATAATGTTTGTCTCATCTGGTAGGCAGCCAGCGGTGTTTTATTATTAGTGTACAATGCAAAGTAGGCAATAAGCCATCCAATAAGCGTAAAATAACTGATGATGCCGGCGGTCTTACCGTCGTCAGAGGTAGGTTTGTAATTTTCCATGTGTGGTAAAGTTTTTTGTATAAAGCTAACCGTTTAAAAATGAAATAGTTTTATTCATTTTTAAATGATATCTCATAGCAGACTTTATTTATCCGCACATCAAATCATTACTCTATTGTTATTTCATCGGCAAAAATGTAGGATTGATTGCCTTTGTTCTCATGCCAGTCGGGTAGCGGGCCGTATTGCTTGGCTATCAGTTTAATATAGCGGGCACTGGTGTTTAACGGCGCGGTAAATTCCTGCGTTTGCACGTTGGTATCTTTAATATCAACTTTGGTGTTAATGGTGGTCGCCAGTTTGTAAGTTTTGCCATCATTTGATGTCCAGAACTGTACATATTTAGGGAACACAATCCAGGCGCGGCTATCCTGCAAGGTACTGACGCTGATTTGTTTGATGGGTTTAACGGCGCTCATATCAACAATGGCTATAAAATCCTTTCCCTGGTAACCCTGCCAATTGCCTAAACGCCAGTTGGTAGTGCCATGCTGCCCATCAATTAATGATTCATCGCCCTTAGCCGGGTAATTAGGCAGGTATTTATTCAGTATAGTTAGCTTAATATCGTTGCGGAGTTTGATGAAACTTGCCTCATCAACAAAGCTGCTTTTGCCCTCCTTTATCGCGATAGCTTTTACCGTGATATTATCGCTAATAGTAATTGGCTGTGTATAAGGCGTTGACGATGCAGTAGGAGCAGAGCCATCGAGTGTGTAATAGATTTTTGCATCGGTATCCTGATCTTTGATCTGGATGCTGAACGGCTGCTTGAATGACCTGGCGGGCGATATAATGTAAGGATTAGGTACGATAAGGTTATCAGTAATCTTTGAAACTGGTTTTTCCAGATCCTGGGTAAATATCTTATTAGCCAGCCTGCCGGTAAACACTTCAAAATCCCCGCCTTTGGTAATATCATCGTAGTTGATAAAAAGCTTACTGTATACCTTTTTATCAAGGTTCATGCCTTGCAGATAGATATTGCTGCGGGTAATGCCGGCGCCGGGGTTAATAATGCTGAATTTTTTGCCGTTCTCTAAATTGATCACTGCCTTATCAAACTGCGGGATCCCGATCTGAAAATCCTGCTGACCGGGTGCAATGTTGTAAATTCCTAAAGAACTCATCACATACCAGGCCGACATTTGGCCGCAATCCTCATTACCGGCTAAACCATCAGGTTTGTTGCTGTATTCTTCCCGCAAAATACGGCTCACATAAAACTGGGTTTTATCCGGCGAGTCGGTAAAATTATATAAGTACGCCATGTGATGACTTGGTTCGTTGCCATGGGCGTATTGGCCTATCAATCCGCTTACGTCAGGAATATCACTGCCGCTAAGTTTTGATTGGGTGCTAAACAATTCATCGAGCTTATTTTCAAATGCCTGTTTGCCGCCCATTTTATCAATCAGGGTTTCTACATCGTGCGGTACCAGGAACGAGTATTGCCATGAATTACCTTCTGTGTAATTGCTGTTGATCTCTGCAGGATCGAAAGGCTCCAGCCAGCCGCCGTTGGTACGGGCTTGCATAAAAGTATTCTGGTTGTTGAAGACGTTTTTCCAGTATTGTGCCCGCTGAATGTATTGGGTATAATCGTCGGTTTTATTGAGCATTTTTGCCATTTGGGCTATACACCAATCGTCATAAGCATACTCCAATGTTTTAGACACAGACGCATCTTCTTCGTCTGATTGAACAGCTCCGTTTTGGCGGTAATTATCCAGCCCAAACTGGTTGCGGTTTACAGCGCCCTTCATTGCGGTAAAAGCTTTCTCTGCGTCAAAATCACGAATGCCTTTAGCGTAAGCATCAACAATAACCGGGATGGAATGGTTACCGATCATACAATAGGTTTCGGTAGTTGCCAGCGGCCATATGGGTAACAAACCGCCCTGATCATACATCGCCAGAAAGCTTTTGATAAAATCAAGGGTTCGTTTACGGTCAATCAGCGTAAGCAGCGGATTTTCTGCCCGGTAGGTATCCCATAACGAAAATACGGTGTAATAATCAAATCCCTGGGCTGTATGCACCTGCTGATCCATGCCCCGATATTGTCCGTCGATATCGCTATAAATGTTTGGCGCTACCATGCTATGGTATAGCGCTGTGTAAAATATAGTCTGCTTTATCTTGGCATAATCAGGCTGAACTATTTTTTTTGCAGGAGGGGCGTAACTATAAGAACCGGTACCACCTACAGGTTGAGCTTGTGTAGACGCTGCCGGAGCGCCACCCTCAACTTGAATTTTATTGAGCTCATGGTTCCAGGCTATTTTGGCATCTTTCTGAATTTTTTTAAAGTCGAAATCAGGTACTTCTGCATCCAGGTTTTTTAAAGCACCTTCGGTGCTTACCGAGGAGATACCCACCTTACTGATCACTTCGCCGGGATTATCAAACTGCAAAAACAACTTGATATTCTTGCCCTGTGCTTTGCTTTGGCCATTTTGTACCTCGTTATTTACAGCAATACCGTAAGTTTTAAAAGGCTTTGAAAACTTAGCGTAAAAATATACTTGCTGTTTGTCGGCCCATGATTTCGACATACGGAAACCACGTACTTCATGATCATTTACTACTTCTATCCATGAATCCAAAACCTCATCGCGGTGCTGCAAATCGATAATAATATTTGCCTTATCGGTTGATGGGTAAGTGTAGCGATGCATACCTACACGGGTGGTTGCAGTTAGCTCAACGCCAATATTATATTTATCGAGCAGTGTTTTATAATAACCTGGTGTGGCACTCTCATTCTTTTTGCTGAAGCGCGACCGATAATCGGTGTTTTTAAATTTAGGGTCGCCGGTGGTTGGCATAAACAATACATCACAGTAATCAGGGACACCGGTACCGCTCAGGTGCGTGTGCGAGAAACCATATACCAGGCTATCGGTATAATGATAACCGGAACAGCCATCCCAACCCTCCAACCGGGTATCCGGACTAAGCTGTACCATGCCGAAAGGCCTCACAGCACCGGGATAAGTATGCCCATGTCCGCCTGTACCTATAAATGGATCAACCAGTTGGGCGTAGTCTTTTTCCTTCTCTTTTTTCTTTTGTGCCGATGAAAAAAACGGCAGTACAAACAACAGAGCGACCGGTAGGGCAGAGCGGAATACAGGTTTGATCAATGACATATTATTTAAAACCAATTATATGATTTGAGTGTGCACAAATTACACTAATTACCACGAATATTTACTAATAGGAAAGTCCCCTATTTTATTATTAGTGTAATAAATGGTCACTAAAAACAAATAGCGACGGGCATATCCTTATCGCTATTTGTTAGAATAACTAATTCGTGAAATTCAATTTAATTCGAAATAATTAGTGTTCAGTCTTATCCTTTTATCATACCTACTTTTTTCAGTAGCTTGCGGTTTTCACGATGGTGTATTAAACGATAAACGATTGCGTAAATAATAGGTAATATAAGTAAGGTTAGTATGGTAGATGTCACAAGCCCACCGATAACTACTATAGCCAGCGGCTTCTGAGTTTCCGAACCAATACCGGTTGAGATAGCTGCCGGCATCAAACCAATGGCAGCCATCAGCGCGGTCATCACTACCGGGCGTACACGTGATATTACGCCTTGCATAATGGCCTCGTCAAGATGCATCTTTTCTTCTATGTTTTTCTTAAACACTGAGATCAGGATCACACCATTTTGAATACATACACCAAACAAGGCAATAAAACCAATACCTGCCGAAATACTAAAGTTTGTATTGGTAATATGCAGTGCCAAAATTCCGCCTATCAATGCGAAAGGCACGTTAAGGATAACCAAAAATGCATCTTTAGCATTACCGAAGGTGATGAACAGGATCAGAAATATTACAAGGAGGCAAATAGGCACTACGTGTGCAAGAGTTGCCGAGGCGCGTTGCTGATTTTCAAACTCGCCAGCCCAGGCAAATGAATAGCCCTGGTCAAGCTTTACATGGGCGTTAACTTTTTGTTGTGCCTCGGCAATGGTGCTTCCCAAATCGCGGCCACGAATGGAGAACTTCACGGCTATATAGCGCATGTTGTTATCTCGATAAATAAAGGCCGGACCGGTAGTGGTTTTGATGGATGCTATTTCCTTAATGGCGATTTTGGCACCGTTAAGAGTAGGTATCATCAGGTTTTCGATCTTATCCTGCGTATCCCTGAATTGCTTTTGATAACGGACCCGCACATCGAAATGGCGCTCGCCCTCGTAAAGCTCGGTTGCTGCTTTACCACCTATAGCCATTTCAATAACAGAATTGGCATCGGCAGTTGAAACACCATATAAAGCCATTTTACGCTGATCAAGCTCTATCCTGAATTCCGGCTGACCAAGGTTGCGCAATACACCAAGGTCTTCAACACCTTGAACGGTTTTTAAAATGCTTAACACACTATCAGCCTTGTGGTCAAGGGTTTCGAAATCTGGGCCGAAGATTTTAACAGCTAAGGATGCATTAACACCGGCAACGGCTTCATCTACGTTATCACGTATCGGTTGAGAGTAATTGAACACAGCTCCGGGTATTTTTGTTAGCTGTTGATCCATCTGGGCTATCAGTGCGTCTTCAGATAATCCCTTAGGCCATTCCTTTTTGTTTCTCAAGTCAACCTGTATCTGCACATTGAAAAAGCCTTTCGGGTCTGTACCGTCGTTGGTTCGGCCTACCTGGGCAAGTGTTTGTTTTACCTCCGGGAATTTTTCAAGGATTTGCATCATTTTTTGGTTGATGCTTTCGGCCTCAGATAGTGAAACACTCATCGGAAGTTCGGCTTCAACCCAAAGTGCGCCCTCATTAAGGTCAGGCAAAAACTCCGACCCTAAAAATCTGAATGAAAAAAATGTTACCGCCATAAACGCTACTGCAACGATAAGGCTCAGTTTTTGATTTTTGTAAGTAAAACCAAACATCCTGCGGATGCCGTTTTCAAAAAACAAAACAACCGGGTTGTGCTTTTCCTTTACATTTTTACTCAATAATATACTTGAGAGGGCGGGTACGAGGGTCAACGTAAAAATCAAAGCACCAAGTAACGCGAAGCCAAGAGTGTAAGCCAATGGCGAAAACATTTTTCCCTCCACTTTTTGGAAAGCGAAAATTGGCACTAAACAGGTAATGATAATGAGTTTGGAGAAGAAGATGGCTTTACCCATTTCGGCACCAACGTTTTTAAACAGGCCAAGTTTTGCAAGGCCGTTAAATTTTTGCATGCCCACTTCTTTAGCCCGGTGATCAAGCGCTACAAAGATACCCTCAACCATCACTACGGCACCATCTATAATAATACCAAAATCTACTGCCCCCATCGAAAGGAGATTGGCGCTCATGCCCTTTATGCGCATACATATAAAGGCAAATAATAACGACAGCGGAATGATAATAACTACGGTTAATGTGGTGCGCCAGTCGGCCATGAATAACAAAACGATGACTGTTACCAGCACGATACCTTCCAGTAAGTTATGAATTACCGTTTCGGTGCAAAAATCCATCAGGTTGGTACGGTCATAAAAAGTATCTATTTTAACGCCCTTAGGCAGGATGTTATCATTCAGATCTTTAACTTTATCACGGATCCGGTTCAATACTTCGGCTGGGTTTTCGCCCTTACGCATTACAATGATCCCTTCTATAACATCTTTTTGCCTGTCGCGGCTTACCTGGCCAAGGCGCGGAAGCCCGCTTTCCTTAACATCGGCAATGTCACGGGCCAGTATAGGCACGTTATTTACATTTTTAATGATGATATTCTGGATCTCTTCGATGTTATTGATCAAACCTATACCACGCACAACGTAGGCCTGGTCGTTTTTTTCAATTACATCGCCCCCTACGTTAATGTTGCTGCGGTTAATGGCATTGTATACATCGAGCGAGGTAAGCTCATATTTACGTAACAAAGAAGGGTTAACACTAACTTCATATGTTTTTTCTTCGCCCCCAAAGCTGTTTACGTCAGCAACACCGGGTACAGATTTGAACTGGCGGTCCAGGACCCAGTCCTGAATAGCGGTGAGTTCATGAATTGATTTGGTATGGCTTTTTAAAGTATAGCGATATATTTCGCCGGTAGGGCCGTATGGGGGTTCAACTTCGGGTTTTACACCGTCTGGTAGGTCGGCATTACCCAGTCGGCTTAACACCTGCTGGCGGGCAAAAGAATCATCTACATCATCATCAAAAATAATGCGTACATATGATAAGCCAAAAGCCGAAGTGGTACGAAGATTAGCCTTTTTTTGTACTGAGTTTAAAACTGTCTCCATGGGTATGGTGATCATTTTTTCAACCTCTTCGGCACTGCGGCCCGGCCATTGGGCTATAATGATGATTTGCGTATTGGTTACATCCGGAAATGTTTCAATAGGAGTGTTGGTATAGCTCCATACACCAATCACGGCTAAAACTGCTGTCATGAAAAACACGAAGTAGCGATGCCTTAGCGAGAAGTATATAATATTTTTAATGAATTTGTTCATTTTTGATCAGTATTGGGTTTTAGGTTAAATAGCCTGGCAGAAAAAAAACTGCCTGTTACACTTAACGCTAATTAATTAATCGCCGGCGAGGGCATCGTATAACAACAACTGGTTTTTTGATATCACCCTGTCGCCCGGTTTTAACCCTGATGCGATATAGCTGGTATCTTCAACCGTTTTAATTACGCTAACCTCGCGCAGTTTAATGTCGCATTTGTCATTATAAACTACCACAAAGTTTTTGCTGTTATCAAAAACCACAGCTTTGGCCGGTATCGATACTGATTGTGCTTTATCGGTATTGGTGATCACTACGTTGGTAAACATTTCGGGTTTAAGCAGCATGCCTTCGTTTGGTAATACGATCTTGATCTTCATTACTTTGTTATCAGGATCTAAAACAGAGCTGGTGGCGTCTACCTTGCCGGTAAAAACTTTATCTGGATAAGCAATCGTAGTGATCTTTGCTGTATAACCGGTTTTTACTTTAGCAATGTCTGATTCAAACACGTTGGCCCAGATCCAAACATCCTTCATGTTTGATATGGTGAACATGCTGTTATTATTGTCTGGCCGAATAAAACTGCCGGCGGTTATGTTTTTTTCAACCACATAACCGCTTTCTGGAGCTTTGATCACCAATGTACCACCTGCGCTCGTGTTGCCGCCGCCGTTAATACTGATCTGCTCTTTTACCTTACTGTAGGCCGCTTCAGCCTTGTTAAAGTTCTCTTTGGCTTCAGTATAGTCACGTTCACTTGAGATTCCGTTTTTATATAAATAATCGGCTTGTTCCAACTGCCGTTTGGCTATCGACAAATCGGCTTTTGATGAGGTCAGGTCGGTATAATTGCCGGCTATATCCGCGCTACGTACAACAGCAAGGGTTTGACCTTTGCTTACCTTATCACCCAGTGAAACTTTTACGTCCAATACCTGCCCGCCTGAAAAAGGAAATACTTTAACAACAGCGTTGTCATCATATGAAACCTCGCCCGAAAGGCTTAATTCATTTTTTATAGTTGTGGTTTTGGCGGTGTCGATTGTGATCATACGGGCCATCGAATCGCTAACACAAACCTGTTTGTTTTCAACCGCAGGAGGTGTCTTACCTTTGCAGGCGGCAAGTAATAGCAAAGCTGAGATGCCGGAAAACAGCGTTTCTCTTTTCATCATAGTAAGTCTTAAAATGTTAGTCAGGATTTTATTACGGTAGTGCCAACAGCAAAATTGAGGTCGGCAATGGCTTTTTGCAGGTTATATTGCTGCTGCAATATTTTTAGTTTGGTATCCTTATAGGTGTCAAAAAAGTCAACAAACTCTACGAGGCTTATCTGGCGTTGCTGGAAGCTTTTAAGCATAGCACCAAACAGTTTATCATACTGTTCATTAAACGCGATCTGTTGGGTTGAAAACAACTGAATATTCAGTTTATATTGGTTGACAGCGGCGACAACATCGTTTTTAAGCTGAAACTCACTTTGTTTTAATGTGCTTTCCTGGCTTTTGATATTGTACTGTGCCGATTTAATATTGCCCTGGTTACGGTTAAACAACGGTATCGGAAAACCGATTTGTAAACCATAGTAGTGCGCGGCGTAGCTGCTGTGTTGATCGTAGGATACTCCTAAAGTAAGGTCAGGTACGGCAAGAGCTTTTTGATAAGCAAGGTTATGAGTGGCCGAATTTAATTGGTACTGGTTCGATAAATAATCGGGCCTGTTGGTCATGGCCTGACTAATAAGCGACTGCACATCAAGATTTACGGTTTCTATCGGCTTATTATTGATGACAGGCTGTACAAACGTGGTTTCCTTGGTTTGGAGTAATGTTTTAAGCTCTGTTTGCAGGTCATTGATCTGGCGGTTATTTTCGACCATGTCATTTTGCAAACCGAACAATAGAGCTTTCAGGCGGATGAGGTCCTTCATTGAGGTATTACCTACATCAAATGATTTTTGAATTGCATTAACCAGTTCAGTGGCTGATTTAATTTCGTTTTGATAAACTAATTGCTGTGCATTCAAGGAGCCCAACTGGCTAAAATCAAGCTGCAGATTATAATGAAGATTGCGCATCAGATCATTAAAGGCGGCTTCCTGAACTTTAGCATCGTCTTCGGCTACTTTTACCTGTTTGCCGCGTTTGCCGGCAGTGGCAAATACCTGGTTTAGCTGGACAAATACTTGCCCGCCTCCGTTTGAGTGGTTGAAAAATTTATTGGTGCTACCGTCATGAATGTTCTGATCGGTGCTTAAAACTGGGTTATCCCATAGTTTGGCTTGTTGAATGAGCGCCTTTGAGGCGTCAACATTATACTTTTGGGCAAGCAGGCTAAGGTTATTTTCAATGAATTGCTTTTCAGCATCCTGGAAATTGATCTTTAGTGTATCTGTCTGAGCTTCGGCCTTTTGGGTTAATAAACTAAAAAACAGTGGGGATATAAATAGCAGGGATTTTATAGTACGCATGTTCCTTCTTCAATTCTACAGTACAAAATTTCGAAACGGTTATGAATTTTGTATGAAGTGAAGGAAAAACTAATGGTAAAGAGGGAATTTGTCTGAATCTGGATTTATAGGATTTTCAGGATCGACGGATTTTAATTTCGATGTGATATGAAAATCCAATTAATCCCTAAAATCTACCCAAATCCCAGTTCAGATATTTATTTCAAAGTCATCTGCATCTTTTAAAAAGGGAAGCGCACGGCGCACTTTTTCAACCTCATCACCTATGATACTGAAAGTGTACAGGTCTTCTTCATCACGCTTATAATAAACAACCTTGCCGTTAGGGTCTATACAGGTAGAGTCGCCGCTGTGATAAACCTCGTTTCCATCGTGGCCTACTCGGTTTACCGCTATTACGTACGATTGATTTTCAACCGCACGGGCAGGGATCAGGGTACGCCAGTGTGCAGCCCTGCGCTCGGGCCAGTTAGCAACCACAATGAGCAGATCGTAAGGGTTTTCTTCAATGTTGCGCAGCCACACCGGGAAACGCAGGTCGTAACATATCACCGGGCAAATTTTCCAGCCGTTTAGTTCTACAAAAAGTTTTTTTGTGCCTGCAGTGTAGGTACTGTGCTCGTTGCCAAGCGCAAAGAGGTGGCGTTTGTCGTAATGTTCATGGCTGCCGTCAGGACGCATCCAGATTAACCGGTTGTAGTAATTGCCGCCTTCTTTAATAATAATGGTCCCGGTTATCACACAATCATATTGTTTGGCTATTTTTTCCATCCATTGCATGGTTTTGCCATCCATAGGCTCAGCTAATTCGGCGGCGTTCATAGTAAAGCCGGTACTGAACATCTCGGGCAGTATGATAAGATCTGTTTTTTCGCGGATCCCTCCCGATAGTCTGAGAGTAATATTCTGAAGATTTTTATCGGTATTTTCCCAAAAAAGGTAGCCTTGAAAAACAGTAATTTTAAGATTCTCCATAATATTTGGTTCATAGTTGATGGATCATGGTTCATCGCAAAAAATGCATGACGATTGGTTGATCCATACTGATAAAACTTATACAATTTGGCTATGATCCTTGAACTATGGACCATGATCCAAAATCAAACTTAAATGATCTGGCTATGATCCATGAACTATAGACCATTAACCCAAAATTAAACTCGAATTAACCTATCAACGGCTTTATCTAAAGTTTCTTGTCTTTTGGCGAAACAAAACCTTAACACATGGTGATCAATCCCCTTGCTGTAAAAGGCCGAAACAGGTATGGATGCCACCCCAAATTCCTTTGCCACACGGATAGAAAAGTCGGCATCTTTTTCGTCGGTAATAGCGCGGTAACTTACTGACTGAAAGTACGATCCTGAACACGGCAAAAGCTTAAAACGGGTTTGTTCAAGGCCCTTTCTGAAGTGGTCGCGTTTTTCCCTGAAAAATTCGGCCAGGCCAAGATAAGTTTCTTCGTTTTTTAAATGCTCGGCAATGGCATACTGAATAGGAGTGTTTACCGCGAACACCAAAAACTGATGGATTTTCCTGAACTCGTTCATCAAATAGGCAGGGGCCATGCAATAACCCACCTTCCAGCCGGTAGCATGAAAAGGCTTGCCGAACGATGCTACGATGAAGCTGCGCTGCTGCAGATCAGGGTAGCGGGCCATGCTGTGGTGGGTTTCGCCATCATATATCAGGTGTTCATATACCTCATCGCTAAGGATCAGGATATCCTGGTTTTTTACCAGCGCACTCAGCTCATCGATATCTTCCTTATGTAAAATGGTTGCCGTTGGATTATGCGGCGAGTTAAGGATGATCATTTTTGTTTTTTGATTAATGAGCCGCTTAACCATGTCCCATGCAATGCGGTAATTGGGCGGCTCAAGGGCAAGCGATTTTACAACACCGCCCATCAGTTTTATGGCAGGGGCATAGCAATCAAAAGCCGGTTCAAATATGATCACCTCATCGTTGGGGTGAATTACAGCGCTTATAGCCGTAAATATGGCCTGTGTACCGCCGGCCGTGATGGTGATCTCCGTTTCGGGGTTATAAACCGCGCCGTAAAGTCTTTCAGTTTTTTCGGCAATACGCTCTCTTAAAGCCATTACACCGGCCATGGGCGCGTATTGATTATGCCCTTCTTTCATGGCTTTATTTACGAGCTCAATCAGGTCGGGCGAACAGTCGTAATCAGGAAAACCCTGCGACAGATTTATTGCACCCAGTTCGTTGGCCAGGGCCGACATAATGGTGAATATGGTAGTTCCGGTTTGGGGTAATTTTGAAACAACAGGTATCATCAATGGCTAAAGTAGGGAAAAATCATTATGAACCCATCCCCATAACCGGGTATTTTTTGTATTTAGAAATATTTTAATTTATAGGTTTAAACATATTACTGTGCCATGATTTTTAGGATTAGAAGATTATTCTGATATTATATACAGGAGATTATGGGTCTTTACCCTACATTACGTGGCATCAGGGCAATCCTAAAATCCTCTAAATCATGGTTCAAGCAATATACTATCCGTAATCTTTGCAATATCGTAGCTGATCTTATTGATAAAGCCCAATTGCTCTTTCAACAAAGCATCTTCGGCCTGGGCTACAGGTTTTTGGGCTTCCGGGTTAACAGGGGGGATTTTACCTATATTAAATTCAATATTTTCAGCATGCAGTTTTTGACCGGTATCGTTCAAAACGGTTATGCTTTTTTTGATGAGCTTCATGGCTTCAGGGTGTGCAACCGGGATTTCCTTTTTGCTTTGTGCCGATGCAATGGTAGCGATGTACGAGGAAAGGATATGGTTAAGCACCACAAATTTGTGTACATCCTTAATTTTGCGCTGTTTGCTTTTGGGTTCTGATGTCATGCGCTCAAAAGCGGCCGAAAGGTTGGCCGATTTTACATATACCTCTTTTCGTGCCAGCTTATAAGTGGTAATGCTGATTATTTTGCCCGAGATGCTTTCGGCAATAGTAACCAGGTAATTGATGTTGGCTACAATGACGTCCCGAAGCGTTTCCTGGATCTGTTCAAACTCCCAGGTTGGGAAAATGAGGTAGCTGGCTACCAGGGCAATGGTTGAGCCAATAATAGTATCGATGATCCTTTCCTGCGCTACATTTAACAATCCCACACCTAAAAACTTGAACAAAATAAGTACATACGGGGTCATGAAAATTACGCTCACTACATAATTAAGGCGTTGAAAGCTGTAGGCACCCATCATAAAAATCACCAGGAAAATAAACTGCACGGTGACGTTAGGGATAAAGGTAAGTATGGCTATACCAATAACACCACCGCCAATGGTGCCTATTAAACGCTGGTAGTTACGCTGTTTTGAAAGACTGAACCCCGGCTTCAATATTACAATAATGGTAAGCAGCACCCAATAGCTATGATGGCCTAATGATACTAATTTAGCTGTGATAAAGCCTACCAAACATACCAACGCTACACGCAGGGCATGTTTGAATGCGCCGGATGCAAGCGTAAAGTTGTCGAAGAAAATATGCGGTGCAAAATCCTGGTGGGTAACAAAAGCCGAATACTCTACATCGCCCTTGGGTTCGTTTAATGATTCGGCGGCTTTTGAACTGTAGTACTTATAAATATTGTTAATTCCCTCGCTAAGTGAACGCAGGTTTACCAGCACCTTTTTAAGCACCAGATTGCTGGTTTCCTGGTTGTTTTTTCCGATGGAGTCGATCTTTATTTTTAGTTTTTCCAGCTCGATATTAAAATCAGTGAGATGGCGGCGACGAGTGTTGGATAATATAATATAGGCGATATCATCAAGCTCATCGGCCATGTTATGGATAATGCGGGCTATTTCGGTTAGTACGCCGGTGTCTTTAAATTTTTCGCGAATGTGGTTGTAATCATAGTGCGTGGCCATGATCTGTTCGTAAATATCAACAAGGTCCACAAAGGTGAGTACCAGGATCCTGCTTGGTGCTGTTGATTCCCGGGCCATGATGCGGCTTTTAAAAAGCAGTTCGCGCACAGCATCCTGGTGCTGGCTCACCTGGATCTGTTTGGAAACCAGCTTGCGGTAGTTTTCGTCGATATCGGTATCTGACAAATAAAAATCGGCTTTGATGCGTAAAAAACGCGCTATATCGGTAACATTTTCGCCAAGGGCCTGCTGTGCCGCGCGGTAAGGGCGGATACCGAAAAACAACAAACTGAAGATCATATACCAAACACCACCCGCTAAGATAGTTGCACTGTAACCCAATACCTCAGGAGCTGCCAATGCTTTATCCATCATAAAGATCATGATCAGTAATGATGAAGTGCCTACGGAAGCTGCCCTGTTGCCATAAACCGTAAACATGGAAAACAAAAAAGCGAAGAAGGTGATCTCGAAGCCAAGGGTAAATACATTGAGCCGTGCAAACCCGGTGATAGCGGCAACCAAAAACAAACACAGGTTACCGGCCGCCATAGCGTTACGCTTGTGCGATACCGGGCCGGGAGTGTCTATAACGCAGATACACAATGCACCCAGTGAAAGTGTAAGGCCCAGATCAAACTTATCAAACTGCATCAGCAACAGGGAGGGTAGTAAAATGCCTATACAAATGCGGATCCCATCAGAAAAATATTGACTGTAAAAGAAACTTTTTATTTCCCTGATGTTTATAGACATGGTAGCAGTAGCTTTGTAAATAACAGAACTATTATAAGCAATTTTGTTTGTTCGGCCTGTTTTTATTAAATATAATTTATTGGCCCAAAATGACGTTTCAAATTTACATAATTTTAATTTATGTATCTTTTTTTGATAAAAATGGCATTAATTAAAGATTTGTGTTAATAAATATTTACTTTTTGATGAAATTAAATTAAAGATCAGTAAATTCACCCCCCGGAAAAGGCCAAAAGCTAAACCAATCAATTTTACCTCAATTTAATTTTTTACTATGTCGCCAACGTTAAAACTCAACCAAAGAGAAGCAGCTTTCAATAATGAAGTTGTTACCCGATTTGAGTTATATAACAGTTTGTTTCAAACACTTCCGTTTTACCAGGTAAAGGATACAGGGATCTTATTACCGTTCTTCAGTTCGCATTGCGAAAAGGGCGCTATCACCCATGATTCGCCGACAGATATTATCGAGTCGTTTTTTGAAAAGTATGTACCGGATATCGATCATCGCGAGCAGATTAACCGCATGTTCAGATTTATTCAGTACATTGAACGGCAGGTGGTTTTATTTGATGCCATTGAAGATTCTTCCTTTAATAAAATAGGTAAGTTTGATGACAGCGGTACCCTGCAAAGCTTATTGCAGCATGCAGCCATCAGTGATGAAAGCCGGCAGGATATCAGTGAAAAATTAAAAGATTTTTCATTACGTCTGGTGCTTACTGCTCACCCTACACAGTTTTATCCCGGTACGGTGCTTGGCATCATGACGGATTTAATTGAAGCTGTAAAAACCAACGATATCAATAACATTGATGTATTGCTGCAGCAATTAGGTAAAACGCCATTCTTTAATAAAACATCGCCGACACCCGTTGATGAGGCTATCAGCCTTTCCTGGTTCCTGGAAAATATATTTTATCATGCCGTATCTGGCATCCAATCAAAACTGGAAGAAGAGTTTGACATTGACGCTGCAAGCCGTCAGATATTGGAGCTTGGTTTTTGGCCGGGTGGCGACCGTGACGGTAACCCTAACGTAACAACCCAAACCACTAAAGAAGTTGCCAGCTTTTTAAGGCAGCGCCTGTTCAGGTGTTACTACCGCGATTTCAGGGTACTTAAACGCCGAATCACTTTTCGTGGTGTTGAAGAGGCCATGACTAAACTGGAAACGCTGTTTTATAAAAACGCTAACGAACAGTTAACCCCGGTTGATCTTCAAGGCGAACTACTGGAGCTGCTGCTTTCCATAAAAGAAGTCATCCTTAGAGATCACGATGGCTTGTTCGTAAATATTGTTGAAGATATGATCCAGAAGGTACGCCTTTTTGGATGCTATTTTGCAACACTTGATATCAGGCAGGACAGCCGTATTTTACGTAAGGTGTTTGAATATGGAACCAAAAATATTGACACAGGTGTAGCAGAAGGTTATTCGGAACTAAGCGAGGAAGACAAAATAAAGAGCATCACCTTTAAAGAGGCCGATTTTGTTTGCCCTAAAGAGGAAAAAGATGCTATGATCCACGATACACTGGATACCATCAGGTTGGTTAAGCAAATTCAACAGGGTAATGGTGAAAGGGCCTGCCAGCGCTTCATCATCAGTAACTGTCAGCGCGCTTCGGATATTTTGCAGTTGATTAACCTGTTTTTATGGAGCGGGTGGAAAAAAGACAGCTTAAGTATTGATTTTATGCCGCTGTTTGAAACCGTGAACGACCTGGAACATGCTGCAGGCATCATGGAGCAATTATATACCCATCCGTTTTATGCCGAGCACCTGAAAAACAGGGGTAGCCAGCAAACTATTATGCTTGGTTTTTCGGATAGTACTAAGGATGGCGGTTACCTGATGGCTAACTGGTCGATATATAAAGCTAAAGTTGAACTTACCGCGATGGCCCGCAAATACGGCATCCAACTGGCGTTTTTTGATGGCAGGGGAGGACCGCCTGCCCGCGGTGGTGGTAAAACACATCGTTTCTATGCGTCGATGGGTAAAGAGATTGCTAACGAGCATATCCAGTTAACTATACAGGGGCAAACCGTTAGTTCACAATATGGTTCGGTTGAAACTGCCCAATTTAATATGGAGCAGTTAATCAATGCAGGTATTATCTCTGCATTGCACCCTAACCGTAACGATCTGCTGGATAATCGTCATAAAGAGCTTATTCAGCAAATGGCCGACATAAGCTACAAGCTGTTTATCGATCTGCGCGCACATCCGTTGTTTGTTGAATACCTCGAAAAATTTAGTCCGCTGAAATTATTGTCGAGGATTAATATCAGCAGCCGCCCAACCAAACGTAACGCAGGGGCTCAATTGAAACTGGAAGACCTTAGGGCTATCAGCTTTGTAACTTCATGGAGCCAGCTTAAACAAAGCATCCCCGGTTTTTATGGTGTGGGTACAGCACTTAAACAGGTTAAAGAAACCGGCGGCTGGGACGAGATCAAAGAGCTTTACCAAACATCAGGTTTCTTTAAAACCATGCTGGATAACTGTATGATGTCGATGTCGAAGTCAGACTTTAGGGTTACAGCGTACCTGGAACAGGATGAAAAATTTGGCGCCTTCTGGAAAATGCTTCGCGATGAGTTTATTCTTACCCGCGAAATGCTTCTCGAACTAACCGGCAGCACCGTACTAATGGAAGAATATCCGGTTGAACGTCGTTCTATCGCTATTCGCGAAAAAATTGTGTTACCGCTGGTGATCATTCAGCACTATGCCCTGCAATGTATCAATTATGAAAAGGATACCGAGCTTAATGATGTTTATAATAAATTGGTGATCCGTACGGTTTATGGTATTGTAAATGCCGGGCGCAATTTGGCTTAAGAGTTTATTGTTTTAATTTATATCTCCATCCACCTGTTAGCAATAGCAGGTGGATTTTTTTTGATTTAATTATATGATCATGATGAGCTGTGTCAAAACTTTTCAAAGGTTTTGACATTTGATCTGAAAAGCCTCTGCCCTCAAACTTTAAGAAAAAACCGGGAGGCATTATAAAGTTAAAAGCAGAATACGTAAAGCTTAAAACTAATAGGTTGATTATTCGTGTTTGTTCAATTGTTTTATATGTAATAAAAAAAAGACCGCATCATTTGTATCTGATGCAGCCTCTTTTGTATTTAGGGGAAAGGATTTTATTTCAATTCGAGTGTTACGATTGATTTTGCAGGCAGACTTACTACCAGTTTGTCACCGTCTTTTTTAGCTCCGGTAAAAGTGTTCAGGTGGATTTTATCGGCATCTTTAAATGTATTAACATCAGTTAACTTAGCCGAGGTTAATACCTGGCCGCTAACGGTTTGCCATTTTATATCGCTAAGGCCGGTTGTAATGGTAATAGTATTGTGCGGATCAAGGTTAACTAATGAGATGTGTACCTTGCCGGCCGCATCCTGCGAAGCAGATGCATTTACAGCTTCAATTTTTTTGCCATCGACTTCATAATCAGGCACGCTCAACTTAATGGGCAGGTATTTGGCATCCTGGTGCACCTTATACATATCAAACACGTGGTAAGTAGGGGTAAGCACCATTTTTTCTTTATCAGTTAATATCAATGCCTGTAGTACATTGATGGTTTGGGCAAGTGCAGCCATTTTTACACGGTCGCTGTGGTTGTTGAATATGTTTAGCGTTGTGCCCGCTATTAAAGCATCGCGCAAGCTGTTTTGTTGATAAAGAAAACCGGGGTTTGTTCCTGGCTCAGGATCAGTCCAAACGCCCCACTCATCAACAACGAGGGCCACCTTTTTTTCCGGGTCATATTTGTCCATAATGGCCGAATGTTTGGTAACCAACTCCTCCATTTTAAGGCAGTTTACCATAGTGCTGAAGTATTCTTTTTCGTCAAAGTTAGTTGCCGAACCTTTTTTGCCCCAATTACCTGTTGGTATGGTATAATAATGCAACGATAAACCTGCCATCATACCGCTCGAGATGTTTTTCATACAAACTTCTGTCCAGCGGTAATCATCAGAGTTTGGTCCGCTGGCTATTTTTTTCAGTTTAGCACCTGGGTAATCCTTGGCAAATGATGCATAGCGTTTAAACAGGTCGGAGTAATATTCAGGTGTCATATTGCCGCCACATCCCCAGCTCTCATTGCCAACACCCCAATAAGTTACTTTGTAGGGGGCCGGATGTCCGTTCTTTTTACGCAGTTGCACTACAGTACTGCTGCTGTTTGAGTTTAAGTATTCAATCCACTTCGACATTTCATCAACCGTACCGCTGCCTACGTTACCAGCTATGTAAGGCTCACAACCCAGCAAGTCGCAAAGTTCCAGGAACTCATGTGTGCCAAAGCTGTTATCTTCGGTAATACCACCCCAGTTGGTATTTACCATACGCGGGCGTGCAGTTGCAGGGCCGATGCCATCGCGCCAGTGATACTCGTCGGCAAAGCACCCGCCGGGCCAGCGAAGGTTAGGGATCTTTATCTTTTTAAGGGCATCAACAATATCAAGCCTGATGCGGTCCTGCTTTTTTACAGGGAGGGTTTTATCAACCCAGAAACCTCCATAAATGCCATGACCGAGGTGCTCGGCAAACTGGCCGTAAATGTGCTTGCTAATGGTTGTTTTTGAATCGGTACTGATATTAAGTGTACCTGTTTGCCCGAAGGATGCCGAGCTCAATAAAGACAAAGCGATAACGCCGAGTTGTAAAAACGGGTTCTTTTTCATTAAAACTTAAGTTTACTAATTGTACAGTAAAGAAAAGAAAAAAATTGTTAATAAGTGTTAAAAGAACAATAAAAAATATTAACCATGATTAGCTTGATTAATCGATTACCTTGAATTATAAGTATGTTGGAATGAAAACCGGTGGTTGACCTGCAAGATCAGCATGATCAGGAAATCCTTTAATCAAGCTAATCAAGGTTCTGCCTTATAAACTCTTCAAACTTTTCACTGCTATAATCTGCCGCGCCGGAGTGTTTATAAATAAGCTTGCCCTCTTTATCAAACACGAGGGTAGTAGGGATCGTTCCATCTAATAAAGTGCCGGGTACATTGCTCTCTTGTATATATATAGGTAAGTCGTACCTGTTTTTAAGCATAAAAGCTTTGGCTTTAGGCAGATCGTTATCTACATCAACCAAAAGAAAGGCTACTTTTGGATCGTTCCTGAATTTTTTGTAGAGTTCATTTACCTTAGGCATTTCTGCGATGCAGGGAGGGCACCAGGTAGCCCAATAGTTTATAAATACCAATTTAGATTTTAAGGTGCCTAACGATATGGTATTACCGCCTGCATCTTTAAACTGAATATCCGGTACATTGGCAACATTTTCGTGATGCTTAGCGTACCCTCCGGGATCGGGCTGGAAAAAACCCAGCGACATGAGGCCCCTGATTAGATAACCTTTTGCATTTGGGTTAAAAATTACCAATAACGCCAATGCCATAATGAGGATGCTGAAGATATTTGAAACCGAGATCTTTTTTTGTTGGATCATAAAGTGATATTTACGGGTCTGTAAATACTTTGCTCCTTCGCGCCTTTGCATGAAATTAATTTAATGTGGTAATTTTTCTCTGAGCAAGCCATAAACCCATGTCCCCAAAATAGCGCTTAAAAGCGTAACTGAAGTAACCAAAAAGCCGCTTCCAATCTGCGCAAACAGCGGACCGGGGCAGGCACCTGTAATTGCCCAGCCTAAACCAAATATCAACCCGCCATATACATTGCCCCAGTTAAATTTTTTGTCGGGAATAACAATGGCATCGCCGGTAAGGGTTTTGATCTTAAAACGTTTAATGATCATAACAGAGATCATCCCTACAATAATAGCGCTGCCAATGATACCATACATATGAAACGATTGCAGCCTGAACATTTCCTGGATCCTGAACCAGGAGATCACCTCCGATTTTACCAGTACTATGCCAAAAAGGAGGCCTGCAAACAGGTATTTGATATTGCGCATATTATAAATGTAATAGGTAGGGTAAAATAAACCAGGTCATGATAAAGCCGCCTGCCATAAAACAGCAGGTAGCCACAAGGGATGGCCATTGTAGGTTGGAGATCCCCATAATGGCATGTCCCGATGTGCAGCCGCCCGCATACCTGGTGCCAAAGCCTACCAAAAAGCCACCGATCACCATAAAAATAAAACCTCTTAAAGTGAGGAGTTGATCAAAACTGAAAACATCCTTTGGTAGTAAACCATTAAAATCTCTAATGCCCTGCTGCTGTAGCACAGTGTGGGTTTGCGGATTAATATCAACCGGGTGATTAGCTGATAAAAATTGTGCGGCTATGAACCCGCCCAAAACGATGCCGGCAACAAAAAATAGGTTCCAGCTTTCTTTTTTCCAGTCGTACTTAAAAAATGAAATATTAGCCGGCATACACGCCGCGCAAATGTGCCTGAGTGACGATGAGATACCAAAAGTTTTACTCCCGATAATAAGGAGGGCAGGCACAACAAAGCCTATCAGCGGACCGGCTACATACCAGGGCCAGGGTTGAGTTATCAGATCCATAGTTTACAGGTTGATTATCCCGCAAATATACCGAATGTAATTTGGCAAAATCTTAATGATACCGTCGCTTAATTGTAATCTGTACAATTTTACTTTTTATTTGTTTTAACAATATTGTTACATATATTTACTGGCAATTATATACCCTGACAAAATTTCTTTTGGTGAAAAGGCTTATAGCGATACTCTTATTAAACGTGCATCTGTTCAATTTGGGCGGATATAGTTTAGTATTTGAGTATTTTATTCACCGGTCCGAAGTACAAATTGTTAAGGAGATCTATGAAAATAAGGTTGACGCTACCAAACTTGTCGAGATCAAGATCCCTGTACATCTTCCAAAAATCCACAGTTGGAATGGCTATGTCCGCGATCAGGGGCAACTACAGTTAAAAGGGGTTTATTACAACTACCTGCGGTATAAAGTTACACAGGATACCATGTCATTTATTTGCATAGCTAATAGTGTTAAAACCCGTTTGGTTAATGCAAACCTCATTATTGCCAAAGAAATAAGCGATGTGCCCTTAAGTAAAAAGACACATGATTCATCGCAAAAAAAGATAAACGCCGGGGGCGAATACAGCTTCCAGGTTATGCATTACCAATTCTTATCTTACGGAAGGACATTAAAGGTAAAACCACGCCCTATAGCCTACCATGTAAATTCACCCTTCATCGAGTCGCCCGGCAAACCGCCAAACTCTGCCTGCTGATTATTGCCTGTAAATTATGAGTTAAATTGATTTGTGTGCCTGTATTTTAAGGATACAAACCGTTTTTATCATTTGGCTTTTTGGACTGCACATTGTCTGTGCGCCCTATTTAGGGACAATAGCTTCTTTTTTTTACGGCTTTGATCATGCTCCTTAATGCTGAGATATTATCAACAATCGGTGGTTAAGCGATTTCAGTTGATAATGTTGATCCGGCTTTTGTTTTACCATTTTTTTTATACCCTTTATTTAAACGTAATGAAATTTATGTCGCTGTATTTTTACAGATGTTGTATTGTAGTTTCTTTTTTATTGGCTGTTGCGCAATGTGCCAAGGCCCAAACCGATGCTGATGCGTTGATGATCCCTAAAAATTATTTTTGTGCTGCCGCAGTGTACACCCATGGGAGTTGGGACCATTACTGGGAAGGTACATTTAAAAGGGATAATCAAAACTTAGGCACCGTAAGCACAAATGTTTACAGCCTGGGTGGTAATTATGGCCTTTCAAACCGGATCAACCTGCTATTCATGGTGCCTTATGTAACTACTAAAGCTTCGGCCGGTACTTTAAGAGGCGAAAAGTCATTTCAGGACCTTATGGTTTCATTTAAATGGATGGCCGTAAAAGAGGAAATAGGCAGTGGTTTGTTCAGCGTTCATGCTATAGCTACGGGTTCATTGCCTTTAGCCAATTATCAAGCCGATTTTTTACCTTTATCTGTAGGTTTGCATAGCAAAAGCGTGGCCTTACGCGCCTTGCTTAACTATCAAACAGGCAGGTTCTTTGTGGCAGGCTCAGGTCAGTACATTCGCCGCGATAATATTACTATCGATAGAAATTCATACTACACTACCGAAATGCATTACACCAATGAGGTGCAGTTACCAAATGCTACCAACTTTATGTTTAGCAGCGGTTACCGCAGCCTTAAGTTTAATGCCGAAGCTACATTTACTAAAATTACAAGCACAAGCGGCTTTGATATCCGTAAAAACGATATGCCTTTTCCAAGTAACCGCATGAATAGCACCGCTGTTGGTTTAATACTTAAATACAGTTTCCAGTCTATTAGCGGGCTTGAGTTTACTGCGGGTGGTAACTATGTTTTAAACGGACGGAATGTAGGCCAAACCCGGTCGGGGTTTGCTGGTGTATACTATGTGTTTAGCACCAAAAAGGAGAAGTAATTAGCGGTTGGACAATCAATGATCAATGAAATGAAAAAAACGATACTCAATATATTTACAATTACAGCGTTGGCTGCGGCAACATTTAGTTCGTGCCGGAAAGATATTTTAGACCGCACTTCGTTATACCCGGCGCTTAAACCCTCAAGCCTTGACCTTACTGCCGATACCTGGAAACCGGTGCTGGTTACAGATTTTAGCGTGTTGAACGTAGGCGCGCCTGATGCAGTTACATCGCCGGCCTATGTGGCCGATCTGAACGAGATCAAAGGATTACAGAAAAATCTAACCAGCGATCAGCAGTCAAAAATCCAATACTGGAGTGCGGGTTCTGTATTAAGATGGAATGAGATCTTGCGCGAACTGGTGGCCAAACATAATATACCGCCATACCAAAACCCTGATGGTACTTATCCGGCACCAAACTCGGCCAACCCTTTTAATTACCCGGAGTTTCCGTTTTCGAACCCGCCATATGCTGCACGTGCTTATGCCTATGTAAGTGCTGCACAATACGATGCGCTGGTAGCTGCATGGCACTTCAAAAACGTTTATAAACGTACGGCACCGTATAAAAACGATTCGGGTGTTAAAGCACTGATCCCGGCATCTGAACTGCCATCGTACCCGAGCGAGGACGCGGTAGTATCCGGTGCGACATCTGAGATCATGAAGTTATTATTTCCTGCGGATGTAGCCTATATACAGCAAAAGGTTGATGAAGAAAGATTATACAGGATGGCATCAGGAGCTAATACCCGGGGCGAATTTGCAGCCGGTGAATCGTTAGGCAGGCAGGTAGCTGCCATATTTGCTACCCGCGCCCGTAATGACGGTGCAGGTAAAGCCGGCGGTTCTCCCGCTATCTGGAAAAACTTTGAAACCATCACTGCTGCAAAAGGCGAGCAATTTTGGGTGAGCCTGGAAACCCCCAAAAGGCCGCCGATGCTGCCATTGTTTTCAAAAGTTACGCCTTTCTTGTTCGATTCGACTACTGTAGCTGCAATCAGGCCTCCGGCTCCGTACGCAACAAATTCGGCCGAATTTAAAAAAGAAACAGAAGAAGTATTGTCATTTAGTAAAGACCATAGCCGCGATCATGAAGAGCTGGTTGCTTTCTGGGCCGATGGCGCCGGTACTTATACGCCTACAGGTCACTGGAACGCTATTGCTGCCGATGAATTTGTAAAACAAAACTACAGCGAAATACGCTGGGCACGTAACTTTGCCTTGTTGAACATGGCCGAGATGGATGCCGCTATTGTATGTTGGGATACTAAATATTTTTACTTTAACCAGCGCCCGTCGCAAGCTAACCCAAATATCAAAACATTAACAGGGGTGCCAAATTTCCCGGCCTATACATCAGGTCACTCTAACTTCAGCGGCGCGGCGGCTACTGTACTAACTTATTTGCTGCCCGATAGGGGGACTAAGTTTACAGATATGGCACATGCGGCGGCTATGTCGAGGTTGTACGGAGCTATTCACTACCGGAGCGATTGCGAAGTAGGTTTGGTAACCGGCAATAAAGTTGGTCAATATGCGGTTAACAGGGGTAAAACCGACGGCGCCGACGCAAAATAACAGGATGTTGAATTGAGGACGAATAATCAATGCGCAGCTTAACAAACGATCAGAAAATATATCAGACGCTTCGGCTCGCGGTAGCTATGTGCTTTATAGGGCACGGTTGCTTCGGTATTATCACCAAACAAATCTGGTGTAACTACTTTGGTGTTTTCGGCATAGGTAAAGAAATGGCCTATACACTGATGCCTTACGTAGGTATTGTGGATATATTAATGGGTGTTTCGATGCTGGTTTATCCAACCCGTGCCATAGCTGCATGGCTGGTGGTTTGGGGACTGGCTACAGCATCTATGCGCCCATTATCAGGCGAACCTTTTGCCGAGTTCATTGAACGTGCCGGCAACTACGGTGCACCGTTTGCTTTACTGTTGGTGCAGGGAGGGTGGTTCCCTTTAGGTAAAAAACAGTGGCTTGCCCGTATGGATGATAATGTTAGTATCAATGCCGAAACCCTGGCTAAAGTTATTACCTGGTTAAGGTTATTTGCATTTTTGCTGCTAATAGGCCATGGCTGGCTTAATCTTATCCAAAAGCAAGGTTTATTAAATCAATACCATGCGCTTGGTTTTGGCGACCCGGCTAAGACCGCTCAGTTTGTTGGCTTGTTTGAAGTGCTGGCCGCATTAACAGTGCTTATTCGTCCTTTTAAAAATATACTCCTCGTTTTTATCATATGGAAAATATCCAGTGAGCTCTTTTATCCAAAATACGAAATGTTTGAGTGGATAGAACGCGGCGGAAGCTACGGTGTACTGCTGGCCTTATGGCTTGCAGTTAAAAAAGCACCGGCTGGTTATATTCTCTGGCCTTTTAAACATACATCACATTTAAGAGCAAGTTAAATCATCAAAACATAAAAAAGCTTATTGAACAGGGTGAAAAATCACCCTGCTTTGTACACATATTAACTAAACAATTGCAAATGCACACAAACACTTTTAATAACACTATGAAAAAACTGGTACTGAAATTTATTGGCGTTACAATGGTCATCATATTTACAACCTTTGCCAAGGCAAATGCACAAGGCTGTGTCGCTATTAGGAGCACAGGCGGCTTATGCACTATGGATGAACATCCTGATAGTGTTTCCAACAATGGCAGCTGGTTGTTAAACAGCAATAACCGTTACTTTCGCTCCTACAAACACTTTGTGGGTACTAAGGAACAAAAACAACGTATTGCGCTGGGAACCAATGTTATTAACCATTCATACACACAGGATCTTACTTTAACCCGCATATTCAATAACCGGTGGTCGTTTGCTGTTGATTTACCTATAGTTGATAACAGCCGCTCATCATTATATGAGCATGGTGGTAAAGAGCGACTGAATACACATTCATTTGGTTTGGGTGATGTTCGCTTAACTGCCTATGCCTGGTTGTTAAACCCTGCAAAGGCCCGTCGTGGCAATATACAGGTTGGCCTGGGTATCAAGCTGCCAACCGGAAACTACAATTACCAGGATTATTTTTACCATACCGCTGCCAACGATGGTAAAACGCTTGGCCCTGTTGATCAGTCTATTCAGTTGGGTGATGGTGGTACGGGTATCACCACAGAGATCAATACTTATTACAATTTTACACACAGGTTTGGCCTATACGGCGGGTTTTACTATCTCATCAGTCCAAGGGAGCAAAATGGTGTATCATCAGCCCGTGGCGGTACACCAAGTGCCAAAGCGGTTGCTAACGGCAGCGATGTTATGAGCGTGCCCGACCAGGTCATGATCCGCGGAGGTGCAAGCTACGGCGTCAGCAAGTTTGATTTTTCGGCCGGGGTACGTTACGAATGCCTGCCGGTGCATGACCTGGTAGGTGGTAGTAACGGTTTCCGCAGGCCGGGATATATTATCTCTGCCGAGCCGGGTGTTACTTACCGCGTTAAATCATTTTCCATTTATGCCTTTGTACCTGTAGCGCTAAAACGCGACCGTACACAAAGCGTACCGGATAAAATTACAACCAGCTTAACAGGAGTTTATGCACAGGGCGATGCAGCATTTGCCGATTATGCCGTTAACGTGGGGATAACTTTTAGAATTAAATAGAAAATTGGTTTTGTTGATTTTAAAGCCGGGATTGAGTCCCCGGCTTTATTTAACTGTTGCTTTTAGCAATTACATTTAAACAATATATTATGAAACATACATTACAGTTTCTTTTTTGTACAATGTTATGCCTGCTGCTTACCTATACCGGTGTACACGCGCAAGGCTGTGTTGCCATTAAAGGCGATGGCCCGTTCAGTAACATGGAACATACTACGCAGGATACTTCATACAAAGGTTGGGAGCTTACCGCTTCATGGCGTTATTTTAAATCGTTTCGCCATTTTAAGGGCAGCGACGAGCAGAAGCAGCGGCTGATAATAGGTAACGAGGTGATCAACCATCAGCATACTTTTGATCTAAATCTTACCCGTAATTTTAACCAATATTGGTCAGTATCTGTTGGGGTACCTTATCTTGTTAATACCCGCTCTTCATTATATGAGCACGGCGGTAAAGAGCGCCGTTATTCATACTCGCAGGGTATTGGCGATGCCCGCATCGTTGTTAACAGGTGGTTGTTTGATAGTCGTAAAACCAAAGGCAATATCCAGGTTGGTTTAGGTATCAAGTTGCCTACCGGCGATTTTAATTATAAATCACATTTTTACAATGTTATTCCCTCCGAACGCCCTGTTGATCAGTCCATCCAGTTAGGTGATGGAGGCTTGGGTATCATTGCCGAAGCAAACGGTTATCTGGGTTTTGGCAGTGGCTTTAGCGGGTATACCAACTTGTATTATATGAGCAATCCGCGCAATACCAACGGCACCCGCACTTATCGTGAAACTTTGAGCTCAACACTGGCCAACGAAGCTATTTCAAGTGTGCCCGATCAGTACCTGGCCCGTTTAGGTGTTAATTATACCATAGCGCATGTGTTCACTATATCAGCTGGCGGCCGTATTGAGGGGATCCCTGTTCATGACCTGATAGGTAAAAGCGATGCTTTCCGCCGTCCGGGTTATATCATTTCTGCAGAGCCCTCTCTGAGCTATGCATTTAAAAGGGTAAATATCTTTGCCAGTGTACCCATTGCCCTGAAACGCGACCGTACACAAAGTGTTACTGATAAAGAAAACTCGATAGCCACCGGTAAATACGTAATCGGCGACGCGGCATTTGCCGATTATGCTATCAATTTTGGAGTGTCGTTTAAATTTTGAGATTATATATACTACTTAGTTGATTTGGTGAAGCCGGGAGTGAGATCCCCGGCTTTTTTATTTTATTGGCACTAATTTTTCTAATTGAATCGAATTATACGAATAGTATAAACGCATTAAATAATAGCTTGCATTACCTGTAATTCGTGTAATTCGAATAAATTCTCTCCAGCGGACAGCATTCGTGTAAAATTATTTTTTATGATACTTTTTTACTGAAAAACAATAGTTTTACGCTTATGAACACTCCCGAAGAAAACTTTGCAGCGTTGGGTTTAAACCTGCCGCCTGCACCAAAACCACTTGGCGTTTATAAACCATGTTTAGTTGATGGCAAATATTTATACCTGTCGGGCCATGGTCCGGTACAGGATGATGCGTCACTGATTATTGGCCGCATTGGTGAAACAGTAAGCCAGGAGAACGGCAAACTCGCTGCACAACAGGTTGGTTTAACTATGCTTGCTACCATTAAAGCCAACATCGGTAGTTTCAATAAGATAAAACGTGTTATAAAAGTGCTGGGCATGGTTAACTGCACACCCGAATTTGAAAAGCACCCGTTTATCATAAATGGCGCCAGCGAACTTTTTGCCAAAATTTGGGGCGAGGAGAACGGCATAGGCGTACGCAGCGCAGTAGGTATGGGCTCATTACCTGATAATATCCCTGTTGAGATTGAAGCCCTGTTTGAATTAGAATAAAATCTACAATTTCCATTCTGTAGAGACGCATAATTGCGTCTCCCTTTTGCAAGGGCACTATGCAGACGGCTTTGGATGTTCGGAGTCGCAATTATGCGCCTCTACATGAAAAAATATTAAACCCATGACGCCCAACTGGTATAATATACAGGATATTAATAAGCTGGATACGCCGGCACTGGTGGTTTATCCCGACAGGGTTAAAACAAACATAGCCATGCTTACCGGCATGATTGATGATGTTACCCGTTTGCGCCCGCATGTTAAAACCTATAAAAATGCAGAGGTTACAGGTTTGTTATTGGATACAGGTATCTGTAAGTTCAAATGTGCCACCATTGCCGAGGCCGAACTGCTGGCCATGAGCAAAGCTCCTGATGTATTACTGGCCTATCAGCCCGAAGGACCTAAGTTACATCGTTTTATCAGGCTGATCCATGCTTATCCCCAAACACATTTTTCCTGCTTGGTTGATAATTCAACATCAGCAAAGGAGATTTCCGATGAAGCGGTAAGGTTTAAGACCAATATTGATGTATACCTGGATTTGAATGTTGGCATGAACCGCACAGGTATAATGCCAGGTTTCGAAGCCCTGCAGCTTTATATGGATTGCGGTGTGCTTCCCGGTATTAACCCAGTCGGTTTACATGCTTATGATGGTCATATCCATGATGTTGATCTTCAGAAACGGGCAGACAGGTGTAATTTTGCATTTGATCCTGTACTTAAACTGCAGCAAACTATAAAAAGCAAGGGCTACCCCGAACCGGTCATAGTGGCTGGTGGCTCACCAACATTCCCTATCCATGCTAAGCGTAAATATGTTGAATGCAGTCCCGGTACATTTGTTTACTGGGATAAAGGGTACCAAATGGAGATGCCCGAACAGGATTTTTTGCCTGCTGCACTGATTATTACACGTGTAATCTCCCTGCCCGGACCAACAAAGCTTTGTTTGGATGTGGGGCATAAGTCGATATCTGCCGAGAATGAGCTAAGCAAACGTATTTACTTTTTAAATGCGCCGGAGCTTTACCCGGTAAGCCAAAGTGAAGAGCATCTGGTAGTTGAAGCGGGAGCTAACCACCAATATCAGGTGGGTGATGTACTTTATGGCATTCCGCACCATGTTTGCCCTACTGTTGCGCTGTACGAGCGCGTTTATACTATTGAGAACGAAAATATAAGCGGTGAGTGGCTTAACAAGGCCCGCGACCGCAAGATCACCATTTAAATTTCCCCTAAGCAATGTTTGTTGTAGACGCCCATTTAGATTTAAGCATGAACGCCCTGGAGTGGAACCGCGATCTTACGCGCCCCCTTGCCGAGGTAAATCAACGCGAGGAAGGTTTAACCGATAAACCCGACCGCGCCAAAGCAGTTGTTACCTTACCCGAACTACGCAAAGGCAATATCGGCCTTGTAGTAGCAACACAGATAGGTCGTTATGTTGCTCCCGATAACCCTTTACCGGGCTGGCATTCGCCTGAACAGGCCTGGGCACAAACGCAAGGGCAGATATCCTGGTACAAAGCCATGGAAGATGCCGGGGAAATGGTGCAGGTGAATGATCTCGCATCACTTGGAAAACATTTAGAACTTTGGAATGATGGTGCACCAACAGAAAAAAAGCCAATAGGTTATATTTTAAGTTTGGAAGGTGCCGATTCTATAGTGACTGTTAAACATTTGGAACAGGCTTATAATTATGGCTTGCGGGCTGTTGGTCCGGCGCATTATGGCCCCGGCAGGTATGCTCAGGGTACTGATGCTACCGGTTACATGGGACCTAAAGGTCATGAGTTGCTTAAAGAAATGGAGCGGCTGAATATCATTTTAGATGCTACCCATCTCTGCGATGACAGTTTTTGGGAAGCACTTGATCATTTTAACGGGCACGTTTGGGCAAGTCATAACAATTGCCGGGCACTGGTAAATCATAACCGCCAGTACAGCGATGAGATGATAAAAGCCCTTATCGACCGCGGCGCGGTGATCGGCGCCGCCCTTGATGCCTGGATGATGGTGCCCGGATGGGTAAGGGGCGTATCTACCCCAAAAGGTATGAACTGTAATATGGAAGTTATGGTTGACCATATCGATCATATTTGCCAGATAGCCGGTAATGCCCTGCACGTAGGTATGGGTACTGATTTGGATGGCGCTTTCGGACGTGAGCAATGCCCTTATGACCTTGAAACCATTGCCGATCTGCAAAAAGTGCCCGATCTGTTAAAGAAACGCGGTTATACTGATGAGGATATTCAAAATATGATGCACGGCAACTGGCTCAGGTTTTTAAGGAATGCCTGGGCTTGATCAGTTTGCCGTTTTTAGTTTGCAGTAGGCAGTTCTCCGGAACAGGCCGCGTCCGTTTAACACTACTCGACTTTAGCGATGACGTAACTTTGTCCTAAAAGATGTAAGCATTCTGCTTCCAGGATATAGCTTATAAGATAAATATCGCATCATTATGCCCCCGACTTATTAACAGGTTAAGCTGAAAGCTTAATTAATTGGGGGGAAGTTGCGCCATCGCTAAACTTCGGCCAGGAAAGAGATAGGATATCAATAATTAAATCTCCAATCCCACCTATTCTTCATATTACAGTAAAAACAAATCGTACGTTGCGGTATTTTTACCTAATTAAATCTACTTTGCAAAACGCTTACCTTAAATTGGGTGTGGTGTAATATACTATGAACGCAGAACAATCAAGGTTAAAAGATACAGGCTGGAGAAAGTGGGGGCCTTATGTAAGTGACCGCCAGTGGGGCACCGTGCGCGAGGATTACAGTGCCAATGGTGATGCCTGGAACTACATTACCCATGATATGGCCCGCAGCAAAGCTTACCGCTGGGGCGAGGAGGGTATAGCCGGTATCTGCGACAGGCAGCAATACCTTTGCTTCGCTATTGCCTTGTGGAATAAAAAAGACCCCATTATTAAAGAGCGCTATTTTGGCCTAAGTAATCCCGAAGGTAACCACGGTGAGGACGTAAAAGAGATGTACTATTATTTAGATAGCACACCTACGCACTCATACATGAAGGCGTTGTATAAATATCCGCAAAACGAGTTTCCGTACAAATGGCTGATTGATGAAAACAAACGACGCGGCCGCCAGGATCCGGAGTTTGAACTCATGGATACCGGGATCTTTGATCGTAACGAATACTTTGATGTTTTTACCGAATATGTTAAAAGTGCACAGGAAGATATCCTCATTAAAATAACTATTCATAACCGAGGTGAAGAGGACGCGCCGCTTAATGCAATGCCTACGTTATGGTTCCGTAATACCTGGGCTTGGGGATATGATTCACGCAAGCCAGATCTTTGTGCTTCTGCGGATAAGGTGATCAGTATTTTTCATAAAGACCTTGGACAAATGTGGCTGCATACCGAAGGAGAAGCTCAACTCCTGTTTTGTGATAACGAAACCAACTCGCGCAGACTTTATAATTATGACGATGGCCGAAAATATTATAAGGATGGTATAAACGATTATATTATTCATGGTGCCGATACGGTAAATCCTAAAAACATGGGCACCAAAGCAGCTATAAATTACGATTTGAATATCCCGGCCAGGCAGTGCGTAACCATACGCTTGCGACTGTCTGAAGATGCAAATTATAGTTTTGAGGATTTTGACGAAGTTTTTGCTGTTCGCCAAACAGAGGCCGACCAGTTTTATAACGATATTCATGGCGCTACTATGAATCCTGATCGCCGCCTTATTCAGCGACAGGCTTTTGCGGGTATGTTATGGAACAAGCAGTTTTACTATTCAGATATCCGCCATTGGCTTAGCGGCGATAAAGGGATGCCCCGCCCGCCCGCGCAAAGGCAAAAAGCCCGAAACAGTAAGTGGGCGCATCTTAATACCCGCGATATTATTTCGATGCCCGATAAATGGGAATATCCCTGGTTTGCTGCCTGGGACCTTGCTTTTCACTGCCTGCCGCTGGCAACTGTTGATATGGCCTTTGCCAAAAATCAGTTGATTTTGCTTACCCGCGACTGGTATATGCATCCTAACGGCCAGTTGCCTGCCTATGAATGGGATTTTGGCGATGTAAACCCTCCGGTACATGCCATGGCGGTGTGGAACGTTTATAAAACGGATAAAGAAAACAATAACGGTAAGGGAGATACCTATTTTCTGGAGCGGGTTTTTCATAAGCTGATGCTGAATTTTACCTGGTGGGTTAACCGTAAAGATCAATCGGGGAATAATATTTTTGAGGGTGGTTTCCTGGGGATGGATAATATTGGTGTTTTTGACCGTAATATGCATTTACCCTCCGGGCAGCATTTGGAACAGGCCGATGGTACCAGTTTGATGGCCATGTATTCGCTTAACCTGTTGCGTATTGCCACCGAGCTTACCGAAACCGACAAAGCTTACGCTGATATTGCTTCCAAATTTTTTGAGCATTTCATTTATATTGTGGGAGCTATGTCAAACCTGGGTGAGAATAATGAAGGGCTTTGGGATGATGACGATGGCTTTTTTTATGATCAGATCCGTTTCCCTGATGATGGTTCTATTAAAATGCGGGTACGGAGCATCGTAGGGCTGATTCCACTGTTTGCTACCGAGGTATTGGATGAAAAAGATATTACGGAAAGCCCGGTGTTTAAAGACCGCATGAAATGGTTTGCCGAAAACCGGCCTGATCTTGCATCGCTGGTTTCGCGCTGGAACGAGAAGGGAAGCAACGGTAAACACCTGATTAGTTTGCTGCGCGGCTACAGGATGAAATCATTGCTCAAATACATGTTGGATGAAAATGAGTTTTTAAGCGACTACGGGATCCGTTCACTTTCAAAGTATCACCTTAAACATCCTTATCACGTTTCGGTAAATGGAGTTGAATTTGGCATATCCTATGTGCCTGGCGAGAGTGACAGCGGTTTATTTGGTGGTAACAGTAACTGGCGCGGTCCTATCTGGATGCCGATCAATTACCTGATCATTGATAGTTTACACCGCTTTCATATGTTTTACGGCGATGAATTTAAAATAGAGTGCCCAACCGGATCGGGAAATTTTATGAACCTGAAGGAGGTAGCCAACGAACTTTATGCCCGGGTTTCCAAACTGTTTATGAAAAACGAAAATGGTGAGCGACCGGTTTACGGTAAAAATCCAAAACTGCAAACTGATCCGCATTTTAAAGATCATGTGTTGTTTTACGAGTTTTTTGATGGCGATACAGGTCTTGGTTTAGGTGCCGCACATCAAACCGGCTGGACAGGGTTGATAGCCAATTGTTTGTATTTGGAGTAAAAGCTCACAACCCTGTATTTTATTATAAATGTTAACCTGATAACCTAAATTTACAGAAATAAAAACCATTATACCGTCGGCGTTGTACAATCAATTACCTGGAATTGTTTGATCAGGGTCAATTCAACAGGTAATGCTTTTATTTTGAATGCGTTAGGGATAGGAGCGGATACCAGCCCTGAGCGTAATGCCTGCAGGCGTATGAGCGGATAGCCCGGCCGAAGGCAACGCGCAAAGATCGTTTTAAAAATATCATTTTGTAAGTAGAGTCTTAACGACCTAAATCCTCATAATGGTCGCGTACCTCTGGCACACCTAACGTTCATCTATTTATTTCTACAAACCTTTTGCACCTCTGCTGCAACCCGTCAGCTTGTTAACTAAATAATACCATGTGATAGTTAATTAACAAAGATTATAGATAACATTAACTAATACTGATTCCACCTATTTATCGGCCTTAAGCTTTCAGCACTAAGCTTTTAGATTTTATATAAAACTATTGTGTAAAAAAGACACAATAAAATTTCTTTGCTTATTATTAATTAATTAGCTTTACTGTACCAGTTAATTATTAACCATTATCAAACATGATTTACAGCAGAAGAAATTTTATTAAAGGCACCGGTGCATTGGTGCTTGGCGGCATGGCCTTATCGGGTAAAGCGGCAAGTTTTTTGAGTAACATGGAACACCATCCTGTAGGGCTACAGTTGTTTACTTTTTTTGGCATTATTGACGAAGATGTAAAGGGCACGCTGAGCAAAATTGCAGCTGTTGGATACAAGGAATTAGAATCTGCCTTTAGTAAAAAAGGCGGCTATTATGGTATGAAGCCTAAAGAATTTAAGGTCATGGTGAACGACCTGGGCATGAGCTGGACCTCGCACCATGTTCTTGGCGCTCCGTTTAAACTGCCCCCGGGAGCAAAAATGCCTGCAGGTGCAGATGGTAAGCCGATGGTATTGCCTCCTGTGCTTAATCTGCGTGATAACATGCAGCAAGTAATTGATGAGGTTGCGGAAGGCGGTGTTCAATACCTGGTTTGCGCCAATTCGCCTACCGCTACGCTTGAAGAAATAAAATCGACCATTGAGGTGTTGAACAAAACAGGGGAGGCTGCAAAAAAAGCAGGCATCCAGTTTGCATATCATAACCACGATATGGAGTTTCACGCGGTTGATGGTAAAGTGCCTTATGACTTGCTATTGAGTGAAACTGATGCAAGCAATGTAAAAATGGAGCTTGATTTGGCCTGGGCTGTTAAAGCGGGTAAAAATCCGGTAGAAATGTTTAAGGAACATCCCGGTCGTTTCCCGCTTTGGCATGTGAAAGATTTAGATGCAAGCCGACAGAATATACAACCTGTAGGAGGTGGTACCATTGATTTTAAACCGATTTTCGCGGCGGCAAAATCAGCCGGTATGCAACACTTTTTTGTAGAGCATGATATGCCAAAAGATGCCTTTGCCAGTATAACTGCCAGCATAGGGTATTTGAAGGATAAGCTGATGGTGTAAATAACTTTGGTACAGCTGAACTAACTATTAATTGTTATAACAAAATTACAGCCGATAAATTCAAATTTATCGGCTGTTTTGTTTGCTAACGATTGTTGTTTGCCTCTTATCATAGTTTATGAGCTTTTTTTGTAAAAGAAGACGCCGGAACTTATAGTATTTTTTTAAAAAGTATAGCTTAACAATTCTATAATGTGCCGTAATTTTGATTTAACCTGCCTGTTGAGTAATTTGAGGCGATAAAACATTATTTATAACGGCGGCTTATGGCGGAAACATCTGCAGAACATTTAAAACGGGTTTTAAAACCTATCCATTTATGGGCTATAGCCGTAGGGTTGGTTATTTCGGGCGAATATTTTGGGTGGAATTTGGGATGGGCCGTATCCGGCACCATAGGTTTGCTGATAGCCACCCTGGTTATCACCTTAATGTATATTACATTTATTTTTAGCTATACCGAACTCACCGCTTCCATACCTCACGCGGGTGGCGCTTTTGCTTATGCATATCGTGCGATGGGACCGTTTGGTGGCTTAGTTGCCGGTTACGCTACCCTTGTCGATTTCCTGGTGGCTACGCCCGCTGTAGCAGTTTCTTTAGGGAGTTACCTGCACTTTTTATACCCGGCTATCCCTATAACAGAGGCCGCCATGGGCTTTAATATTCTTTTTATCCTTTTAAATATGCTTGGGGTAAAGGAATCGGCGACGTTTTCGGTGTTCATTACCGTACTTGCCGTAATTGAGCTGCTGCTTTACCTGGGGATTGTGTCGCCGCATTTTAAAATGGTAAACTACCTTGCCAATCCAATGCCTTTTGGCTGGGCTGGCGTATTTGCAGCTTTGCCTTTTGCAGTTTGGTTTTACCTGGCTATTGAAGGCGTAGCTATGGTAGCCGAAGAGGTGGAGAACCCGAAAAGGAATATTCCCCGTGGTTATATATCGGCTATTATAACGCTGGTAGTGTTAGCGTTGGGGGTAATGGTTATAACCGGTGGGCTTACCGACTGGCGCAAACTAAGCCATTTAGACTACCCCTTGCCCGAGGCTATTGGGATAGTATTGGGCAAAGGAAACGGTTTAACCAAAATATTTGCGAGTATAGGTTTATTTGGACTGATCGCGTCGCTGCATGGTATTATTCTCGCCTCTTCGCGGCAGGTGTTTGCCATGGCACGCAGCGGTTATTTGCCCCGGATGCTGGCGGACATTAATCACAGATTTAAGACACCACATTGGGCGCTTGTGGTAAGTGGTATAGTAAGCTCCATCTTCATTTATAAGTTTAAGACGGATCAGATCATCATGCTCTCGGTGCTTGGTGCGGTCGTAATGTACATCATGAGCATGACGAGCCTCTTTATATTACGCAAAAAGGAGCCGCGCTTAAGCCGGCCCTTCCTGGCCCCGGTATACCCGGTTTTCCCGGCAATAGCTTTGGTTATTTGTGTGATATGTTTAATAGCAACAATCTATTTTAACCCAGATATGAGCCTCATTTTTGCGGGAGGATTAGTAATTGTTTTACTGATTTTTATAGTGATGGGCAAGCATAAAGTGGCTTTAACAGAAAATATGATGAGCGCACCAATGGATGAGGAGGTCATTAATCATTGAGTCACTAAATCATTTGCTTGTTCGCTTTTTGAATAATGAACCAATGACATAATGATTGAAAAAAATGACCCAATGACCAGTGAAATAATGATATAAAGAAATGTACCGCCACAACATACATCACCGGGTTTATAAGTTTCCCGACCTGAAAGCATTGCTGGGCAAGGCGTCACCTTACCGCTCGGGCGATGAACTGGCCGGGCTTTGTGCCGTGGGGTATGAGGAGCGAGTGGCAGCGCAGATAACCCTGGCCGATGTGCCGCTTAAAAACTTTTTAAATGAAGCGGTAATCCCTTATGAGAACGATGAAATTACCCGCCTGATCATTGACGATCATGATAAGGCTGCCTTTAGTCACATTGGCCATTTAACCGTTGGCGAATTACGTGATTGGTTATTAAGTGACGAAACCGACTGTGCTATTTTAACAACTATAGCTCCCGGCTTGACACCCGAAATGGTTGCTGCAGTATCCAAACTGATGCGCAACCAGGACCTGATTGCTATGGCCAATAAATGCCAGGTGGTTACCCGCTTTCGTAATACCATAGGCTTAAAGGGACATTTTAGTACCCGTTTACAGCCCAATCATCCAACTGATGATCCGCGGGGAGTAGCGGCCAGCATCATCGACGGCTTATTATTTGGCAGCGGGGATGCTGTTATAGGCATTAACCCGGCGACTGACAGTCCGGCGGCGGTGAGCAGTTTATTGACGTTGATGAATGAGTTACGGCACCGTTTCGATATCCCTACACAAACCTGCGTACTAAGCCACATAACTACCACATTACAATTGGTTAACGAAGGCGCCCCTGTCGACCTATGTTTTCAATCCATTGCAGGCACGGAAAAAGCTAATGCCAGTTTCGGGGTTAATTTAAGCTTGATTGAGGAAGCTTACCAGGCCACACTATCGTTAAAGCGGGGTACTGTTGGTAATAATGTAATGTATTTTGAAACCGGACAGGGTAGCGCCTTATCGGCCAATGCCAATTTCGGTGTTGATCAGCAAACCTGCGAGGTGCGGGCCTATGCCGTCGCCCGTAAGTTTAATCCTTTGCTGGTGAATACGGTAGTTGGTTTTATTGGCCCCGAATATTTGTATGATGGCAAGCAGATCATCCGTGCTGCGCTTGAAGATCATTTTTGCGGAAAACTTTTAGGCCTGCCCATGGGTGTTGACGTTTGCTATACCAATCATGCGGAAGCCGATCAGGACGATATGGATAACCTGCTTACGTTGCTTGGGGTAGCGGGTTGTAACTTCGTGATGGGTATTCCGGGCTCGGATGATATTATGCTTAATTACCAGTCAACTTCGTTTCACGATGCCCTTTACCTGCGTAAAGTATTGGGGTTGAAACCCGCTCCTGAGTTTGAGGGTTGGTTGATAAAGCAGGGGATTGTTGATGATAAAGGTTATATGCTGCCTGTTACGGAACACGGGTTGTTGAGAGGTTTTTGATTGAAGGCGAAAGGGTAAAGGCGAAAGGTAAAAAGTTTTTTGAACTGACGAAAAATAAAAAATACGGTGTCATCCTCTGCCGTCGCTCGGCTCCGGCCGAGTGTCAGCTATCTCACGGCCTCTGGCCGACGTAAGCTCTTATGGCACACAGGCCGGAGGCCTATGAATAATGGTCATTCAGCTGGAGCCGAGCGAGGGCAGAGTGACAGGTTGCTGCTATATCAAGGACATAAGTAAACCATTAAATGAAACGAAACATCCCACAGGAAATTGAGCCACTAAAAGCTTTGCAGGAATTTACTTCTGCGCGAATTGCTATTGGCCGCGTGGGAACAAGCATCCCGCTAAAGCAGTCGCTTGAGTTCAAGCTGGCGCATGCACATGCAAGGGATGCCGTATATTCTGAGCTTGATCTTGCTAAGCTAACAAACTCGCTGATGCACTTTGAACTGCCGGTTTTACACTTGCATAGCCGGATAACCGACCGCCGGCAGTACCTGCAACGGCCAGACCTTGGACGAAGGCTGAACGATGCCTCGCTGAACGAATTAAACGACTATAGCGCTAAAAGTGATATAGCTATCATGATAGTTGACGGCCTTTCGGCAACCGCTGTAAATGAAAACGCTGTAGGCCTGCTTGATGCGCTGATTCCTTTGTTGGTTGCCAATGGTTTAAAGCTTGCGCCAATAAGCCTGGTTGAACAGGGGAGGGTAGCCATTGGCGACGATATTGGGTATGGCCTGAAGGCTAAACTTTCTTTGATCTTGATTGGTGAGCGCCCTGGTCTAAGTGCCGCGGATAGTCTTGGTGCATATCTTACCTATAATCCCAAACCCGGTTTGACAGACGAATCACGAAACTGCGTTTCTAATATCCGCCCCAAAGGTTTAACCTATAAAAAAGCAGCAAAGAAAATTTTTTATTTAATTAATGAAGCGTTTAAACGGAAACTGTCGGGAGTGGAGCTGAAGGATAATGCGGGATTGATAGCTGAAGGTTAATGAGCTAAACGCTGAAAGCAAAAAGCCCAAAGCATTATGCTCCGGGCCAATTCTTGCTGCTTTGAGCCTTAGGCTTTTCCTATTTACTTTTTCTCTCTTCCACATAACCATTGAATGATATTGGGTCGCGGTTACTGCTGATCACTTGCAGGGAGCCGTATCCATCCTGCGAAATACTCAGATTAAATGTTTGAACATCGCGCCAGTCGGCTATGTTTTTTTCTTTGGGTTTGATCGTGATATTCCATCCGCTTCCCTTTTTTACTGACGAATATGTAAATTTTGTAGTATTTACTTTAATACCACCATCTGTTGTTCCCGGAGGTGGAGCTACATAAGCCCTGCCAAAATAAGGCAAGAACGATACAATGGTATCTTTATTTACTGTGAGATCATAATCAGAAGTAAGCGGCCTTGTGCCACCCCGCATGGGCAAAGCGTAGTTTGCTTTAAATACAAAGTTTTGATCATCGACCATCTTTTTAATTTCAGCCTGCTTTGCTGCTTTTTTCTCGGCTTTGGTCTGGGCAAAGCTTACGTTAACCCCAATAAATATGAAAGCAGCCAAAAGGGCTATTTTGTTTAAGATTTTCATGATATAAATGTTTAAGTGGTTAGACGGTAAAGAGTTATTTAGGTTTAAGTACACTCAAATTTAAACAATCTTTTAAACAAAAAAGCCACCCGTTTTGGATGGCTTTTAAGAGAATTTAGTCGTCCTGAACTTGTTTCAGGATCTCACCATATATTAACGTTGCAAAGACAATCGTACAACCTTGCATGTGGGGTGCCGAAATAAATTCGGCATGACGCATGAGAAAATTATATCAGGCTAACGCTACGTTTAACAAATTCAGTTAAATCGGCACCAGTCAATAACCCTTGTGATAACAGTGCTAAGTCAAAAGCTTGTTTTGAAAGCTGGGCTTGTACAGTTTCATCTTCTTCCTGTAAAATGCGGCTTACCAGTTTGTGATTGCCGTTTACAATTACTTTGTAGTTATCAGGCATGTTGCCGTAAAAGCTCATGCCACCGCCCATAGCTGCCATATCTTTCATACGGCGCATAAACTCGTCCATAGTTACAGTAACCGGTAACTCGTCGGGGTTAAGGCTTTCTATCTGAACGTTGTAAGCTGGCCTGTTGATGGCTTTATCGAAAATGCTTTTTACCTGGGTGCTTTGCTCTTCGGTAAGTACAGTTTCAAGCGCGTCATCCTTTTTAATCAGTTTATCAGCAACATCAGCGTCAACACGTTTTAATGATGTTTTCTCTAATTTTTGTTCCAGTTGGCTGATGAAGTGATTGTCGATAGGAGAGTTCATCACCAATACATCATAGCCTTTTTTATTGGCCGATTGGATAAATGAATCCTGTTTTGCCGGATCATTGGTGTAGATGTAAACCAACTGCCCGTCTTTATCTGTTTGGTTTGCTTCAACCTTGTCTTTATACTCAGGCAGGGTGAAGTTTTGTTTTTCGGTGTTGGTAACCAAAACAAAGTCTTTTGCTTTGTCATAAAACTTGTCTTCGCTTACCATGCCGTATTTTACAAACAGGCCAATATCTGTCCATTTTTCTTCGTAAGCTTTGCGGTCGGCTTTGAAAAGGTCTGCCAATTTATCAGCTACTTTTTTGGTGATATAGCTGTTGATCTTTTTAACGTTGCTATCGGCTTGTAAAAAGCTGCGTGATACGTTAAGCGGGATATCAGGTGAATCGATAACGCCATGTAACAGCATCAAAAATTCAGGAACAATGTCTTTTACCTCGTCGGTAATAAATACCTGGCGACTGAATAATTTGATCTTGTTTTTCTGGAATTCAAAATCGTTTTTCAGTTTAGGGAAGTATAGTACACCTGTCAGGTTGAAAGGATAATCAACATTAAGGTGGATCCAGAATAATGGGTCTTCGCTGAAAGGATAAAGCTGTTTGTAAAAGTCAAGATAATCTTCATCTTTTAATTCAGATGGTGCTTTTGTCCAGATAGGGTTGGTAGTGTTGATGATATTATCAACCTCCACTGAAGTATATTTTGGTTTACCTTCTTCATCAACGCCATCTTCAACAGATTCGGTTTTGGTGCCGAATTTGATAGGTACCGGCAAAAATTTACAATATTTATCAAGGATCTCCTGTAGTTTGTATTGGCTTAAAAACTCGGCCGATTCATCGTTGATGTACAGTGTAATTTCAGTACCGCGCTCTTCTAAAATACCTTCGCCAATTTCAAATTCGGTACTGCCGTCGCATACCCAGAAAGCAGGCTCA